>CANLJW010000030.1:0-12169 GCA_947491605.1 Actinomycetota bacterium | reverse complement strand
TTAATGCTGAGATTACTGAAGGTCGAATTCTTGATGGCCCACAACCAAAACGACCATCAACTGGCTTTAAATTATTTGGAATTATTATCGGTTCGCTCATCTGCGTAGCCTATGGGTAGTACCTTTCCAGGCTCCATTGGGTTTTCGCGGCGTCGTTGTCAGTTCTCACATATCGAACTCGATCATGCAATCTGGAATATCTACCTTGCCAAAATTCGATATTGGAGGGAGCAATAAGGTATCCACCCCAATGTGGCGGGGTCGGGACCGGAGCACCTTCCGGATATTTAATCGTCAATTCGGAGTAAGCGTTCTCCAAAGTTTCTCTGGTAGCTAATCGTTTTGATTGGTGGCTAGCCCATGCGCCAATCTGACTCGACCATGGTCGCGTTGCGAAGTAAGCCTCGCTCTCCGCACGTGCAATTTTCGAAGCACTTCCCAAGACAATAACTTGGCGCTCCATGGCATACCACGGGAAGAGAATTGAAACGTTGGCGTTAGTAGCTATATCAATCGCTTTTGCTGATTCATAATTGGTAAAAAAAGTAAAGCCATTTTCGGTTACATCTTTTAATAAGACCGACCTTGAAGTGGGTTGACCATCATGAACCGTTGAAAGCACCATGGCATTTGCTTCTACGATAAATGGGTTAGCTGCAGCATCTGCGAGCCACGTCGTGAATTGCGAAATTGGATTTTGGTCGAGTTCGCCCTCGATCAATCCAACCTCACCATATGATCGGCGCATTGCCGAAACCTTGGAACGGATATCGGTGATAGGTGGTTCTTGCGCTTCGCTCATAGGTGTATCTAACGTCACTTTCATACTTTGGGCACCTTTAGCCAAGTGGTTTTACCGAACTAGGCTTTAACGGCAGAATAGGGAGCGGAAATTAAATTCTTCGGGAGGCGGCATCATGAGCGATGATTTCAAACCAGGTTTAGAAGGAGTAATAGCCTTTGAATCGGAGATCGCAGAGCCGGATAAAGAAGGTAGCGCGCTCCGTTATCGTGGCGTTGATATTGAAGATTTAGTTGGCCGCGTTTCATTTGGAAACGTATGGGGATTATTAGTTGATGATGAATTTAACCCAGGTTTACCGAACGCCGAAAAATTTCCATTACCAGTTCACTCTGGTGATGTGCGCGTTGATGTGCAAGCAGCGATTTCTATGTTGGCACCTGCTTGGGGTTTAAAACCACTTTTAGATATTGATGATGTTGAAGCACGCAGCAATTTAGCGCGGGCATCGGTAATGGTGCTTTCTTATTTAGCGCAAGCAGCTCGAGGTGTTGTGCTGCCTGCCGTTCCAGAATCTGAAATTGATAAAGCTAATACAGTTATAGAGCGAATGATGATTCGTTGGCGCGGTGAACCAGATCCACAACATGTTAGAGCTGTTGATGCTTACTTTGTATCCGCTGCTGAACATGGAATGAATGCTTCAACATTTACCGCTCGCGTAATTGCATCAACTGGCGCAGATGTAGCTGCAGCACTTTCAGGTGCAATCGGTGCAATGTCTGGCCCGTTACATGGTGGCGCACCGTCACGCGTTCTACATATGATTGAAGAAGTTGAGAAAACCGGAGATGCAACCGGATATGTAAAAGGATTGTTAGATCGTCATGAACGGTTGATGGGATTTGGTCATCGGGTTTACCGAGCCGAAGATCCAAGAGCTCGCACTTTGCGTCGCACTGCAAAAGAATTAAATGCGCCACGTTACGAAGTTGCTGAAGCTTTAGAAAAAGCTGCGCTTAAAGAACTTCGCGAACGCCAACCAGATCGAGTACTTGAAACTAACGTAGAATTCTGGGCTGCAATTATTTTGGATTTTGCCGAGATTCCTTCACATCTATTCACAACAATGTTTACTGCGGCACGTACTGCGGGATGGTCTGCACATATTTTGGAACAGAAGCGCACCGGCAGATTGATTCGGCCATCGGCTAGATATATTGGAAAGGGTCCACGAAAGCCGGAAGAAGTTCAGGGTTGGGATAGTTCGGTTCCAGGGGTCCACAACTAAACTCCAGATTTCAGCAATCACTTCTGTTACGACAATTTGATATAAAACCTTTAAATGGGTGCCTCCTTAAGTGTCTGAGTTGATTTAAGCCACCTGAATGGACTTTAATTATGTATTGCCTTACCCCTCGTAATGGCAAATTAGATTAATTTAGGAGAAAAATGCGTAAAGGTAAATCCCTCAAGGCGTTAGTGGTTTCACTAGCACTTGCAGTGAGCTTTGGTGTTTCTTTAACACCAGTGCACGCAGCAAGCACAGAAATTTTGGTTTGGGCCGATGAATCTCGTGGACCAAACTTAACTAAAGTAATCGCAGCAAAAGGCGATTGGGTTGCCGGATATAAAGTTGTTATCCGTACATTCTCAAGCTTTGATGCTCTAAAAGCTGCTGTTGATGCTGCCACAGATCTAACTGGACCAGACATTATTGTTGGTGCAAATGACTGGGTACCAACTGGTGCAAAGAGCGGAAAGCTTGCTCCAATCACTTTGACTGCTGCTGTTAAAGCACAATTCAATGCATCACAATTCTTCGACCTTTCCTACAAAGGAAAGCTTTACGGAATTCCACTAGATATTAATAACGTAGCAATGATCTACAACACCAAGTTAGTAACAACTAAGCCAACTTCTTTCGGCGACATGGTTACTTACTACAAAGCTAACAAAGTTGCTAAAGGTCTAAAGGCCGGACTTTGCGTTGCCGGTGGCGGTATGTCATGGGGCGCTCATGGAGTGTTTTCCGCTCTCGGTGCTGATGCATATTTGATGAAGAAAGATGGAACTGTAAATTACGGTCAATCTTTCAATCCATCAGTATTTGGAAACAATGTAAAAACTTATTTACTTGATAGCAATAAGAAGAGCAATGGCTTCTTCCCAGCAACAGATACTGGTTGCAAAGATAACTTCCTAGCCGGAACTGTTCCATTTGCTGTTATTGGTAACTGGGAATGGGCAGATTATGTTGCTAAAGGATTCACAATGAACTTAATGCCAATACCAGGTACAACTGCTGGAACTTACGGCAAGATGTTCGGTAGCGTAAGCGGTGCACTTCTAACTAGCTATGCTGCAAAGCATGGAACAGAAGCTGCTGCAAAGTCACTCCTTGTGAACCTATTTGCATCAACTGCTGGCCAAGTTGCCTACCAGACATATGAGAAGCGTCCACCTGCTGAAAAGGGTGCGCAATCAAGCTCAATTGTCTCTGATGCCCAAAAGGGCTTCGGATCATCAGCATCACTTGCAGGCATTCCACAAATTGGTGCATTCCTTAATAACAATAAGGGCGGCGCAAGCTATTGGGATTCAGCTCCAGCTTATTGGACTGCAGTTCTAGTAGATGGAAAAGATTCAGTTAAAGAAGCTCGTAAGCTCTCTGCAATCTGGAAGACAAACGTAATTTCTGGCCAAGCAGATCTTTAATAGATCGCTAAGTTAGAAGTTAAGTAAGTAATTCGACAGTATGGGCGGGGATCTCCCCGCCCATACTGTTTCTTATTAAGTGAAGCATTTATAAAAAGGCGGAAATAGATTCCATGGTTGCCTTCTTTAGAGGGAAATTAGCTTTTACTTTTAAGGTAATTTCACTTTCCATAATATCTGCACTTCTTATTTTGTTAGCACTTAGTGCTTTTGGTCAAAAACAATATGTAATCGGAATATTTTTAATATTAGTAGTTATCGGACTCAACTTTACTTACTTAACTAAAGTTTCAATTCCACTTAAATTCTTTTACCCGGGATTAATTTTCTTACTTGGGTTTGTAGTTGCGCCGATTGTCTTTACTTTGACTATGTCTACTTACAATTACAAAACCGGAAATTATATCGGCAAAACTGAAGCTATAACTCAGATTCAAAAGTTAGCAATTGAACCAGATGCAAGCGGCTCTACCTTCGACATTATTGTCGGAAAATATAATGGAAGTGAATCGGCTATTTTGGCCTCTGACACTGTGAAAAAACAATACTTTATTGCAACATATAAAGAAAGATTTGATTTAAATGCAGCGGATCTAAAATTGAATCAATATCAAGTTGCTACGCAAGCTCCCAATTTTAAAGCTTTGGCGGATTCAGAATTAGCTGGGGCGGATAAGTTACTTTCCACGAGCAGATTCTTTTACACATCAGAATATTTCGTTGCCCTCGAAGGTTTCGATGTTGGCGCGCTTTACCGGCAAAAGTTGAATTTCCTAAGTGAAAAAGATGCATTTCAGAATATTTCTACGGGTGCAATATACAAAGACAATGGCAAAGGCAATTATGCAAATGTCGATCTCCCAACCGAAATATTAGAGCCGGGATGGCGTGCTCCAATTTGGTTTGAAAATTACAGCAAACTCCTGCTTGATCCTAAAGTTCGAGAGCCGCTAATTAGAGTTTTCATCTGGACTATAGTTTTTGCAGTATCTAGCGTTTTAACTTCTTTTGCATTTGGCTTATTGCTGGCACTTGCGCTTAATAAACCGATCCGTGGTCGTCGGATTTATCGTTCAATTTTGATTTTGCCTTATGCAATGCCGAGCGTGATGAGTATTTTGATTTGGGGCGGTATGTTTAATACCGAGTTCGGTGCCATTAATCAATTGCTTGGCACGAATATCGCATGGTTTCAAAGCGTAACTTTCGCAAGAGTTGCAGTAATTGTGGTAAATCTCTGGCTGGGCTTCCCATATTTCTATTTAGTATCTAGTGGAGCTTTGCAAGCCATCCCATCTGAATTAAATGAGGCTGCAGCCATTGATGGCGCAACCCCACGCCAAATTTTCTCAAAAATTACGTTACCGCTATTACTCAGAATTCTTTCGCCACTTCTGATTGCATCTTTCGCATTTAATTTCAATAACTTTAATCTCATTTATTTATTAACTGGTGGCGGTCCTAAGAGCACTCTTGACGGTGATATCGCTGGCGCTACCGATATTTTGATTAGCTATACCTATCAAATTGCATTTGGTTCGTTTACCCAAGATCTCGGCCTAGCCAGCGCGATCTCAGTAGTTATCTTTTTATTAGTGGCTTCAATTTCACTTTACGGTATTCGTAAATCTAAAGTATTAGAAAGTTTTGTATGATGAAGTGGCTACGCGAGAATTTATGGCGCCATGTTGTCGGTATTTTTATGGTGCTCTTTGCTATTTTCCCACTTTATTTAGTGGTTATTTCTTCGATAAACCCAAGCGGTAGTCTGCAAGTAACTTCCTTTATTCCTAAAGAATTTTCTTGGAAAAATTATCAGATGCTCTTCAACGATCCTACAATTCCATATTTAACTTGGATGAAGAACTCTTTGGTAATCTCCGTTACGGTTGCGCTCTTATCTGTAGTTATTAGCGCTTCCTCAGCTTTTGCTTTTAGTCGATTGAAATTCAAAGGTAAGAAGTCTGGAATTCAATTATTACTTTTGATTCAAATGTTTCCAGCGATTTTAGCGTTATCTGCTGTTTATGTGATCATGGAGCGGGTAGCGGTGTTTGCACCGCACTTTGGTTTAGGTACGCAACCGGGCTTGCTATTGGTATATCTCGGTGGTGCCATGGGCGTAAATATCTGGTTATTGAAAGGTTTCGTAGATTCAATTCCTGCTGAATTAGATGAAGCGGCGAAGATTGATGGCGCAAGTGCTATGCAAACATATTGGTTAATTTTCGTACCGTTAGCTGCGCCGGTGTTGGCCGTTGTTTCATTATTAAGTTTTATCGGAACTTTTAACGAATTTATTTTAGCTCGACTCTTCTTGGTAGATATGGGTAGTAGAACTATTGCGGTCGGTCTTCAAGGATTTATCGGTGGCCAATATTCACAGAATTGGGGTCCGTTTGCCGCCGGATCTTTAATTGCTTCAGTACCAATTGTGGCAATATTCCTTTCGCTTCAGAAATATATTATTAGCGGACTAACTGCAGGTTCTGTAAAAGGATGATTAAGAAGAGTTTTATCGTTTCGTTGGTTGCAGCAATTTTCATGGGTTTATCTATTTCTAACACTCCTGCCGCCACAGATTTAGGACTAACGCGAGATTTCAAAAGTGAAATGATTTATTTTGCGATGATTGATCGCTTTTCAAATGGAAATACAAAGAATGACCTTGGCGGATATAAGGATGTCAGAACTACCTCTGGATACGACCCTTATGACATTGCTTTTTACCATGGCGGAGATATTCAAGGACTAAGCGATAAATTGGCGTATATAAAATCTCTTGGATTCACTGCGCTATGGATTACCCCAGTTTTTAGAAATATTCCAGTTGGTGTTGATGGCAAGAGCGCCGCATACCATGGTTATGCAATTGCGGGATTTGATCAGATAGATTCACATTTAGGAACGATGGCCGAATTCAAGGCATTTGTAGTGAAAGCGCATTCGCTCGGATTAAAAGTAGTTTTAGATATCGTGACTAATCACACTGCAGATGTAATCAGTTACAAAGAGAATTATGACTATATCTACTTATCTGAAAAACCTTATAAGACTTCAAAGGTTAAAACATTCGATATTGTGAATTTGGCGGGCACATCTAAATTTCCAACTGCAAGTCAATTGAGCGCCAAAATTAGTTTTCCAAAGACGCCAGTAGTAAGTAAAGCGATGGCAAATATTAAAAGCCCAGCTTGGTTAAATGATGTTCGGCTTTATCACAACCGTGGCAAATCAACATTCCAAGGTGAGTCTAGTCGATTTGGTGATTTCTATGGCTTCGATGACATCATGACTGAGTCACCAGAAGTTGTAAAAGGTTTTATTGATATTTATTCTAAGTGGATTTCTGCTACCGGCATTGACGGTTTCCGTATCGATACTGCGCGCCATGTAAATGAAGTATTCTGGCAAGCATTTATTCCAAGTATAAAAGCACATGCGCTTGCTAGTGGTAAGCAAGATTTCCCAATGTGGGGCGAAGTTTATGATTCCAACCCTGAAACTTTAGAATATTGGGCAAGATATGGTGGTTTTACCGAGTTATTAGATTTTCCAGTGCAGGATCGAATGTTGAAGTTCATTACTTCAGGCGCTGCAAATCGGTTAGCTACTTTGTTAAATGCAGATGATCAATACTCAACTGCCACCATTGATCCAAGAAATTTTGGAATTTTCTTAGGTAATCACGACATGGGTCGAATTGGCGGCTTTATCGGTGGAAATGTGAATTCAGATTCCGCATTATTGCGTGATCAAATGGCGCATGCGCTGCTATTTACTATGCGCGGCGTTCCAATTGTTTATTACGGTGATGAATTTGGCCTAATGGGAGATGGCGATAAAGAAGCGCGTCAAGATCTCTTCGTAACCCTGGTTGATCGTTGGCGTAAACAACAGCGAATTGGTGGCGAGCCAATTGGTATGGGTAAGAGTAGTTTTGATACAACCAACCCACTGCAACAAACGATCCGCGATCTAACCAAACTCCATGCCTCTTCAACCGCATTCTCAGCAGGTGCAATGAAAATTCGAATTGCAGAGAATGGACTATTGGTCTTTAGTCGTTTTGATTTAGATACTGGCAAAGAATATTTGATGACATTCAATAGTTCTGATGTGGCGATAACCGGAAGTTTTGATTCCGAATATCTTGTAAATAAGTGGGAGAAAGTGCTTGGCTATGGCACAGTCTCGGCCTCCGCTAAGTCGATGAAGATCGCTGTCCCAGCTTATGGTTGGGGCGTATTTCTCTCAGAAATGGTAAAAAGTTCAGCTACGCCTGAAGTCAGAATGAATAAGCCAACCAGGAATCCAATGTTGCGAGACCGCTTTAATTTGGAAGCAACTATTAGCGGCGCAGATGTCGCAGAAGTGCAATTTCAATATAAAGACGGCGCAACTTGGAAAAGTTTAGGCACCGATACTTCGCCAACTTTCAAGAGCGACTTAGATGCCGCCGGACTTTATCGAGTCTTCCCGCTAATTTCTGATATCAAATGGTCAACCAATACTGAGTTTAGAGCGATAGCTTACTTTGCAAATGGAGTTGATGCTAAATCTGAAACTTTCTTATTCGCTAAGCCATAGCTTTAATGCAGTTGGAAGATATTTAGCCCAAGCTTTCTCGTTATGTCCAGTTCTCTCATAAACTTTGCTATCAAAGTCGCGATGTAAGTGATAGCCATTTTTAAGCATTAATTCATCAGCTAAATCCTGAAATGGCTTATATTCTCGATCTAAACCTTTTGTACCTCGGCTCATCCAAATTTTATGTTTACCAGGTTTGGGTAGTGCGTTTATTAAGGATTCAACCAAAGGTATTCCGCCAATGGTCCAATGCGGCGAAAAAGCCAGAGCGGTCTGATAAAGATCGGGTCTTCGGGCAACGCCATTAAGTGTTGCTAGCCCACCCATACTAGAACCGATCATTGCGGTATTTACTGGGTTAACTTGAAAATTAATTTCGGCTGAAATTGCAGGAATGATTTGATCAGCAATTAAATCTAAGTATGCATTCCCATTTAGTTTCTCTAATGGAATTTCAACCTTGGTTGAGGGAGTTACCGCTATGCCAGATTGGAATATATCTTGTGGGGAGAGATCTAAAGTGCGACCCCACGGTTCTTTCTTTGTGCCGCTATGAAATACTGCAATGATTAACGGGGGTGTTATTCCTAAATCTTCTGAAACTCGAATGGCAGATTGCGCCATTGCCCAGGTCTTATTCTTGTGAGTAGCAGTATGGCCATCAAATACGTTTTGACCATCGTGTGCAACCAAAAGATGCTTCGTTTTACTATTTGGAGCCCAATAATCGACAGTTCGATCTTCAATGATAACTCGGGTAACCCAACCTGGAACGCCGCGGATTTGGAAGCGCTTAATCTCTTTCATACTGGTTAAATCTACCCATGCCAAAAGGGAAAGTAGCGATTATCTGGTTTCGACGAGACCTTCGCATTAATGACCACCCTGCGCTATTGGCTGCAATTGAATCATCAGAGAAGGTGATTCCACTTTTTATTCTCGACAAAGCACAGATTCAAGAGGCTGGCGCAAAGCTATTGGCATATATGGGTCAATCGTTAAGAAAATTAGATGAATCACTTGGTAATAACCTGCACATAATCGAAGGTGATCAAGTGGAAGTTCTTTCTGTACTTATTAAAAAGTATGAGGTTCAAGAGGTTCATATTTCAGCAGAGTATGAACGATACGGCGCAGAACGTGATGCTCGAGTGGAAGCAGCGGGAATTAAGTTAATTCGTACAGGTAGTCCATATGCCGTTACACCAGGACGAGTTCTAAAACCTAGTGATGGAACTCCATACAAGGTTTACACGCCTTTTTACAGAGGATGGCGAACTCATGGATGGCGAGCACCAGCTGTAACACCAAAGAAAATAAATTGTGTAGAACCAACGGCTGAATACCGTAGTTTTCCAGATTTTCGATTACCTGAAGGTGTTGAGATCATTGAGGCTGGAGAAGCGGCAGCATTAGCTAGGTTTAAAGAGTTCAGCAAAAAAGCTCTTGATTCATACGATGAGAGTAGAAATCTTGCCGGCATTGATGGAACTTCAAAGATGAGTACATACCTAAAGTTTGGCGAGATTCATCCACGAACTTTATTGAAAGGCCTTGGAGAAGATAAGGCCCACGATACTTTCCGTAAAGAGATTGCATGGCGCGAGTTTTATGCTGATATTCTTTTTAATAATCCCATGACTGATCGTGAGTATTACGTACCCCGCTTTGCCCAGATGCGCTATGACAAGCCTGGTGCACAATTTAAAGCCTGGTGTGAAGGTAAAACTGGATACCCGTTTGTTGACGCGGCTATGCGCCAGATAGTTAAGGAAGGCTGGATGCACAATCGCACCAGAATGGTGGTTGCTTCATTTCTAGTTAAAGATTTACATTTAGAGTGGCAATTAGGTGAGCGATTTTTCCATGAACATTTAGTTGATTATGACGTTGCTTCGAACTCGCATGGCTGGCAATGGACTGCTGGTTGTGGCACAGATGCCTCGCCTTACTATCGCGTTTTCAATCCAATCGAGCAGGGAAAGCGCTTTGACGTTGAAGGTGCATACATAAAGAAGTACGTACCAGAACTTACGCATCTAACCGCAGCAGAAATTCACGAACCTTGGCTAGCTGGAGCTGGTTATAAAAACAATTACCCAGAAAGAATTGTAGATCACGCGTTAGAGCGATTGGAATCGCTAGCCCGGCTTGAGGAAATTAAACCGAGCCAGCAATAACCAATATTTAAAGTAAATTCTTAAACTAAGAAGTTAGTGAATTGCCAAGGATCCGAAGTATCGTATTTACGGTTATTCCATCCCGCATAAAGATCATTACGCGTTTGCAACGGATCCCAATCAGCTGCTTCGGAATGAAATCCACCCCAATATTTTTCAGCATAAGGTAAAACTTCGCGCCATGGCATATCGTCCGGTACTAGTAGCCCTTTATTTGGATTTGCCATAATCCAAGCAACCGCTGCAAATACTGCAGATCCAACTTGAACTGTGGTCGCAGATTGGTTTGGTACCAATTTACGAGAATCGTGAATATTTAATAGCGAACCAGTCCACCAAGATTTATAAGCATGGCCCATCAACAAAACACCAAGTCGATCTTCACCATCAGTAATTTCATCATTCATGATTCTTTGATTTGGTGTCAAATCCCATTGCCGCATCTCTAACTCGCGCATCGAGACAATAGCTTCATTAGATGGGCAATATGCGTAGTGCACGGTTGGACGATAAACGGCTTGCTCGCCCTGCCATACAGTTAAATAATCTGAAAGTGTAAATGCTTCACCATGTCGAATGACCATTCCAGTGGTTTCACAATTTGGTACCCAAGAACGCACCCAAGTTGTTGCGCCAGGTTGGGCCATCAAAATCTGATTTTTTGGACCAGTTTTATGTTCATAAGCATTTGGTGGTAACAGTTTTTCGTGAGTACCCCAACCTAATTCGGCTGGCGCAATCCCTTCTTCATAAAATCCTTCCACGCTCCAAGTATTAACAAACTCATTTAGTTGTTTTGGTTTATCAGTTACTTGGGTATCGCGCTCTGCAATATGAATTACTTTAATTCCAAGGTGTTGTGCTAGTTCGTTATATGCATCGGCTTCTAACGCTTTCTCTACTCCAGCATCAGCAATTCCATCTTTTATTGCGCGAGTTGCAATATCAACCATAGATTTCTTAACTAAGTGTGAAACCAATCCAGGATTTGCGCCATGTTCTACTACTGCAGTTGCGCCAACTTTTTTCCAAGTAGCTTTCATTTCGCGAAGTTTCATGTGACGGTAGTAAAGAGTTCGCTCTGCAGGTGGTCGAGATGCGCCAGCTGAGTAAGGATCCCACTCTTCTACAGATGTGTTTAAGTAGAGGACACCGTGATCGTGACACCATTGCAAAATCACATTTGCATCAATGTTCCAGGCGAGATCAAGTAAGAAATCGCCTTCTTTGAGGTACTGACTTAATTTTTGATCAATATTTTCTTTTGTGATTTGGTCCTGCACATAAGTTGCACCTTTATCAAGTGCACTTTGAACTCTAGATCTGTTATCTCGTTGTTCAAAGATCGTAATCTGGTTTGCATCTACAAGATGCTCGATTAGAAGTGGAAGTACACATTGCGAAACTGAACCTGCACCTAGAACCAGAACTCGATTATTAAACTTTTGTGGCAATTAGGACCCTCCCCATAAAGCGCTTGGTTTCTCGAAGTACTCGAGCGGAGTGAGAACGGTATCTAATGCTGGCGATAATTCAAAAGCACGCTAACCAAGACTGGGGCGCCAACAAACTGCGCCAGCGCCACTACGTTTTGCTTCATACATCGCCAAGTCAGCGCGGTGGAGTAATTCATTACTTGGCTTATCCGGATCATTTAGCGCTTGGCCGATGGAGACATCTAGCTTCACTTGGTTAGTGGCAATCGTGAATGGATAGGAAAGCGTTGCTCGTAACGCTAATGCACTCTCAAAACCTTCGCTACCTCTTATCAGCGCGCCAAATTCATCGCCGCCGAGTCGAGCCAATAGCGCGCTACTTGGTAGCGCTCTGGAAAATCTAGTCGCAACTTGACGAAGTAATTGATCTCCAACTTCATGACCAAAAGTGTCGTTAATTTCTTTGAAACCATCTAAATCAAGAATTAAGAGCGAACCTTCAC
>CANLJW010000029.1:0-12732 GCA_947491605.1 Actinomycetota bacterium | reverse complement strand
GTTAAGACTGGCGCAGTTTTAGCGATGGCTTCTTACCCAACTTATGATCCAAATATTTGGGAGAATGGCATCACCGTTGCGCAAGCCAAGAATCTCTATTCCGAGAAGTCGGCAGTCCCAGCGCTTTCACGTGCAGTACAAGGCGCATTTTCGCCAGCCTCGACTTTTAAAGTTATCTCAACGGCAGCCGCAGTTCGCGCCGGATATAGCACTGATGTCTCATACAACTGCCCAGCTAGCGTTCAAATTGGCAACCGAGAATTTAAGAATTTTGACTCTAAAGCAGCTGGTCGAATTTCACTAAAGAGTGCGATTGCAATCTCTTGTGACTCAATTTGGTATCAGATTGCTTACGATGAATGGGTTAGAGATGGTGGTTTGCGTCCTAAATCAAATGCCAATGATTACTTCTTTACTTCTGCAAAGGGTTTCGGCTTAGGAAAGAAGACCGGTATCGACCTACCCTCTGAAATTAGTGGTCGACTTCCAGATCGACAATGGAAATTAGATTGGTATGGCCAGAATAAGGATTTCTACTGCAATTACAAAGATCGAGCTAAGAAATCTCAATTAACACCGTTGTTAATAGATATCGCTCGTGAAAATTGCATTGATGGCGACAAAGTACGTGCTGGAGATGCCGTTAACTTCTCGATTGGTCAAGGCGATACATTAATGACGCCACTGCAGTTAGCGCTTGTGTATGCAGCCATTGCTAATGGTGGCACGCTTTACCAACCACAAATCGCCAAAGCTATTGTTAAATCTGATGGCACATTAGTTAAGAAGTTTGAACCAATTGCAACTGGAAAGATTCCTGCCGATAAGAAAACTATTGACTTTTTACATTCAGCGCTGCGAGCGGTAGTAACTTCTGGAACTGGTGCAGGTGCATTCGCCGGATTACCAGTTGCAGTAAGTGGCAAGACCGGTACCGGTCAGGTGTTTGGTAAGAACTGGGATGGATCTTCGAAAGCGGATACATCTTGGTTTGCTTCGTTTGCACCATCTGATAAACCAAAATATGCAGTTGTTATGGTAGTTAGCCAAGGTGGTTTTGGCGCCAGTACTAGCGGCGTTGGTGTGCGTAAAATTTATGAATTGATCTTTGGTACGAACGGTCAAAAATCAGTAATGCCGATGGGTATTCCAAGTACGCTTCCGAATATAGATGTTACGAAGTTTGGCGCACTTAAGAAAGTGGCGATTCCATGAGCTCACAATTCTCGTTGCGCACTAGACGTAATGAATTTGGCCAACGCCGCGGATTATTTACTGGCTTTGACCATTGGCTAAGTGGTGCGGTTATTGGCTTATTAGGCCTTGGTATCGCACTTGTTTATTCAAGCACTCGACAATGGTTTGCTAGTAATGGCTTAGATCCGCAATATTATTTAAAGCGTCATATTATTAACATCATTATTGGCTTGTTATTAGCTTTTGGAACTACGTTAATAGATTATCGATTGCTCCGCGCATACACACCATTTGTTTGGGGTTTAGGAGTAATTGGGTTAATAATCGTCTTAATTCCACAGCTAGGAAGTGAGGTGAATGGCGCACGTGCGTGGATATCACTACCTGGCGGTTTTCAAATCCAACCGGCTGAGTTAGCAAAAATTTCTATTATCATCGGAATTGCGATGATTCTGGCAGAAAAACATGATAATGATTCTTATCCCAGCAATTCAGATGTCATGAAGGCGCTCTTAGTGGCGGCCGTGCCAATGCTCCTAATCGTGGTGCAACCAGATTTAGGAACTACAATAATTATTAGCGCTTCAGTTGTAACTATCATCGCGGTATCTGGTGCACCAACAAGATGGGTAGTTGGATTACTGCTACTTGCACTCCTTGGTGGTTTTGTTGCGGTTAAATCGGGCATAGTTAATGATTACCAATTAAATCGGCTCCAATCATTTGTTGACCCAACCGCTGACCCACAAAAAAGTGGTTACCAACTTCGCCAAGCTCGGATCACTATCGGTTCTGGTGGATTAATTGGCAAAGGTTTATTTAATGGCCCACAAACAAATGGACGCTTTGTGCCAGAACAACAGACCGACTTTATTTTTACAGTAGCTGGCGAAGAGTTAGGTTTTCTTGGGTCCGGCCTAATTCTCTTTTTCTACGCAATTATTTTGGCGCGCGCATTTATGATCGCACGGCGCACTCAAGATTATTTCGGACGGTTAATGTGCATCGGCGTAATTGCTTGGTTTGCTTTCCAGACTTTTGAAAATATCGGAATGACGATGGGGTTGATGCCGATGACCGGGGTACCGCTGCCATTCATCTCTTATGGCGGCTCCAGCATGTTTGCCACCCTGATCGGAATTGGGCTCCTCCAAAACGTCCATTTGCGGAGCCGTTAACAACCTTCCGTGCGGGGATTAGGCGGAGCACCGCGCTTCTGTCATACTTTCCCCAGCGCTTAGCGCATCTGATGTCAGTAGTTATCTCCGCCAAAGCGGATTGATAGCCAGATCCAGATCGCAGCCTGAGCCAACCGAAGATTTTAAGAATAATGCGCCAGATATCGGGTGCGACGAGAACGCTTTAGGGCGTAAAAAGGATTTGAAGATATGGCTATCGAGCCTAAAAAAGCGCGTAAGCGCGCAGTTAAAAAAAATACTGAACCCGCAAAGAGCGCTGACTCAATTGAAAAAGTTGAGAAAGCCCCAAAAGTTTCTAAGAAAGCTATTCCAGTTCCACTATTTCAAGCAGCGCCTGCCACTGCAGCGCCAGCCAAGAAAGTAGCCAAAGTAGCTAAAGCTGTTGTTGAAAAGCCAGCGACCGTAACTACCGAGGTAAGTAGCGATGATTCGGATCCACGAAATCGCAAACGTCGTCGTCGTGGTGGCCGTGGTCGCCGTCGCCCAGGTGAATTTGTTACTACTAGCAATTCCGATGGTGCAACTGGTGACGAAAGTTCCGATGATGAAAATAAATCAATCTCAAAGTCAATAGTTGATGCCGAGACTGTTATCCGTAAGCGCCGTCGCCGTCGTCGATCCGATGGGGATGACGTTGCTGCTGGTGAGATCGTTGAAGAAGATGGCGTAACTACAGTTGTAAAAGTTCGCGAAGCTCGGACTCCCACTAAGAAAGAATTTGTAAAACGAGAAGATCGCCCGCAACGTGCTGGACGATTTAAAGAGCGCGATCGAGGTCGCGGTTACTCTCGAAATGATTCTCGCGGCGATTACCGAGAAAATCGAAAACGCGGCACAATCCTTACCGATGCTGAATTTTTAGCTCGTCGCGAATCAGTTGATCGCGAGATGTTAGTTCGCCAAAAGGGCGATCGAACTCAGATTGCAGTAATCGAAGATAAAGTTTTAGTTGAACACTATGTAAATCGAAATAGCAATATTTCATATGTTGGCAACGTATATCTTGGAAAAGTTCAGAATGTCTTGCCTTCTATGGAAGCAGCATTCGTAGATATCGGCAAAGGTCGTAACGCAGTCCTCTACGCCGGTGAAGTGAATTGGGATGCAGCTGGATTAACTGATAACCAACCAAAGAAAATTGAACATGTATTGAAAACTGGCCAATCGGTTTTAGTTCAAGTAACTAAAGATCCAATTGGACAAAAAGGCGCTCGCTTAACTAGCCAAATTTCGCTACCAGGCCGTTATTTAGTATTCGTTCCAGGCGGTGGCATGAGCGGTATTAGTCGAAGACTTCCGGAAACTGAACGCGCTCGTTTGAAGTCAATTCTTAAGAATCTGATTACTGATGAAGAGGGCGTAATCGTTCGAACCGCTGCTGAAGGCGCAAGCGAAGACGAGCTAACTCGTGATGTAACAAGGCTGAAAGCCCAATGGGAAGATATCAAAATTAAATCTGAAACCGCTGGCGTTGCAGCTCCATCACTCCTATACGGTGAACCAGATCTAACGGTTCGAGTTATTCGCGATATCTTCAATGAAGATTTCAAAAAGTTAACCGTTCAAGGCGGGCAAGCTTGGGATGACATTCATGACTACCTAAATCACATTGCACCAGAATTAACTGCGAAAATTGAGAAGTGGGTTGGTACTGGTGATTTATTCACCGAACACCGCGTTGACGAACAATTAACGAAAGCGCTAGATCGTAAAGTTTATCTTCCCTCAGGTGGTTCGTTAGTTATCGATAAGACTGAAGCAATGATCGTAATCGACGTTAACACCGGAAAATTTATTGGTAAAGGTGGAAACTTAGAAGAGACAGTAACCAAGAACAATATGGAAGCTGCGGAAGAAATTGCCCGTCAACTAAGGTTGCGCGACTTAGGTGGCATTGTTGTGATCGACTTTATCGATATGATTTTGGAATCTAACCGTGAGCAAGTACTTCGACGCTTAGTTGAATGTTTAGGTCGCGATCGAACCAAGCACCAAGTTGCTGAAGTTACATCGCTCGGCCTAGTCCAAATGACCCGCAAGCGCGTAGGTCAAGGACTGATTGAAGCGTTCTCAACTACTTGCGAAAGTTGCGCTGGTCGCGGAATTCATATTCATATGGAACCAGTAAATAAGAAATCACTTGATCGTGAATTAACGCCAAAATTTGACGAATCTGAAAATAGCGATAACGAAGAAGACGTTTCAGATATAAGTGATATCGATTCATTAGATGTTGGCTCTGACAGCGTTGCTGAATTAGATGAAAAACCACGATTTGGTCGCCGTCGCCGACGGGCAACCAGTAGTGGGGTAGTAAGCGGTGAATAAGGCCCAGTTTGACCCAAGGCCATGCTCATCCGTACGCTGACCCCCTGTTCAACATCTCGAGAGGAAATATTCCGGTGTATGCAATAGTAAAAGCTGGCGGACGCCAGGAGAAAGTCGCTATTGGCGATACCGTTTTCGTCGACCGTGTTGACGCTGCTTCAGGTTCAACCATTACCTTTCCTGCAGTACTCGTGGTCGATGGCGATGCCGTTACTTCTGATCCAAAGATTCTCTCTGGCGTAAAAGTCACTGGTGAAATCATCGAAGAAGTAAAGGGTCCAAAAATTCACATCCTGCGTTATAAGAACAAGACTGGTTACCGTCGTCGTCAAGGTTTCCGTGCAAAGAGCACTCGCGTAAAAATTACCGCCATCAACGGCGTGAAATAAGGAGCTGAGAAACAATGGCAAGTAAAAAAGGTGTCTCGTCCACGCGTAACGGTCGCGATTCAAATCCACAATTTTTAGGTATTAAGCGGTTCGGCGGACAAGTTGTGAACAGCGGCGAAATTTTAGTTCGTCAACGTGGCACAAGTTTCCACCCAGGAAAAAATGTTGGCCGCGGTAAAGATGACACGCTATTCGCACTTGCTGCTGGTGCAGTCGAGTTCGGTAAAGCGCGTGGTCGTCGAGTAGTTAACGTGGTTCCGGTTTCTTAAAAAACGACCTTCATAAATTGCGGGTCCGTATGCACGGGCCCGTTTTTTATTTGAAAAATATCGACTAGTAGAGAGGATGTAACGATGACTAGCTTTGTAGATCGAGTCACGTTGCATGCTTCTGCTGGCGGTGGTGGCGATGGTTGTGTTTCAGTTCGACGTGAAAAATTTGTACCACTTGGTGGACCTGATGGCGGTAACGGTGGTCGCGGTGGTGACATAATTTTAGTTGTTGATTCAAACGTCACAACGCTTTTAGATTTTCACCATTCACCACATCGCTCTGCAACTTCTGGAAAGCAAGGACAAGGCGATCGTAAAGATGGCCCATATGGCGAAGATATGGTGATGGGCGTTCCAAACGGAACTGTGGTTTTAACAACTGAAGGAAAAGTTTTAGCAGATTTGGTTGGTAGTGGCACTCGTTTTATCGCAGCCCAAGGTGGTCGTGGTGGATTAGGAAATGCTGCGCTCTCATCTTCACGTCGGCGCGCGCCAGGCTTTGCACTTCTTGGCGAACCAGGTGAAGCCCGAACTTTAATTCTTGAATTAAAGACCGTTGCAGATATTGCTTTAGTTGGATATCCAAGCGCTGGTAAATCTTCATTGATTGCAGCTATTTCGGCAGCTCGACCAAAAATTGCGGATTATCCATTTACAACTCTGGTTCCTAATTTAGGTGTAGTACAAGCTGGTGAAACTCGTTTCACAGTTGCAGATGTACCTGGGTTAATTCCAGGAGCAAGTGAAGGTAAAGGTTTAGGACTTGAGTTTCTGCGCCATGTGGAACGCTGCGCAGCCTTGGTCCACGTTTTAGATTGCGGAACTTTAGAAACAGATCGAAATCCACTAGTCGATTTAGATGTTATCGAAGCCGAACTCGCGCATTACGGTGGTTTAAATGATCGCCCCCGTTTAATTGCGCTTAACAAAATAGATTTGCCAGATGGTAAAGCGATGGCGGACATGGTGCAATCAACGTTAGAAGAACGCGGCTATCAAGTTTTCCAAGTTTCGGCAGCAGCTCGCATGGGCTTAACAGAATTACTTTACGGAATGGCAAAAATTATTCAAAGTTCGCGTGCAAGTAGGGCTAGTGAAGAGAAGACGCGCATTGTGCTCCGGCCAATTGCAGTGGATGATTCTGGCTTTGATGTGAAAGCAGAAGAGGATGGTTCCTTTACTGTTACCGGACACCGTCCGCAACGTTGGGTGCACCAAACAAACTTCAGCAATAAAGAAGCGGTTGGTTATTTAGCGGATCGGTTAGCGCGACTTGGTGTTGAGAAAGTTCTATTTTCACTTGGTGCAAAGCAAGGTAGTGAAGTCAGAATCGGTACCGGTGAAGCCGCAATTATTTTTGATTGGGAACCAACGATTGAAGCTGGCGCAGAGTTACTTGCTGGACCGCGCGGTGATGATCTGCGAATTCCACGTGAATGGGAGCGAATGGAAGTTGAAGCCATTGATCAACTTGATGATGACGAGATTGCGCAACAATGGGAATATAAAGTTGCTGACCCAACTGATCCACGCATCGAGGGCGAGGTTCGCTAATGCGCGATCGAGTTTCCGCCGCTCATCGAATAGTTATAAAGATTGGTTCTTCATCACTAACTGGTAAATCTGGCGGGCAATTAAACCCAACAGCGGTTGACGCATTAGTAGATGTTGTAGCTGGTCTAAAAAAATCCGGAAAAGAAGTATTAGTAGTTTCTTCCGGCGCAATTGCGGCGGGCTTAGCACCACTTGGCTTAGCTACTCGGCCAAAAGATCTTGCCACTCAACAAGCTGCAGCTTCCGTTGGGCAAGGACTTTTAATTCATCGGTATACCGAATCCTTTTCCAGATATTCCATTACTGCTTCTCAAGTTCTTTTAACGATTGAAGATGTAGTCCGCAGATCGCATTACCAAAATGCGCAACGCACGCTCTTTAAACTCATTGCGCTCGGGGTAGTCCCAGTTATAAATGAAAACGATAGCGTTGGTACCCAAGAAATTAGATTTGGTGACAATGATCGAATTGCGGCACTTGTTTCACATTTAGTTGGTGCTGATTTATTAGTTCTAGTTACTGATGTAGATGCGCTCTATGACGCGCCACCATCTTCGGCAAATGCAAAAAAGATTTCCGAAGTCCATGTAATTGATGAAATTTCAGAAGCTGTGATTGGTGGCATCGGATCTGCGGGAGTAGGTAGCGGCGGAATGGTCACCAAAGTCGATGCGGCTCGTATTGCAACTGGCGCTGGAATTCCAACGCTACTTGCATCACTTGCCGAGGTTGGTGCAGCGTTATCCGGTGAAGTATTTGGAACGTTCTTCCACTCGTCAACAAGTAAAAAATCTTCACGGTTACTTTGGCTAGCACATGCGGCGACGCCACACGGAAAATTAATTCTTGATGCTGGCGCAGTGACTGCAATTAAAGAGCGTGGAGTTTCACTGCTGCCTGCTGGAGTTACGGCAGTCGAAGGCGAGTTTATTTCGGGTGATACAGTCGAACTTGTTGGCCCCGATGGCGTTGCGATTGCACGCGGCCTAGTTGCATTTGATGCTTCAGAAGTGCCACAAATGTTAGGGCGTTCCACTAAAGATTTGGCAAAAGAACTTGGCGCAGAATATGAACGTGAACTTGTCCATCGCGATGATTTAGTGTTGCTATAGGGATATATGAGCGCTGATAAATTAGTTAAAGAATTAGCTGATAAAGCCAGAATTGCAGCGCGCACGCTAGTTGCGGCAGATTATAAAACTCGGAGAAATGCGTTGCTTGGGATTGCAGATGCAATCATTGCTAATACCGCTGCGATTGAAGCAGCAAACATTGTAGATATAGCTCGCGAAAAATCTGCTGGAATGTCTGAATCTTTGTTGGACCGATTACTTTTAACTGCAGAGCGAATCGTTGGAATCGCCAACGGAGCCCGGAAAGTTGCAGCGCTTCCTGATCCGCTTAATCAAGTTTTGCGGGAGCGAACATTAGAAAATGGCCTGCACCTAAAACAAGTGACGGTGCCATTTGGTGTTGTTGGAATGGTTTATGAAGCTCGACCAAATGTGACGGTTGATGCTGCCGTGATTTTGTTGGCATCTGGAAATGCTGCATTATTACGGGGCTCTTCGAGCGCTTGTGAAAGCAATGCCGTTTTAGTAAAAATTATGCAAGATGCATTGAGTAAGACCACGATTTCGGCAGATGTTATTCAATTAGTTCCAAGTAATGATCGTGAAAGTGTGCGTGCTTTGTTACATGCTCGAGGCAGTGTTGATTTAGTTATTCCTCGAGGCAGCGCAGGTCTGATACGGATGGTCGTAGATGAATCAACCGTGCCTACGATTGAAACTGGCGCTGGAGTTTGCCATGTATATGTGGACGAGTTTGCAGATTTAGCCAAAGCGCTACCGATCACGCTAAATTCAAAAACAAATCGACCAAGCGTTTGTAATGCTGCTGAGACCTTACTAGTCCATGAAAAGAACGCTAAGAACTTTTTGCCAGTGGCTTTATTAGCTTTAGATAAAGCTGGCGTTAAATTGCATTGCGATAACGCAACACTTGCGATGGCGAAAGAATTAGGAATAAACGCAACTTTAGCGACCGAAGAAAATTGGCATACTGAATATGGAACGCTTGAAATGAATGTTGGGATCGTGCCGTCGTTAATTGCAGCTGCCGACCATATTGCTAAATTTGGCACCAACCACACCGAAGCGATTGTGACTGAATCGAAAGAAAACGCAGATAGATTCATTGCGCTTTCAGATTGCGCTGCGGTAATGGTAAATGCATCAACAAGATTTACTGACGGCGAAGAGATGGGTTTCGGCGCCGAAATTGGAATTTCAAATCAGAAATTACATGCTCGCGGTCCAATGGGGTTGGAAGAGATGACAACCACAACTTGGATTGTGACTGGCACTGGGCAGATTAGGTAGGGTGCGGCTATGGCGGAAATTTCACGCGATGATGTCGCAAACCTCGCTCGGTTAGCGCGAATTGATATGGCTCCGGCGGAGCTAGATCACTTAGCTTCTGAACTTGGAGTAATTCTCAATGCGGTTGCGCGCGTGCAAGAAGTCGCCGGCCAAAACGTTCCGCCAACATCACACCCATTGCCACTTCAAAATGTTTATCGTAAAGATGAAGTAACTCCGAGTTTAACTCCAGAAGCTGCACTTTCGGCAGCGCCAGCAAGTGAAGAACAACGTTTCAAAGTACCAAAAATTCTTGGTGAAGAAGCGTAACTATGATAATTAAAAGAAACGCTGCAGATATGGCTGCCGCACTTGCAAGTGGAGAAACCACAAGCGTTGCACTTACGCAAGCGCATCTAGATCGAATTGCTGAAGTAGATAAAGATGTACACGCATTCCTACACGTAGATTCGGAAGGTGCTTTGGCGCAAGCTGCACTTGCTGATAAGAAACGAGCAGCTGGTGAAAAACTTTCACCGTTAGCCGGAATTCCGTTAGCTTTAAAAGATGTAATGGTACAAAAAGGCATTCCAACAACTTGTGGCTCCAAGATGCTAGAAGGATGGCGTCCGCCCTATGACTCAACAGTTGTAAGTAAATTGCGCGCCGCAGATGTTGTGATTCTTGGTAAAACGAATATGGATGAATTTGCAATGGGTTCCTCAACTGAAAACTCTGCGTATGGCCCAACCCATAATCCTTGGGATCTTTCCCGAATTCCTGGCGGATCTGGTGGTGGTTCTTCTGCATCACTTGCAGCATTCGAAGCGCCACTTGCGATTGGTACCGATACCGGTGGATCAATTCGCCAACCTGCAGCAGTTACTGGAACAGTCGGCGTGAAACCAACTTACGGTGGCGTTTCTCGTTATGGACTAGTTGCGTTTTCATCCAGCCTCGATCAGGCCGGCCCATGCGCCCGCACCGTTTTAGATGCCGCTTTGCTACATGAAGTAATTGCTGGACACGATCCGAAAGATTCAACCAGTATAAATGCGCCAGTTCCAGCAATTGTTGCAGCAGCTAAAAATGGAAATGTTAAAGGTTTAAAGATCGGTGTAATTAAAGAGTTACAAGGCGAGGGTTATCAAGCTGGAGTACTCAATAGATTTAATGAATCGCTCGAACTTCTTGCCGGTCTTGGCGCTGAAATTGTTGAAGTTTCCTGCCCATATTTCGAATATGCGCTAGCTGCTTACTATTTGATTGCACCAAGTGAATGTTCTTCAAATTTAGCTCGCTTTGATGCAATGCGTTATGGAATTCGTGTTGGTGATGCGAGCGGAGTTTCAGCCGAAGAAGTTATGAACCTGACCCGCGAAGTTGGTTTTGGCCGCGAAGTTAAGCGTCGAATTATTCTAGGAACTTATGCGCTCTCCAGTGGCTATTACGATGCTTATTACGGAAGTGCTCAAAAAGTTCGCACTTTAATCAAACAAGATTTTGATAACGCATTCTTGAAAGCTGATGTATTAGTTTCGCCAACTGCGCCAACAACTGCATTTAAAATCGGCGAAAAGGCTGATGATCCAATTGCGATGTATTTAAACGACATTGCAACCATCCCAGTCAATATGGCAGGAATCTGCGGCATGTCACTTCCAAGTGGATTAGCTGAGGAAGATAATTTGCCAACAGGTTTCCAGATCATGGCTCCAGCTATGAAAGATGATCGCCTTTATAACGTAGGCGCTGCGTTAGAAACTGCACTGTTAAGTAAATGGGGCGCTCCAATACTTTCGCACGTTTCTGGTTTAGGAGCGCGCGCATGAGTTTGAAATATGAAGATGTAATTGCAAAGTATGAACCAGTTCTAGGCTTGGAAGTTCACGTTGAGTTAGGCACCGCTTCAAAGATGTTCTGCGGTTGCAACACAATTTTCGGCGCTGAACCAAATACCCAAACTTGTCCAGTCTGTTTAGGGTTACCTGGCGCGCTTCCAGTTGTAAATGAGAAAGCTATTGAGTACACGATCATGATCGGGCTAGCTTTAAATTGTTCGATCGCGCCGTTTAGCCGTTTTGCCCGGAAGAATTACTTCTATCCAGATATGCCGAAGAATTTTCAAACTTCACAATATGACGAGCCAATCTGTATAAATGGATTTTTAGATGTAGAGATTGATACCGACGAGGGAATTAAGAAATTTCGCGTTGAAATTGAACGGGTTCATATGGAGGAAGACACCGGTAAATCCCTACATATGGGCGGTGCTACTGGACGAATTCATGGAGCGGATTACTCACTTTTAGATTACAACCGAGCTGGAATCCCGTTGGTTGAGATCGTGACCAAGATTGTGCCGGGAACCGGTAAATACGCGCCAGAAGTTGCACGCGCATATGTTGCCGAACTTCGCGACATCCTTCGCTCACTAAATGTTAGCGATGTAAAGATGGAGCAAGGTTCACTTCGTTGTGATGCCAACGTTTCGCTTCGATTAATCGGTAGCGATGTACTTGGAACTAGAAGTGAAACTAAAAATGTGAACTCACTTCGCTCGGTAGAGCGGGCCGTTCGTGGCGAAATGATTAGACATGCAGAGTTATTAAATAAAGGGGAGCGAGTCGTTCAAGAGACTCGACACTTCCAAGAAGATACCGGATTAACTCGTTCCGGACGTTCCAAAGAACAAGCTGAGGATTATCGTTATTTCCCCGAACCAGATTTAGTTCCGATCGTGCCAGATGCAACTTGGATTGAAACGCTCCGTGCTGCACTTCCAGAAAAACCTTCGACTCACCGCAAACGTTTGCAAGAGGCTTGGTCAGTTCCAGATAAGGAAATGGCGTCGATGATCAATGCTGATGTTTTAGAGATAGTTGAGGCAACTGTAAATCTTGGCGCTGATCCTGCAAAA
This sequence comes from Actinomycetota bacterium, assembly GCA_947491605.1. Classification (GTDB taxonomy): domain Bacteria; phylum Actinomycetota; class Actinomycetes; order Nanopelagicales; family Nanopelagicaceae; genus UBA7398. The sequence continues at coordinate 510 of CANLJW010000029.1, read as the reverse complement.
GCGCGTGGTTGGTGGCTTGGTGAAATTGCAAGAATTGCAAATGAGAAAGAAGTTGCAGCTACCGATCTTCCGATTACACCAAAAGATGTTGCTGAAATTGTCGCACTAGTTGCCGCAGGCGAGTTAACCGATAAATTAGCTCGCCAAGTTATTGAAGCAGTGATCGCTGGCGAAGGTCGGCCAAGTGAAGTAATTGAAAAACGTGGAATTAAAGTTGTATCTGATGATGGTGCGCTGATGGCAGCAATTGAAAAAGCAATCGCAGCCCAACCCGAGGTTGCTGAGAAAGTTCGCGGCGGAAATCTTCCTGCGGCAGGCGCGCTAATCGGTGCCGTCATGAAAGAAACAAAAGGCCAAGCTGATGCCGCGAAAGTTCGAGAACTACTTTTGAAGCATTTAGGGCAATAGGTTTTGTAGGATACGTAGATGTCAGATACCCCAGCCAACAAAATGAAGCCACGTTCTGGCTTAGTTACCGATGGCTTAGAACGCGCTCCAGCTCGCGGAATG
>CANLJW010000028.1:0-12826 GCA_947491605.1 Actinomycetota bacterium | reverse complement strand
TTTAAAACTGGTTTAGTGGCGCCCGTCGCCCAGCTCTAGTACATCTTTAGCGGAGGGTTTCTCAATTTGTTCTTGATGAGACTTAGATGCATATTGTTGTAACTTTGCGCGCAGACCTTTTGGATTACGTACGCCAGCTTGATTTTCCTGGGCAATTTCTAGTGGCGGGAGTTGTTCATGCTGAGTGAGCGTCCATTTCTTTTCCGGTGAAAGCTCTTCATGTATTTCGACGAACTCACCATGAGGCAACATAACTAATCGGCCAGTTTCTCTACCGTGTAAGACTAATTCACGATCTGCACGTTGCAATGAAAGACAGATGCGTTTAGTTATCACAAATGCGATTGGGGGCAGCACTAAAACACCAATGCGAGAGAACCACATGATTTGATTAATGGTCAAACTGAAGTGGGTGGCGAGTAAGTCGTTACCACCGTTTAGCAGTGTAACGAGTACGAAAGTTAGCGACATTGCACCTAACGCGGTCCGGTTTGGTGCGTTACGTGGTCGATCGAGAAGATGGTGTTCGCGTTTATCGCCAGTCATCCAACTTTCGATAAATGGATAGAGCGCCATGCCGGTAAATAAAATTCCGGGGATGATTAAGGCTGGAATTAAAATGTTCCAAGAAATTGTGTGACCAAAGGCGTGAGTTTCAAGTGGTGGTGCCATTCGAACTAAGCCATCGAGCCATCCCATATACCAATCTGGTTGCGAACCTGCGGTGATTTGGGCAGGGGTGTAGGGACCAAAGAGCCAGATCGGATTGATTGATGCAACCGCTCCTAAAAATGCGGTGAAACCAAAGACTATGAAGAAAAATCCACCGGCTTTTGCCATATAGACCGGCATAAGTGGGTATCCGACGACATTTTTTTCAGTTCGACCAGGGCCTGGATATTGGGTGTGCTTTTGGTACCAGACCAACATTAAATGCGCAGTTATCAGAGCTAGGAAAATTCCTGGCAGCAAAAGAATATGTACGGTGTAGATACGTGGAATAAACACTTCACCTGGGAATGGGCCACCAAAAACAAAATAGGCGAGATAGGAACCAACTACTGGGATGGCTTGAATTATTGCTTCAGCGATTCGGATACCAGTGCCAGAGAGTAGATCGTCTGGGAGCGAGTAACCGAGGAAGCCTTCAACGATACCAAGAGTTAATAATCCAATACCAAGGATCCAGTTGAACTCTCGTGGTTTTCGAAATGCGCCAGTGAAGAAAACGCGGAGTAAATGAACCACAATTGCAACCATAAATAACAAAGCGGCCCAATGGTGAATTTGTCGCATCAATAAACCACCGCGAATATCAAAAGAGATGTGGAGAGTTGATGCGTATGCGGCGGACATCTTTAAACCAGAGAGTGGTTGGTAGCTTCCTTCGTACTCTACTTCTTGCATTGAAGGGTCATACCAGAAGGTTAAGAAGGTTCCAGTTAGCAACAAGATTATAAAGGAGTAGAGCGCAATTTCACCGAGCATAAAGGACCAGTGATCCGGAAATACTTTATTTAAATTTTTCTTCAACCATTTCGCCGCGCCAGTTCGTTCATCAACGTAATTGGCTACCGTGCCAGCAACTCTTTCAGATTTACTCATGATGAATCACGCTCCCAAAAACTTGGTCCGACTGGTTCGGAGAATGGTTGCTTAGCAACTAAGTAACCATCACCATCAACCATCAGCGCTAATTGTGGCAGAGGTCGAGCAGATGGGCCAAAGATAACTTTTGCGGCACGAGTGACATCAAATGTTGATTGGTGGCAAGGGCATAGGAGGTGTTTGGTTGTCTGCTCATAGAGCGCAACGGCACATCCCATATGGGAACAAATTTTTGAGAATGCGATGATGCCTTCATGGGTCCAAGAGAGACGTTCAGCATCAAGTTGAAATTCTTCAGAACGGATCCGAATAAGTAGAACCGCGTCTTTACCGATATCTTCTAATTTGCGTTCTTTGCCAGCAGGTAATTCTGGGAGTACTTGAGCGACTGCACCGATTTCTAAATCTGAGGGTTTAATCGGGCGATCACCTGGATCTGTAACTAAGCGAGTTCCAGCCTCCCAAGATGTTTTAGAAAAATCATCTTTAGGGAGTGGGCCTAAGTCACGGAGAAGCAGCAGCGGTGTTAATCCGGAGAGACCAAGTGCAATTCCGAGAGTCCGTTTTATAATGGATCGACGGCCAAGACCCGCAGCTGCTGCACCTTCTTTTACAGTTTTTACAAAATCCTCACGATCTACTTCTTCGGATCGCAATTCATGGCGTTGGGCTACAACTTCATTATCTGGCATCAAAGTTTTAGCCCAATGAACTGCGCCCATACCAATGAAGAAGAGCGAAATTGCCATTCCAAGTCCTAGGAAAAGTTGCTTCGCATTTGAATTACCTAAGACTGGCAAGAAAATAAAGATTTTTTCGGACATAAATGTGTAAGAGTAGACAAATAGAATTGTTCCAAGTGCCGAAATTATAAAGAGAATGCCAACTTGACGTTCGGCTTTCTTAGCGGCTTTTGGGTCCAAATCTGATTTGCGGTGTAAGTGCGCCGGGATTCCAGGATCAGTTAGCGGTGCAATTTCATTGGATTGGTTATCAGATGTCATTTGATCACTTTGCCTTTGCAGTTATCCATACAGCAACTCCAATTAAAGCAATGATCCCAAGTGACCATGCAAGTAACCCTTCGGTCACAGGTCCAGTTCTACCAAGTGATGCGCCGCCAAGGTTAGGTTCGCTTTCAGCGGCTTTAATCCATTTGATAATTGAAAGTTTTTCAGCAGGCGTGATGATTTTGTCTGAGAAAACCGGCATTGATTGTGGGCCAGTTATAAGCGCTTCGTAAATATGTTTAGCTTCTACGCCCATCAAACTTGGTGCATATTTTCCTTGAGAAAGCGCACCACCTTGGCCAGCAAAGTTATGACACATTGAACAATTGCTTCTAAACAACTGGCCACCTTCGGCAGCATCGCCAGATCGTTCCCAGGCTAAATCTTCATTGCGGATAGCGGCTGGACCAGGGGCGAGTGAAGCTACATAAGCTGCCAGTGCAGCAGTTTCGGCCTCGTTGTAAATGGGATCCTTTCGGGCAGCTTGCACGCTCATATCTGCCATCGGCATTCGGCCAGTTCCAACTTGGAAATCAACTGACGCAGCGCCAACTCCAATTAAGGACGGTGCAATTGCGCCACCTTCTAGGTTTAAACCATGACATGAAGAACATCCGCGAGCGAAGATTTCTTTTCCTTCAGCGATCAAAGTGGTCTTGTCGTTGCTCGGCGTTACAGCCTTAAATGTAGTTGCGCTGGCGACAGAGTAAGAAGTACCAAGCACAAAAAGCGCAGCGGCCAATAGTGCAGGACCAAAGAATTTAGATCGACGGTATCGCGAAATAAAATTCATTACCTTGCTTCCTACTTAATTAAGTAGATCGCCGAGAAGAGCGCGATCCAAACGATGTCGACGAAATGCCAGTAATAAGAAACCACAATTGCAGTAGTGGCTTGGTTGTGGCCAAATTTTTGGGCTTTGAATACCCGAATCAAAACTATTAGGAACGCAATCAATCCGCCAGTTACGTGCATACCGTGGAAACCAGTAGTTATGTAAAAAACTGAACCATAGGCTTGCGCGGAGAGCGAAATTCCCTCTGAAACTAATTTTGCATATTCATAAACTTGGCCGCCGATGAAGAAAGCGCCCATTAAAAAAGTTAGTGCGAACCATTCCCGCAATCCCCATTTTTTAAATTGCCATAATGTGCCAGTTCGAGATGCTTGGAATCTTTCGGCTGCAAAAACGCCAAACTGACAAGTTACCGATGAAAGCACAAGAACGGTGGTGTTAACGGCGGCGAATGGAATGTTGAGCAGTGCCGTTGATTCAGCCCAAATTTTTGGGCCTTGCACCGAACGAGTTGTGAAATACATTGCGAAGAGCGCTGCAAAGAACATCAATTCACTGGAGAGCCAGACAATTGTTCCGACCGCCACAATATTTGGACGATTAACTTTTCTCGGCATTGAAGTCGGATTGGTAACGGTGCTGGACATGGAGGCAATTATTCCCGATTTGTACGGAAATACCGAGTTAAGGGGGCAGGGGGAAGCCCTTTTTCCCCGTAACTTTGGTGAAACGCATCACGCTTGGAATTGCGGGAGTAGCTAAAAAGAATTGATTTTGCTCGCTAAACTCGCGCCATGACGACCGACCGGAACTTAACGATTGCGATTTATTCGGATGATGCCTCGGTTCGGAATTCGATTAAAAACGCCTTAGGGAAGCGAATTTCGATGGATTTGCCGGAACATAAAATAATGGAATTCGCCACCGGCGCTGCTGTCAAAAGCTATATCGATGATAAAAAACACGCTGATATTTACATCTTGGATGGCGAAGCAGTCCCAGAGGGTGGCTTGGGGTTAGCTCGTCAATTAAAAGATGAGTTATTTAATTGTCCGCCGATATTGGTCATTACTGGGCGAGTTCAAGATGCGTGGTTAGCCGGGTGGTCGCGGGCTGATGGCGTGGTTACCCACCCGATTGATCCATTCACGATTGCAACCACAGTTGTAAATTTACTTAAAAATCAAGCAACTCTGCCAGCGTTGTAACCCCAAAACTTCCTAACCTTTCGAAGAGACCGTGTAGGACATCTACGGTGGCACGCGAATCATCGAGGGCGCGATGGTTTGGTTGTGAATCGGTTCCGTAATATCCGGCGAGCGTTTCTAATTTATTGTTTGGCACATCATCTTTAGTAAGAATTTTTCGAGCAAGGTAAGCCGTATCAATTACCGGAAATTCGGGCCAATCGAAAGCGGCGGCTGCAACAGCTGCTAATAAAAAACTCATATCAAATGGCGCGTTATGGGCGACTAAAACAGTTTCATCAGGGGAGCCGCAGAATTCTAAAAAGATTGGAACAACTTCATGAATCCAAGGCGACTCCATAACCATCGCATCGGATATTCCGGTGATGTTGGTGATCAATTCTGGAATCGGCGAACCGGGATTAATCAAACTTTGGAACTCTGCAATAACTTTGCCACCAGAGACTTTTACTGCGCCGATCTCGGTAATGGCCGCGCCGCTAGCTGGTGACCATCCGGTCGTTTCTAAATCAACAACTACAAATGTAGTTTCGGCGAGCGTGCGGTTATCTAACGGGAAACTCATCTTCGTAATCTACGGGCTAGATATGACATTTCACATTAGAGTGGCGACATGGCTACCGACAACGCACCAGCCGGATGGCTTACCGATTATGTCCATGATGGCAGAGGTAAGAATGGCAAAATCGGAATTATTCTCGTACATGGATTTACGGGTTCGCCGGCATCGATGCGGCCTTGGGCTCATTACTTTCAAGAACTTGGCTACACAATCAGAGTGCCACGGATCCCGGGGCATGGCACGAAATGGGAAGATTTAAATCAGGTTAAATGGCAGGAATGGCCAGATCGCGTGCAGAGAGATATTGATGATCTTTCAAAAACTTGCGAAAAAATATTTATCTGTGGGCTATCTATGGGTGGTGGAAATACGCTTTACGTCGCGGCTAAGAACCAAGGAACGATTTCCGGAATCGTGTTAGTCAATCCGATGATACATATCCCAGGTGTAAAAATTAAATTTGGGCGATTGTGGGCGAAATTAAAGGCTGGCATGCCATCGGTTGGTGACGATATTAAAAAACCTGGGGTAACGGAGTGGGGTTATGACGTTCTACCTACCGCTGGGGTTGTGCAACTTTACGAATTTTTAAAGAAATCTCGGAGCTATCTTGGCAGCGTTAAAACTCCGCTATTGCTCTTTCATAGCGTAGATGACCATGTCTTGGAAGTAACAAACACCGAAATTATTATGGAAGAGATTGGTAGCAATGAGAAAAACAGAATTGAATTGTTAAATAGTTATCACGTTGCCACGATGGATTTTGATGCTGAAATGATTTTCGAAAACTCAAGAGTATTTGTGGAGCGCTTAAGTGGCTGAAAATCCATTTTTTGCGCGGAGCGCGCTGACTTACGAGCTGCCACCTTTCGCTGCAATCAAAGATGAGCACTATTTGCCAGCTTTTTATGAAGGTACTAAAGCTCAGCTTGCCGAAGTTGCAGCCATCATTGACGCAATCGAACCAACAACTTTTGAGAACACGATCGTTGCTTTAGAAAAGAGCGGACAATTACTAGGTCGAGCGCTCAATGTTTTTTATAATAAATCTTCTAGCGATACTAGCGATTTGATTGATGAAATCGAAGCTGAGATTGCGCCCAAGTTGGCGGCTCATTCTGATGCGATCCAATTAAACCCAAAATTATTCGCAAAAATTAAATTCCTTTACGAAAACCGTGGTTCGCTTAATCTAAAAAGTGAAGACAGCTGGTTGCTTGAAAAATATTATCGAGATTTAGTGCACGCGGGTGCTCATCTAAGCGACCAAGAGCGGTTGCAATTAACCGGGATTAATGAAGAGCTTTCCAAGTTACAAACCGCTTTTGGAAAGAACTTATTAAATGACACCAATGATCTTGCGGTAATGGTTGAAAAGCTAGCTGATCTCGATGGCTTAACTGCAACCGAAATCGCAACCGCAAGCAATGCCGCTAAGGACCGCGGGCACGAAGGTAAATATTTATTATCAATGGTGAATTTCACCGGAAATCCGCTACTGACAACCCTTAAAAATCGGGAACTACGTAAAAAGATTATGGATGCTTCGTTAGTTAAAGGAAACCGCAATAACGAGAAAGACACTAAAGCGATTTTGTTGCAAATGGTTAAGTTGCGTGCCCGTAGAGCAAAACTTTTCGGGGTAAGTTCTCATGCTGAATATGTAATACACGAACAAACCGCGGGCAGTCCGGCAAATGTACATAAAGTATTACGAGAAATTGCACCAGCCGCAGTCAAAAACGCACGTTCTGAGGGTGCGCAATTACAAGAAGCGATTATTTCTGATGGTCATGAATTTGAATTAGCGAGCTGGGATTGGCAGATGTATTCCGAGAAAGTTCGACTCGCAAAACATAACGTTGATACTGCGGCAATGCGGCCTTATTTTGAGCTAGAACGAGTATTGCACGATGGCGTCTTCTTTGCCGCAACGAAATTGTTTGGCATAACCTTCGAAGAGCGAAAAGATCTTGTTACTTATCATCCTGAAGCGCGAGCTTTTGAAGTTAAAAATGAAGATGGTTCACCGCTTGGTTTATATATCGGCGATTTTTTCACAAGAGATTCAAAGCGTGGTGGCGCATGGATGAATAGTTTGGTTGATCAAAACACTTTACTAGGACAATTGCCGGTAGTAGTGAACAATCTAAATATCCCTAAGCCACCAAAAGGTGAGCCAGCCTTATTAACTTTAGATTTCACGACTACTTTGTTCCATGAATTTGGACATGCGTTGCACGGGTTACTTTCACAAGTTAAATATCCGAGAGTATCGGGAACTAGCGTCCAACGAGATTTCGTAGAGTTCCCATCCCAAGTAAATGAGATGTGGATTTTGTGGCCAGAAGTTGTAAAAAACTATGCGCGCCATTACCAAACTGGCGCACAAATGCCGCAAACCTGGATTGATAATTTGCAGGCGGCTGCGACCTTTAACGAGGGTTTCGCAACTACAAGCTATCTAGCAGCTGCAATTCTAGATTTAGCTTGGCATTCACTAACTGAAGCCGATGATGTGGATAATGTGAATGAATTTGAACGGAAAGCAATCGCGGATTACGGCTTGGATTATCCGCCAGTGCATACGCGATACCGTTCCACATATTTCTCACACATCTTTGCGGGTGGCTACTCTGCTGGCTATTACGGTTATATCTGGAGTGAAGTATTGGATGCAGATTCGGTTGAATGGTTTAAAGAAAACGGCGGCTTAACTCGTGCAAATGGCGATCATTTCCGTAAAGAGCTATTAAGTCGAGGTGGGTCAATTGATTCAATGCAAATGTTTCGAAACTTTCGTGGTCGCGATGCAACTATCACACCGCTACTTACAAGACGTGGGTTGAATTAATCAGTTTCGGATTTTTTGCGTGACATCAACGCCCAAAGAACTGAGGCGATAACGCCGAGGGCAATTAACAGCATTAACGGAGTTACTTTTTCATTAAGTAAGAGCGCGGCCCAACCTAGGGTCATGATTGCTTGTAATTGTTGGACTTGGGAGCCGCGGGCAGTCCCAGCATCACTTAGTCCGCGATACCAAGCAAAGAAACCGATGTACATAGAAGAGAAACCGATCATCACAATTCCGAAAATAGCGTGACCAGTTATTGGTGCGCCATTATCGGTTTGCATCCAAATTACTATGGAAGCCGGAATACAGATGGGGAGTGCAAGAATTACTACCCATGAAATAACTTGCCAACCGGGCATGAGTTTTGTGAGTTCAGCGCCTTCGACATAGCAGAAGGAAGAAGCAAGGACTGCGCAGATAGTTAAAAGATCGGCGAATAGATCGCCATTTTCGGCGCCGCCGCGTGAAATCGCAAAAAGAATTAAGAGAATAGTTCCGGTTGCGGAAGCTAACCAAAATTGCCAACTAACTTTTTCGTTGGTACGTATGACCGCCATGATCGCAGTTGTGAGCGGCATGATTGCGGCGATCACAGCAACGTGAGCAGATGTTGTTCTATTGAGAGCTAAGGCAATCAAAACTGGCCATGCAAAAGCAGCGCCAATAGTTGTGTAGATCATTGGTTTCCATAGGGCCCGTGGCAGCGCCGGTACTTTTGCAGCTAGCATCAACGGAATCGCAATCATCGATGCGAGTATTGGACGAGAAGTTGCGGTCAAATATGGACTGAAACTTTCCAAGGCCCATTTAGTCATTGGAAGCGAGAGTGAAAATAGAAATACTGCAACCAGCGCAAAGAGCATTCCGTTTAACTCTCGTCGCGTTAGATGCACATCGCTAATACTGCCCTACCTCTGGCTAGAATCCACCTTATGACTTCCGACATGACTTACAACGTGAATCTAATTCGTGCCCAATTTCCAGCCCTTAATTCTGGAACTGCTTTCTTTGATGGTCCTGGTGGATCACAAGTTCCGAAGTCGGTTGGCGATGCAATGGCAAAAACTATTACATCGGCTATTTCTAATCGCGGTACAACTACTAAAGCTGAACAAAATGCAGATTCGGTAGTTCTTGGTTTCCGAAGCGCGGTGGCAGATTTATTGAATTGCGATCCAGCTGGAGTTGTTTACGGGCGCAGTTGGACTCAAATAACTTACGATTTCTCTAGAACTTTAGCTAAATCTTGGAAAGTTGGCGATGAAATTATTGTCACCCGCCTTGATCATGATTCAAATGTTCGACCATGGGTGCAAGCAGCAGAAGCTGTTGGGGCAACTGTTAAATGGGCGGAAATTGATACCGCTACTGGCGAACTCGCCCCAGAAGTTATCGGAAACTTGCTAACTTCAAAAACAAAATTAGTCGCAGTAACGGGAGCCTCAAATGTGCTGGGCACGCGACCAAATATTCCAGCAATCTCAAAATTAGTGCACGCAGTTGGTGCGCTTTTTTATGTTGATGGTGTCCATTTAACACCGCACACGTCAATTGATATGAAAACTTTAGGCGCGGATTTTTATGGATTTTCTTCATACAAATTATTTGGCCCACATTGCGCGGCAATTGCTGCAGAGCCAGAGCTACTAAGAACCCTTAATAACGACAAACTTTTACCAGCCACATCTGAAGTTCCAGAACGCTTTGAATTCGGTACTTTGCCATATGAAATTATGGCTGGAGTAACTGCAGCGATTGATTTCATCGCAGATGTAATACCTAATCAAAGTGGTACTCGACGTGCAAAAATAGTTGCGTCCATGATCGCGATGGAACGTTATGAAGAAGAACTTTTCCGTTATATGGATGAAAAATTACGCGGATTGCCTAAAATTAAGGTCTATAGCAACGCTTCACACCGGACGCCAACCGCATTTTTTACTTTTGATGGCTTAAATTCGAGCGATGTTTATAAACATCTAGCTTCAAAAAGTGTCAACGCTCCAGCCTCTAATTTTTACGGTTTAGAAGCTTGTTTATCACTTGGCTTAGGGGATGTCGGTGCGATCCGTGCCGGATTAGCTCCTTACAGCACCCGGGAAGATGTCGATCGATTAATTAGCGGAATAAGCGAACTTCTTTAATAAATGACAGCACTGACCGGAATTAAGATCGCGGATTTTTCGCGAGTATTAGCGGGCCCATACGCGAGCATGTTGCTTGGTGATATGGGAGCAGAAGTAATAAAAATTGAACGGCCAGTCGACGGCGATGACACACGTACTTGGGGACCACCATTTAACGAAGATGGCGATTCAACTTATTTTCAATCTGTTAACCGAAATAAATTGGGTGTAACTGCAGATTTATCTACGGTGGCCGGAAAAGCCAAAGCGTTAGAAATTATTGGACAATGTGATGTGCTGATTGAGAATTTCACGGTTGGTACTATGGAAAATTTCGGTCTAGGTTATGAAGAGTTGCATAAAAAATTCCCAAAATTGATCTATTGCTCCATTTCTGGCTTCGGTACAAGTGAGTTAGCTAAGAAACTTCCTGGTTATGACCTGTTGGTACAAGGCATGAGTGGGTTAATGAGCATTACTGGAGTGGATTCAAAATCGCCAACTAAAGTTGGGGTTGCGCTAGTGGATGTAATTTCTGGGTTACATGCTGCGTTAGGAATTTCGGCGGCTTTAGTTAGTAGAGCTGATACCGGCATTGGTCAGAAAATTGCGGTAAATTTATTAAGTTCAGCGCTATCTGCGATGGTAAATCAATCAGGGGCATTTGCGGGCGCTGGCGTTACACCTAAAGCCATGGGTAATGCGCATCCAAGTATTGCTCCGTATGAAGTTTATAAAGCAAAGGACCAGTATTTAATTATCGCAGTGGGTAATGATCGCCAGTTCGTAGATCTTGCAAGAGTGCTTAATCTAGATATTGCAACTGACTCTAGATTTGAAAGTAATTCTGCGCGAGTTGCAAATCGCACCGCGTTAAACGATTTTTTAAATCTAAAATTCATGACTGAAACGGCTGCTTTTTGGACGGAAAAACTAACTGCATTCGGCGTACCCGCTGGACCGATTAATTCAATAGCGGAAGGTGTAAAACTCGCCACCGATATTGGACTCGATCCCATAGTAAGCATTAACGATTCACGATCAGGAAAAATAAGTAAGACAATTGCGAACCCAATAATTTTCTCAGAAACACCAGTTACATATCGGTTAGGCGCACCAGATCTTGGGGCTGATGACTAGCGGTAAGCCGCTATTCCGGTAAGGGCTTCACCAATTACTAACGAATGAATCTCATGGGTTCCTTCATAAGTTAAAACGGTTTCCAAATTGGCCATATGTCGAAAAACCGAATATTCAGTGGTGATGCCAGCGCCGCCAAGGATTGATCGCGCTTCACGTGCGATTTCAAGCGCGCCCATGGCATTGTTATATTTACCCATACTTATTTGTTGAGGTTGGACTTGACCAACATCTTTTATTTTTCCGATATGAAGTGCTAAGAGCATCGCAGTGTTCAATCTGGTTGCCATCGCAGCAAACTTTGCTTGCGTCATTTGATGACGAGCAATAGGGCCATCAAATTGTTCGCGGGTAGCAGCATAAGCAAGTGCAGTCTCTAAGGAATCTCGTGCAGCACCGACGGTTCCAAAAATAATTCCGTAGCGAGCTTCGGCAAGACACATTAGGGGAGCCCGCAAACTAGTTGCGCCAGGCAATCGGTCAGCATCTGAAACTTTTAGATTTGTGAAAACTAACTCCGCAGTCAATGAAGCGCGAAGTGAAAGTTTATGTTTGATTAAATTTGCTTGGAAGCCGGCGGTTTTAGTATCGACCGCAAAACCACGGATTCCTTCATCGGTTTGCGCCCAAATAATGGCTACATCGGCGACCGTGCCATTTGTAATCCACATCTTGTTGCCGTTAATAATCCAATTATCGCCATCACGTTTTGCATTGGTGAGCATTCCGGATGGGTTTGAGCCGTAATCGGCTTCAGTTAAACCAAAACATCCAATCGCACGGCCAGCCGCCATTTCCGGTAGCCATCTCTCTTTTTGGGCTTCGCTGCCATATTCATGAATCGCAAACATTGAAAGTGATCCTTGTACTGAAACGAGGGAACGCAACCCGGAATCGCCAGCTTCAAGTTCTAAGCACGCAAGACCATAAGAAGTGGCATCGGTTCCAGCGCAGCCATAACCTTCAAGGTGCATACCTAACATTCCAATTGCACCCAACTTAAGTGCTAATTCGCGAACTGGGATATCGCTACTTTCATACCAAGCAGCAATATGTGGCTTGACTTCTTTATCAACAAAATCGCGCGCAACTTTTTGGATAGCACGTTGTTCTTCAGTTAACTCGCGTTGCACATCTAGTAAATCAAAGGGATGCACTGGATCTTTTTTAGTCATAGTGTGAATCTATCCTTTACTAGTTATTCAGCGATTCGGAAATTTGGATTATGGGCAACTTCAACAGTATCCATCTGGGCTTTTTGTAATTTACCGGACCAATCCCAGTTGAGTGATTGCCATCTGGTGAATTGATCTAGTACCCAAACGCCACTTTGACGGGAACCGTTTCCACTTTTGCCATTTCCTCCGAAAGGCAAATGGGCTTCGGCTCCTGAAGTTGAATTATTAACTGACATCATCCCGGCAGATACGCCTTCACGATAAGTCCAAATTGTTTTTGGGTCGCTACTATAAATTGCACAAGAGAGGCCATAGCCGTGGCCATTGGATAGTTCGATTGC
>CANLJW010000027.1:0-13164 GCA_947491605.1 Actinomycetota bacterium | reverse complement strand
TTGTTAAAGAGCGATTTGGAATTGACCCAGACACATGCACTGGCGATCACTCTTGTATCCGTATAAATGGCTGCCCATCACTAACAATTGCACCAAATCCAGATCCAATGCGAAAAGATCCAGTGGCGACAATTCTAAATACATGTGTTGGTTGTGGTCTTTGCGGTGAAGCTGCACAAGCTGCAGTTCTCTGTCCTTCGTTCTATCGCACCGAAGTTATTATTAACCCATCAATTTGGGATAAAGCAAAATTAGCAATCCGGAGCGCAGTAATTGGTTTCTTGCAGAATGGAATTGAACGACGGTTAGTTGGAATCCAACCAAATGCTTAATCAATCTAGACCAATCACTATGGCGGTTTTAGCTATGGGTGGCGAAGGTGGCGGCGTATTAGCTGATTGGTGTATTGATATGGCTGAGCACTCGGGCTATTGGGCACAGACCACATCGGTACCGGGAGTTGCACAACGAACCGGTGCAACGATTTATTACTTAGAATTTTTTGCCGAAGACCAGAGCAATAAAGAGCCGATCTTAAGCACGATGCCAACACCTGGCGAAGTAGATATTGTGATCGCTTCAGAATTAATGGAAGCTGGTCGCGCCGTGTTTCGGGGATTTGTAACACCTGAGACCACAACTTTTATCGCATCAACAAACCGAGTTTATTCAATGACTGAAAAGACTGCGATGGGAGATGGTCGAGTAAGTTCCGAAGAGTTGTTAAGTGCTTGTGAAGCAGCAGCTAAGAAATTTATCTCGGGAGATTTTTCCGATGTTGCCGATAAAAGTGGCACAGTAATTTCAGCAGCACTTTTTGGTGCGCTTGCAGGTAGCGGTGCGCTACCTTTTGCAAAAGACCAATTCACATCTGCAGTAGAGCGAAGTGGCGTAGGAGTTAAAAATTCTTTAATAGCATTCGAAAAAAGTTTTGAAATTGCGCAAAATTCTTTAAAGCCAAAACCAAATCCAGTTTCTATTTCAATTGGCGCAAAGCCAGCTGATGCACCAACCGCAAATTTAGGCTTAACGCCAGCGCAAGAGTTAGAAATTCTCAATAATCCAAATGGAGCGGTTGGATCAAAACTGCAAGACCTTGCTTCTAGAATTAAAAGTGATTATCCAAGTGCTGTTACTTTAATGACCATCAGCGGCATCAAGCGAACTGCTGATTATCAAGATGCCGCTTACGCCAAAGTTTATTTAGATCGGTTAGAGGCAGTAAAAGAATGCGATTCAGTATTTGGTGATGGCACATATCGGACGCTTAACGAGGTAGCCCGATATACCGCGCTCTGGATGACTTATGAGGACACCATACGAGTAGCGGATTTAAAAACTCGGCGAACTAGATTTAATCGAGTTAATGAAGAAGCACGGGTTGCCGATAAGCAAATTATGCAAGTACGCGAATTCTTACATCCGATGGCTGAAGAAATTGCTGATACTTTGCCAACCTTGTTAGGTGGTTGGATAATTAAAACTAAGCCAGCAAGAAATTTTATAAATAAATTAACGATAAATGGTATGCGTCTGCACACTACCTCACTACATGGATATTTTTTGCTCTATATTTTGGCAAGGCTTAAATTCATCCGCCGCCGTTCGCTGCGATTTAATCTTGAACAAGAACGGATTGATCAATGGCTAACCAAAATATTAGCTGTTATGCCCGAAAATTATGATTTAGCTTATGAAATTGCCGAAAGCGCCAATGTAATCAAGGGATATGGAGATACTCATAAAAACGGTTGGCGTAACTTCACTTCATTAATGAGTGAAGTAGATAAATTGCGCGAATCTAAGGATTCAACCGCAGCAACTAGAATTTCGACGTTGCGAAGTGCGGCGCTCTCTGATGAAACTGGCGAGAAGTTAAGAGCGTTGCTTTAAGGCTTAGCTCTCTTCAAACTTCGCGGTAATTTCAGCATATGTCATCATCGAACGTGCTGCTTCAGCTGCCATCTTTTCGCGTTCTAGATTTCGCTCGAGCTGGACTTTTGCTGATACATATTGTTTTGGCCATTTCACATCTAGATAACCGATTTTTGCGGCTTCATTCAGGGTCCATGCGGGATTAGCTAAATGCGGACGGGCTATTGCACATAGATCGGCGCGACCCGCAGCAATAATCGTATTTGCATGGTCTGCCTCAGATATTGCGCCAACTGCGATGGTTTTTATGCCAACTTCGTTTCGGATTTGATCTGAGAATGGAGTCTGGAACATCCGACCATAAACTGGCTTCTCTTCTTTTGAAACCTGCCCAGATGAACAGTCAATAACATCTGCCCCAGCAGCTTTAAATGCGCGCGCTATTTCAACGGCATCTTTTGGGGTAATTCCACCTTCTACCCAATCATGCGCAGAGATACGTACGCTGATTGGTTTACCAGTTGGCCAGGCGGCGCGTACTGCGTTAAACACTTCTAGCGGATAACGGAGACGATTTTCTAGCGAGCCACCGTATTCGTCGGTACGTTGATTGGTTAGTGGGGAAATAAATGAAGAAATTAAATAGCCGTGTGCAGCGTGCAGTTCTAGCCAATCGAAACCAGCCTCAGCTCCAGCATTAGTGGCGCGAACAAAGTCAGCTTTAACTCGGTCCATATCTTCGCGAGTCATAGCTTTCGAAGTTTGGGAAATGCCTGCTAAATATTGTTGTGGTGATGCTGAAATTAATTCCCAGCCGCCACTTGCTACCGGTTTATCAATTCCTTCCCAAGCTAAGTTAGTGGCACCTTTTGCACCAGCATGACCAATTTGTATTGCAATCTTGGCCTCAGAATTTTCGTGAACAAAATTTACAATTCGTTTCCAGCCGGCAGTGTGTTCTGGGGTGTACATACCTGGGCATCCCGGCGTGATTCGAGCATCTGCGGTAACGCAAGTCATTTCAGTAAATACCAATCCTGCGCCACCCATTGCACGCGCACCTAAATGCACAAGATGATAATCAGCAGGCATGCCGTCGTCAGCTGAATATTGCGCCATCGGCGAAACCACAATGCGATTTTTTAGAACTACATCACGAACTTTTAACGGTGTGAGCATCGGTGGGATTTGGCTACCGGACTTTGGAAGCGGTACACCAGCATCCGCAAAAGCTTTTTCCGCATACCAACGTTCATATCCATCTAAGAAGTTAGCATCGCGTACTCGTAAATTTTCATGGCTGATCCGTTGAGATCTAGTTAGTAACGAATAATTGAATTGCTCCGCAGGAAGTCGGGTGTAGCGATCTATATGTTCAAACCACTCCATAGCGTTACGGGCTGCGTTCTGGATTTTTAAAACTTCTACAGATCGCAAATCTTGGTAAGTTTTTAGTACTGATTCTAGGTTTACTGAACTATCACCAGAACCCGCAGCAAGAGTCTCGAATGAGCGTGCAAGTTCAATCGCATCTTCCATCGCTAATTTTGTGCCAGACCCAATAGAGAAGTGCGCAGTATGAGCCGCATCGCCCATCAAAATGGTTGGGACTTTCTTTTGGTTAATAGTGTTCCAATGAATCCACTCTTGGCAGATAACTCTAGGGAATTTAATCCAAATAGCCGACCCTCTTAAATGCGCTGCGTTTGTAAGAAGTTTTGCACCATCAAGATGTTCTTTAAATAAGTTTTCACAGAATGCAACAGCTTCTTCTTGCGACATATCCTCAAGTCCAGCTTTTTTCCATACCTCTTCGGGAGTTTCGACAATAAAAGTTGAGGTATCACCATCAAATTGATAAACATGGGCTTGGAACCAACCAAATTCAGTCTCTTTAAACAAGAAAGTAAAATCCTTAAACATCTTCTTTGTTCCCAGCCAAACGAAGCGGCAGATTCGAGTATCAATATCTGGCTTGAAAGTTTCAGCGTAGCGGGTTCGGATTGCACTGTTTAAACCATCAGCCGCTATCACCAGATCAGCATCATATTTAGCAGCCATTTCTTGATCATCTTTGACATCTGTTTCAAAAACTAAATTTACGCCAAGTTCTTCACAACGTGTCTGCAAAATATTAAGCAATCGCTTGCGACCGATTCCGCAGAAACCGTGGCCGCCAGAGATAAAACTTTCATCATCGATCCGAACATCAATGTCATCCCAGTGATTAAAAGATCCTAAAATCTCACGAGCGGTTTTTTCATCGGCGCGGACAAAATTGCTAAGGGTTTGATCCGAAAAAACAACGCCCCAACCGAAAGTGTCATACGGGCGATTTCGTTCCACTACCGTGATTTCATGGGCTGGGTTCTGCTTCTTCATTAAAATACCAAAGTAAAGGCCAGCGGCACCGCCACCAATTGAAAGAATCTTCATTTGCTCTCCTTTACCTTTTCCCCATTTGCAACATTTCGAATTACAGTCAAGGGATAATAACCGTGCCAAGAATAGGGTTACTTACTTACTTCTGCCAGAGATAGTGATTAGGGTTACTACATGTTGAGTCCGAGATTTAATAGCAAAGCCGCAATAGTTACTGGGGGCAGCGGTGGGATTGGTTCTGCTATTGCAGAGGCGCTGCTTAGCGAAGGCGCAATGGTTGCAATATTTGACACCAACCAAGAGACCCTACAAAAGAGTGTCGCCGCTTTCTCTATTTATGGATCAAAGGTAATAGGGGAGGTAGTGGATGTGCGCGATGGCGCTGCAGTCAAAAAGGCAGTTAATGCAGTCGCTGAAAAATTTGGCCGGGTTGATATTTTAATTGCAGCAGCTGGCGGATCGCTGGGCACACCGCGCGATTTAAATGAGATTAGCGAAGCCGACATTGATTTAGTTCTAGATGTAAATGTAAAAGGAACTTTTAATTGTGCGCGTGCGGTAATAGAACATATGAAAAAAGCTGGCGGCGGTTCCATCGTTACTTTTTCTTCGATTGGTGGTCGTGGCGCAAGTCCAGTAACTGGCGTTCCATATGCCGCTGCAAAATCTGCCATTCTAGGTTTAACTCGCAGGCTTGCGCGCGAAGTCGGTGCTGACAAAATTAGAGTAAATGCGATTGCGCCTGGACTTTTCTTAACTGGACGGTTGCAAGGAATGTTCGATGCACTTGCCGAATCTGAGCGGAATGAAGTTTTAAACGCCATACCGTTAAAGCGGATGCCCGAAATAGACGAATGCGTTCAACCAGTTTTATTCCTAGCTAGTGATGCCGCTTCTTATATGACTGGAACTGTTTTAGATGTTAACGGCGGCAGATTGATGCCTAGTTAGACTTTTTCTTAAAATTAGGAAATGCAAATTCTTTCCCATTTGTTACCCCTGAAGATCGCCATAAAAGAGCCACAACTAAAGTGGCGGCAATGAAAATTGCCCTAGCACCGTTAGGTAAATCAATTGATAATCCAAAGATAGCTTTACCTTGTTCCATCATCAGCAAAACTTGTCCGACTGAGATCACAAGTAGAGTGCCGACAAGCGCACCCCAAATACTGCCGCTACCGCCAATTACCAACATTGAAAGTGTAAGAAATGTGAAACCTAAGTAATAATCTTGCACTTGAACTGTTCCCGCTACATGTGAGTACATAGCGCCAGCCAAGCCAGCAAGTGCTCCAGAGAGCGCAAAGGCAATTCTTCTAACCCGAATAATATTTATTCCAAGAGCAGGCGCCGCTAAATTATCTTCGCGAGTTGCCCTTAGCGTTCTACCGATACTAGATACATTCAATAGATAAACAAGTACCAAAGCCAACAAAGCTAATAGCAGCGGAATGAATAAATTCTGAAATTTGGGAACACCTGGTAGCGCTTGAGAGCCTGGGCCGAATTTCGTATTGTTGAAAAAGAAATTGTAAGCAACACCTAACAAAGCGAAAGTTGCGATTCCGGCTGCAAGACCATTTAATCTCATTAAGAAAACTCCAGTAATTCCTGCAACTACGCCACCAACAATTGCAGCAATCAATAAACTCAGATAAAGATTTACTTGAATATCTGCGATTGATTGCAATAGATCGGTCATAGATAACGCATTATTTTTAATACGGACCGGCGCTGTTAGTAGACCAGAGACAAATGCTCCTAACATCGCAAAAGCGCCATGTCCAAATGAAAGAACGCCAGAATTTCCTACGAAAACTTGTAAAGCAAGTACCATTACAAAATAGCAAAGCGCCAATTGAACCGTAAGCATCAAGCTTGCTGAACTAAAACCTATTAAGCAGGAAAAAACAATAAGAATTAGTGCTGGACCTAAAAGTTCAGTTAATGAAAAGTGAGTAATGCCACTGATGTTTTTGATTTTTTTCATCAGACTCTCTCCATTTCATTAGCTTTACTCATGATTCCACCAGGTCTAACTAGAAGAATTATTAATACCAAAAGGAATAACCATGAATACGCATAAACCCGTGCATTTCCCAGAAAAGTATTTAGCAAACTAAGAATCACGCCAACTATGAACCCACCGAGAGCAGATCCTCTAAGCGAAGATATTCCTCCGATAACTATTCCAACAAGCGCCAGAATTGTTATGTTGACGCCATACATCGGCGAAACTTGCGGGTTTTCGACTACGACGATGAATCCCACAATTGCAGCAAGAACGCCGCTAATCGCAAAGGCGGCAGCGATCAATCGATTAGAGCGAACCCCAAGCAAGCGTGCAGTTTTGAAATCGATAGCTGCTGCACGAAGTTGTAAACCTAAAGAAGTTCGTTCAATTAGATAACCTGCAATAAATAGGATAACCACGGTGATTACTACCGTTGCAATACTAGAAATTGTGACTGATGCTCCAGCAACTTTAACTTCACCACTCATCCACGGTGCAATAGCTGCAGATTTAGGTAAAGCTCCAAAAATTAATTCATAAACGCGTTGCAGTAACACTGAAAGTCCAAAAGATGCAATCAACATGATTGCTGGCCCAGTTCCTCGAAGCCTTCGATAAATTAAAAGTTCCATCGCGACCGCCAATAATGCAGTTACAACCGCAGCAATTATGAAACTTACAATTAAAGGTAGGTCATTAGTAACAACGAGGATGTAGGCAGAAATTGTGATTAATTCAGCGTGCGCAAAATTAACTAAGCGCATAACACCGAATACCAAACCCAAACCTAAGGCTGCAAGTGCATATGTTCCGCCGAGGCTAATCGCATCTAGTATGGCTTGAACCATTTAGTTATCCGATCCAAAGTAAGCGTGCTTTAACTTCAATTCGTCTTTCGCATCCTCTGGTGTAATTCTTGCTTGAATCTTGCCATTTCTCATTATTAAAGTTTCATCAGCAAAGCTAGTTACTAAATGAGCCCTTTGTTCGACGATAACTACAGAGGTGCCATTGGAAATTATCGATTTAAGTTGATCAAAAACATCCTTAATTACTGTTGGAGAGAGACCTAAACTAGGTTCATCTAGCAATAAGATTCTTGGATCCGCGATAATTGCTCTTGCGATTGCTAACTGTTGTTGTTGGCCGCCACTTAACATTCCTGCTTGATGCTTCGCATGCGAAGTCAAAACTGGAAAAATTTCTTTAACTTTATCTAGCGCCTTTTTACTAGTGGACTTATCTTTTCGACCAGTAAGCCCAAGTTGGAGATTTTCAGTGACACTTAATCCGCCAAATATTTGACGCCCCTCTGGAACTAAACAGAGTCCCAATCGCACAATATCTTCTGGATTTTTTCCTTTAATTTCGGTTCCGCCCAATTTTATAGATCCAGACTTTGGTTGGATTTCTCCCACAATAGTCTTTAGCAGCGTTGATTTTCCTACGCCGTTTGGTCCCACAATTCCAAGAGATTTTCCTGGTTCAATTTTAAAAGAAATACCGAATAAGACTTCTACTTTTCCATATCCGGAATATAAGTCATTAATTTCAAGAAGCGACATTATTTTTTACTACTTTCTTCAGTCTCTTCAAGTGAGGTATCGCCCAAATAGGCACTCTTAACCGCATCATTATTTAGCGCATCAAATGGAGTGCCATCAAAAATAAGATTTCCAGTGTTTAGTACAGCCACCCTGCTACATGCCTTCGCGACAAGCCCAACATTGTGTTCTACTAAAAACATTCCACAACCTAAGTCCTTATTTATTTTAGATAGCGCTTCAAGCAAATGTGGGACTTCATGTTCATTCAGTCCGGCCGCAGGCTCATCCATAATTAAATATTTCGGATTTGCAGCCACCGCTCTGGCAAGTCCAACTAGGCGCGCATTTCCATGCGAGATGCTTCCGGCATTTAGGTTAGCTAGCGGTTCCAAATTTAAAATCTCTAAAATGGAGTTGGTGCGCTCATTTGCGATTTTGGCCGAAATACCCAACCCAAGGGCACCTAGTGCGATATTTTCCGATACTGGCAAATTTGAAAAAAGTCTTCCAGATTGAAAAGTTCTAGCTAAACCAATGCGGGCTCGATTATGCGGGGCCATTCCATCAAGAGAGATTCCATCAAGTGAAACTGATCCGCTATCTTGATGTTCATAACCTGCAACAATATTTATAAATGTTGTTTTCCCGGCACCATTCGGTCCAAGCAAACCAACCATCTCACCAGAGTTAATTGTGATGGATACATTCTCTAAAACTTTAAGCGCACCAAAAGATTTACTAATACCAGTTGCGCTAAACGAACTTTCCACCACCTACCACCTCTCCGATGCGACACAGCCTAATATAATGAAAATAGAGGTGTGTGACTTTTGGTCACACACCTCTATTTATTTAATTATTACAACCTCAAACTAAATTACTTAGTTGGGAAGGTTGGCTTTACTGCTGCGCGATATTCTACAAATGCATGCTTTCCGTCAGTGACAGTTATAACTGCCATTGGGCGGGAAACGTTTACGTGCAGAGTGTCTGTGAATGAAGTTGGGCCAGCGGTTAAATCTTCGTTGGCAAACTTATTCATTTCGGCAGCCATTGCTACACCGTCAAATGAACCAGCGCGTGTTGCAGCTAACGCAAACGCTTCAATTGCTGATGCACCAGTAATCAGTCCACCTGTAGCAGCGTCTTGACCAGTTTTTTCCTTAAAAGCAGCAAGAAGTTCTACTACCTTTGGATTTGAGTCATCGCCAAATACCGAGGCGTAAGTAACTGTTGTGAAGTTACTTAGATTTGGAACAGCACCTAACCAGAAAGCACCGTCAAGTCCAAAGCCAGAAATAACTGGAGTATTTAAGCCACCAGCACGAATTGCTGCAAGAGCTTCGGCTCCACCACCTGGATAAGAGCAAAGTGCAATTACGCCAGCTGCATCTTTCTTAGCATTGGCAACCTGTGCTTTAACTGGCTTATCGAGTGCACCAGCTTGAGTTTGGCTGAATTGTTGAACTGATTTCACAGTTCCACCAAGTTCTTTAAATCGTGTTTCGAAAGCATCGCATTGGCTTGTTGTGTATGCGATAGACATATCTTTAAAGAGTGTTGCAGTCTGACCAAGTTTCTCATATGCATACTCAGCCATAATCGCAGCTTCGCCAGGTACGGCGGAGCCAAGTGAATAACCAAGATCAAGTCCATTATCTGGACCCATTGCGGTTGAACCAACGCATGGAGCAATTACGAGAACTCCAGCATCGTTAGCAACTTGAGAAGACTTTAAATTGATATCAGCATCGCAGGTAACGAGAAGTAGTTTTGCGCCTTTAGCAATGAGATCAGTAGCAATTTGTTGTCCTTTATCAGGATTTGTTTCGGTATCAACAGCTTCTAAAACTAGTTGACATCCATTAACTCCACCCGCAGCATTTATTTTATCTACTGCGATCTGTGCGGTTGTAAGTGCTGGACCATCAAAGGGGGACATGAATCCAGTCTGTGCCATTGCTGCACCAATCAGGATTGGCTCGGTGCAATCGACAGCTTTTTCGCTACTACTGGAACAGCCAGTTAGCGCGAGCGCGAGCACCACAAATCCAATCGCTAATCTTTTTGTAAATTTCATTTATGCTCTCCTTATTTTTAATATCTTTTGACCTCATTATTGAGGGCAAATTACGATACGTGAGACAGATACTGCTCCCATCGCAACGAGCTTTCAAGTGTCCACGGATAAATATTCGATAACATTCCATGTGACCCAAGGCACTTTTTAAGGTTAAAGTTCACATAATGAAGGTAATAAGGAGAGGATTGCACCATGGCTCTTGATACCGCTGCAAAATATCGTGATCGGTTTCCAGTTTTTGGATCCGTTGCATATTTAAATAGTTGCTCCCAAGGTGCGCTCTCCCATGAAGTGCGTGCCGCTTTTAGCCAATATTTAGATGGCATGGATGAACGCGGATCACTTTGGGAAGAGTGGGTTGGTCGTCAAGAAGATGTTCGCGGACTTATTGCGAAAGTTTTCAGCACAACTCCAGATCAAGTAGCAATTACTACTTCTGCGTCTGCAGGTGTTTCTTCTTTAATGAGTGCAATTGATTTTACAAAAGGTAAAAACAAAATTGTTACAACTGGTTTAGAATTTCCAACCGTTGGCCAAATTTCACATGCACAAGAACTTCGCGGTGCCGAGATTGTGCATGTTCCCGGAGAAGTTGATAACCGTTTAGATATTTCAAAAGTTGCAGCAGCGATCGACGATAAAACAGTTCTAGTTGCTGTAACCCATGTTTGTTATCGCAACGGTTCGATGACCGACATTAAAGCTATTGTTGATCTAGCACATTCACGCGGTGTTCCAGTTTTGGTTGATGCCTACCAATCTGCCGGAGCAATTCCAATTAACTTTGAAGAATTGGGTGCAGATTTCTTAGTTGGTGGCGTATTAAAATATATGTTGAGCTGCCCTGGCGTTGGCTTTATGTTGGTAAATAAGAAGAATGTAATGAAAGCAATTCCAACTATGACCGGTTGGTTCGCAGCACGTGATATTTTCGCAATGGATATTATGAAATACGATCCTGCAATCGATGCTCGTAGATTCGAATCGGGCACACCGCCAATACCAAGTCTTTATGCTGCAAAAGCTGGACTTGGATTACTACTTGAAGTAGGTCTAGATAATGCATGGGCACATACAAAGGTTTTGCATAATCAAATGCGCGAAGGCATCATTTCACTTGGCGGAAAGTGCGCGACCCCTGCTGGAGATGGTTTTCATGCTGCGATGCTCGCCGTCAAAGTTACCGATGAACACGCAATGGTTGCCGCAGTCGCCCAGGATAAAGTGGTGATTTCATCGCGCGATAGCAATATCCGAATTAGCCCACACTTTTATAACAACAGTGAAGATATTGAGCGGTTACTTGCTTCTATTGCAAAAAATAAACATTTACTAGCTTAAAACTTAAATTAACGCAGCATCCAAAGTAATTGTTGCGCTGGCATAAAGTTTAGAAACTGGACATGTTTTCTTGGCTTTTTCAGCATAAGTTTTGAAATCAGCGTCACTCATACCTGGCACAGTCCCGCGGCAAACTAAATGAATTTCGGTAATCCAGAAACCATCGGCCTTGCCCTCTAATGTTGCGGTCGCTTCAGTTTTAATAGTTACAGAATTTCCATCAATTCCAGCATCTTCTAAATCGCTAGTTAGCGCCATTGAGAAACAACCAGCATGTGCAGCGGCAATTAGCTGTTCTGGGTTTGTGCCTTTCTCTTCTTCAACTCTGGCAGTTAAGTTATATGGAACTTCTGGACCACCTAATCCAAACTTCATCGAACCTTTACCAGTTGGAACTGGACCTGACCAAATAGCGGAACCTCTATGTTTACTCATAGACCAATCATACTCTCTGATATAGATTGCTGCCATGTCAGTCGGAACGGTTAGAGATATCAAAAGCGTCAAAGCTAATATTATTTCGCCAGCAATTTCAGCATTTGAAACAGTCCCAGGTGGGCCATACGCCGAACCACTCCGATGCGAGCAATATGAATTCTCTGCAGCCGCATCACACCAATTAAATAACGCTCTTTGCGATAGTTATATATATGTATTAGATGGCGCCGGCGCCGTTGAAATAAACCGGAATAAGAGTGAGATTTCTGAAGGATCCGCCATTCTTACTTATGCGGGAGAAGTCTTAGTAATTTCAACTTCTTCAAAGATTTCATTCTTAGTCATCGAAGTGCCGTCACCTATTACGCCTTGGGGAAGCGCGCTGGCAAAGCCAATCGATATGGCGAAGCGAGTAATCATTACTAAATTAGGTGCAACAAATAAAGAATCAGCCTCTAGCGATCGCGAATACGAGACGCTATTTAATGAAAATAATGGCAGCCGTGGTGCCACAATGTTTGTTGGATTTATTCCATCATCTGGCGCACCAGATCACTATCACTTGTATGACGAAATTTGCGTAATAGTTCGTGGCGCTGGCGGATTAGTAACTTCAGAGCGTCCACTTCAAGAGTTGAAAAAAGGTTCATCATTTCATGTTGCACCTAGATTTCTACATGCAATCCATAATCCAAATCCAGAAGATCTTTGGATTTTGGGTGTGTTCCGGCCGGAAGGCTCACCAGCAGCAGCGTTTTACCCAGATGGACGCCCTGCCCCAGTAGATATGATGGACAAATGAGCGAGGCAAAAAAACCAGTACTCGGCGGAACTGCTAAAAGCGATTACGAAAATTATGTTCGCACCGATGAGTTATTAAGTTTGCAGAAGAGTCCAAGTGAATGGGAACATCGCGACGAGTTACTTTTTGCAGTTGTGCACCAATCATCAGAACTCTGGTTAAAGCTAGCGATTAGCGAACTTACCGAAGCTACCGACTATTTGAAAAAGAACGATATCCGTGGCGCGCTTCGCCTATTTGAGCGAATTGCAATCTGCATGCGCCAATGTCATGAAGCCCTTGATATGTTAGAAAAAATGTCGCCTTGGGATTACCAACAAGTTCGACGTGCGCTCGGTCATGGCTCTGGGTTTGATTCGCCAGGATTTAACGGACTTCGTAAAGGAGTTCCAGTACTTGGGAAAGAATTTCATCGTTTGTTAGGTGAAGCCAATATTGATTTGTTAACGCTTTATTTAAACGATCGCAAATACGAAGACCTTTATTTGTTAGCGGAAGCTCTTACTGAGTTAGATGAACGGATCTATCTTTGGCGCCACCGCCACTACAAAGTTGTGGAGCGAAGCATTGGTGCAAAAGTTTCAGGCACTCAAGGGACTCCGGTCGAGATCCTTAGCAAGTTGAATTCCTTTACATTTTTCCCAGAACTTTGGGATATCCGAACCACAATCACTAATCACGC
>CANLJW010000026.1:0-13465 GCA_947491605.1 Actinomycetota bacterium | reverse complement strand
AACAGAGATTGGTTAGCGTTCGCCAAATCTCCAAGAGCCCGTTCCAAGATCAAGGCGTGGTTCAGCAAGGAACGACGCGAAGAAGCCATAGATGCTGGCAAAGAATCAATAGCGCGCCAAATGCGAAAAGCGGGCTTGCCGTTGCAAAAAATTCTTGCAGGGCATGCGCTATTAGAACTGGCACATGAACTTCGCTATTCCGATATTGAGTCACTTTATGCAGCTGTCGGTGATGGCCATGTTTCATCAGCGTCAATCATTGAAAAATTGGTCACGGCACTTGGTTTGGATGACACCCATGAAGAACCAGCCGTGGAAAATTTAATAAGTGGAGCCACAATTCATGCGCCAAAACGAAGCGCATCGGGGGTAATTGTTGAAGGTGTTGGGGAGGTACTAATTAAATTAGCACGTTGCTGTACGCCAGTTCCCGGCGATGCGATTACGGGCTTCATAACAAAAGGAAGTGGTGTTTCAATCCATCGGGTTGATTGTATAAATGTCGCAGATTTAGAACTCAATCAAGGTGATCGCATGGTCGGGGTTAAATGGGATCCGAATGCAAAGAGTATCTATTTAGTAAATATTCAAGTTGAAGCTTTAGATCGATCCCGGTTGCTATCGGATGTAACCAGAACGTTATCGGATCAACAGGTAAATATTTTGAGCGCAGCGGTTAGTACTTCTAGAGATCGAGTGGCGATTTCAAGGTTCTCATTTGAGATGGCAGATGCTTCTCACCTTGATGCGATATTAAGCGCGGTGCGAAATATTGAAGGTGTTTACGATGTATCACGTGTTACTAATAATTAATTAGTAAATTCGGATAACCCTTTTTCAGCTTCTGATAACCAATTTCGGCGCGCAGCAGCTGCTTCGCGAAGTTCGCTCGCTTTTTTGGCGTTACCGGCAGCTTCGGCTTTTACAGCCTGGGCCTCATAATTTGCAACAGCAGCAGATAATTGCGAAACAACATCGTTAGCGCGAGCTTTTGCAGTTGGATCGCTCTTGCGCCATTTCTCCGCTTCGGCTTCCTTGATTGCAGTTTCGACATTTTCGAAGCGTTTATCAAAGGCAGCCCGTTTGCTCCGCTCAGTCATACCGATTTTGCTCCATTTACTCTGGAGATCACGGAATTTACGGCGGGCTTCATCCAAATTGGTAATCGGAAGTACGGCTTCAATCTCCAAAATCAACGCATCACGCTTCGCCAAGTTTTCACTCATAGTCCCTTGACGTTTTTCTAAGTCACTATTTTTTGCAGCGAAGAAAGTATCTTGCGCAGCTTTGAATCTTGCCCAAAGCTTTGCATCGTCGGTTTTTTTGCCACGACCAGAAAGTTTCCATTGGTCCATTAGCGCTTTATAACGACGCGCAGTTGCAACCCAATCTCGAGAATTGGCTAGCGATTCAGCTTCGGAAACTATTACTTCTTTCGCAGATTTGACTGCAGATTGGGCTTGTAACAAAGTTGCAAAATGAGTGCGACGACGTTTATCAAATTTATTTCGAGATGTCGAGAATCGTTTCCAAAGATCAGCATCTGCTTTCTTATCTAAACGCGGCGCTTTCTTCCATTCGTCTAGGAGGGTTTTCAAACGCTCGCTGGTAAGTTTCCAATTTTCGGAGAGCGCATGCATTTCGGCTTCCACTACAAGTTTCTCCTTGATTGCCTGGCCTTCCGCGCGTTTGACCGCCTTTGCCGCGGCTTCGGCAGCTTTGCGCGCTTCAAAAATATTTTTATGTTCTTCGATTAGATTTGGAATCTGTTCAACTGATAATTTAAGCGCTGCGAGATTTCCCACACCATTAAGGTTTTCAACTTGTTGTCTTAATTTAGTTACTGCGGCAAGCGCGTCCGAGGGGACCATCGCACCGCTTTTAATACGAGCGGCTAGAAGCGCAACTTCGGAAGCAAGAGCTTCAAATTTTCTTACAAAGTATGCAAGGGCTTCTTCAGGTGTTTTGCCAGGATATGAACCAACTGCTTTTTCGCCATCGCCAGTAATTACAAAGACAGTGCCATCGGCGGCCACCCGACCATATTTAGCGGGATCTCCGACTAGCGCTGCGGCTGGTGAATTGATGATTGCTTGATTTGATGCGGTATCCATCCGGAACCTGCTTTCCCTTGCGCGATTATCGTTTGCACGATTTACGCTCTGTTGTTGTGTTGGGCGGTTGTCGTTTAGCTTTTATTTTTGCAGCCTCGCCAGTTTCACACTCCATTTGGGGAGTAAATCAAGCGTTGCAGCAGAGGGTAAAGGTACCCTGAACCCCTAGTTGAGTAAAAGGCGGACCAATTTGCGCTGGCTGAGCGCGGAGCAGCGTAGTTGATCGATGCAAAAGCATGAATCGGAGGGGTGAAATGTTAGTTGACTCAGTAGCTGCACCCTTTTATGGCACAAATTGTTGGATTTTAGCCACGGGTAAGAATGAAGAGTGCGTGATTGTTGATCCTGGTATTGCTATTCCCGATTTAACAAACGAAATTTATGAAATTGTAGATAAATATAAATTGAAACCAGTAGCAACTTTATTAACGCACGGACACCTAGACCATACTTTTTCAGTAGTTCCGATGGCGACTTCAGTCGAGAGTGGTGGCGCTGCGAATAAATACATTACTTATATCCATTCGAGCGATCGGGAATTGTTGACTTATCCGGAACGTGCGCTAAGTGCAGAATCTGCCACGCTATTGTCTATGTTAGCGAGCGAAACTGGACGCGAATCTTTTCACGAACCTGGAAATGTCAAAGAGATTAAGAGCAATGAAGTGCTCGCCATCGCGGGTCTATCCATCAAAATTGTTCACGCTCCAGGCCACACTCGCGGATCAGTTCTTTTCATGGTTAACGATAAAATTGCAGTAACTGGTGATGTGCTGTTTGCGGGATCGATTGGTAGAACTGATTTACCAACGGGATCCGTGACTGATATGACAAAAACGTTACAAGAAAAGATTATTACACTTCCTGATGAAATCAGAGTTTTACCTGGACATGGGCCCGAAACCACGATTGCGCGAGAGCGAAAAAGTAACCCTTATCTGAAAAATCTAACGGTGGGTGTTCGATGAAATTCCAAGCCCCAAAGGGCGTTAGCGAATACTTTCCAGATCGTTCCATTGCTTTCGAAACGGTCCGCCGCGAATTGATTAAGCCCGCAAAATTGGCTGGTTATAAATTACTCGAACTGCCGATTTTTGAAGATACTGAATTATTCACTCGCGGTGTTGGTGAATCTACTGATGTTGTCAGTAAAGAAATGTACACATTTGAAGATCGAGGCGGCCGATCAATCACGCTTAGACCAGAAGGTACTGCTGGTGTTATGCGTGCAGTAATTGAACATGGATTAGATCGCGGCCAATTACCAGTAAAAGTTTGGTACTCCGGGCCTTATTTCCGCGCGGAACGGCCACAAGCGGGTCGCTACCGTCAGTTTTATCAAGTTGGAATTGAAGCGATTGGGTTGGATGATCCCGCAATTGATGCTGAAGTTATTGCGATAGCTAGCGCCGGTTATCGGAACTTAGGTTTGCGAAAATTTAGAATGGATATTACTTGTCTTGGTGATGCCGCTTCGCGAAGCGCGCACCGCAAAGATCTGGTGGTATTTATTGCCAAGTTAGATCTAGATGAAGCAACAAGAGAGCGCGTGAAATTAAACCCGCTACGAATCTTCGATGATAAGCGCGCTCCGATCATTGCGATGATGGTTAACGCCCCGTTATTAATCGATTATCTAACTAAAGAGAGCGCTGCGCATTTTGCTAAAGTGAAAGAATATTTAGATGTTTTAGGGATCGCTTACACGATTAATCCTCGGATGGTTCGCGGGTTGGATTATTACACTGGAACTGCATTTGAATTTGTCCATGAATTATTAGGTGCACAATCTGGTATTGGCGGCGGTGGCCGTTACGACGGCTTGATGGAATCCATTGGCGGTCAAAATCTTTCTGGAATCGGATTTGGACTTGGTATAGATCGAACGCTTTTGGCGTGCGAGGCAGAAGGCATTGATTTAACTAAAACTTCTCGTCCAGATCTTTTTGTGATACCGCTAGGGGAGAACGCTAAGAGTTTTGCCATTAAATTGATAGATGGCTTGCGAAAAGGTGGCGCAATTGTAGATTGCGCTTACGGTGACCGCGCGTTAAAAGGTGCCATGAAAGGTGCTGATAAAAGTGGTGCTAAATATGCGTTGGTGATCGGTGACTCCGAATTATCTTCCGGGGTTGGGGAATTGAAAAATATGGAAACTGGCGTTGCCGCTTCGGTTACTCTTAGCACCATCAATTCTGCTTTATTAAAGTAAAAAAAGGTTCAGGAGCAACGTGTTACGCACTCATAACGCCGGGGATATTCGCCCTTCACATATTGGTAGCGAGATTAAATTGGCTGGTTGGGTTGCTCGGCGCCGCGATCACGGCGGCGTGGCATTTATAGATTTAAGAGATGCCACTGGCGCTGTGCAAGTAGTTATCTCAGACGAATCGGTCGCTGGCGCGCTCCGCGCTGAATGGTGCGTCTTAATTGTTGGTGAAGTTGTCGCTCGGCCTAACGGTAACGAAAACAACGCAATTCCAACGGGTGCTATCGAAGTTATTTGCAAAGAGTTAACCGTATTATCGGAGGCAGCACCATTGCCATTTCCAGTCGATAGCGGAGACACTTCTAACATCAGCGAAGAAGTACGGTTGAAGTATCGGTATCTAGATTTGCGACGCGAAGGACCAGCTCACAATTTGCGGGTGCGCTCCAAAGTTACTTCTGTAATTCGAAGCGTTATGACCGAAAGTGATTTTCTCGAAATTGAAACGCCCTATCTAACGCGCTCTACTCCGGAAGGAGCACGAGATTTTCTAGTACCGGTGCGGTTACAACCTGGCAGTTGGTACGCCCTGCCCCAATCACCACAATTATTTAAACAATTGTTAATGGTTGCGGGGATGGAACGTTATTATCAAATTGCGCGATGTTTTCGGGATGAAGATTTTCGCGCTGATCGACAACCAGAATTCACCCAATTAGATATCGAAATGTCCTTTGTAGATCAAGCCGATATTTTGCAAGTTGCCGAGCGGGTTTTAGCGCGGGTTTTTAAAGATGTAGTTGGTTACCAAATTCCAATGCCGATTCCACATATGACTTATCACGAAGCGATGCGTAGGTTTGGTTCCGATAAACCAGATTTGCGTTTCGGTAATGAAATATCAGATGTAACCGAATTTTTTGCCAACACTGCGTTCCGAGTTTTTCAAGCTGAATATGTTGGCGCAGTAGTTATGCCAGGTGGTGCGAGTTCAGCTAGGCGGGATTTAGATGCTTGGCAGGATTGGGCGAAAGCTCGCGGCGCTAAAGGTTTGGCATATATTTTGGTCCAACCTGATGGCCAACTTGGTGGTCCGGTGGCTAAAAATTTATCGGAAGTTGAAACCGCTGGCATTGCCGCAGCAACTGGTGCAAAACTAGGCGATGCCATATTTTTTGCAGCAGGGGATCGTAAAAGTTCACAGAATTTATTAGGTGCAGTTCGTATTGAAATTGGCGAACGGTGCGATTTAATCGATAAGAAAGCTTGGAATTTCCTCTGGGTTGTGGATGCACCAATGTTTGAAAAAACTGAAGCTGGTGGTTGGACTGCAGTGCATCATCCATTTACTGGACCGAAACCCGAGTTTGAAAAAAGTTTTGCCAACGACCCAGAATCAGCGTTGGCATATGCGTATGACATAGTTCTCAATGGCAATGAAATTGGTGGCGGCTCAATCCGTATTCATCGTCGCGATATCCAACAAGAAGTTTTCTCCGTGATTGGACTATCGCAAACCGAAGCTGAAAGTAAATTCGGTTTCCTGTTGGAAGCATTTAATTACGGCCCACCGCCACATGGTGGCATTGCACTTGGACTAGATCGACTATGTGCGTTAATAACTGGTTCTGATTCCATCCGCGAAGTGATTGCGTTCCCTAAAACTGCAAGCGGTGGTGATCCATTGACCGGAGCACCAACCCCAATTACGCCAATGCAGCGCAAAGAGAGCGGGATTGATTCCCAACCTGAAGCTAAGCCGTAACAGCGTCCGGGCCATAAGCGGCGGATTTTGAGATTCCTAAATTCGATCAAGTCTAAACCTGCGCCAAGTTAGTAATGAAGTCAGGTAACCTAGGTAAATGGGTCCTGGTGGAATAGCAACAATCATCGCCGCAGCAGCGCTAGCTGTTATCGCGATCGCAATCGCATACGCGGTCATAAGGCTTGGGCGCGTAATTGATGAAGTAGGCGTTGCGGTTAAATCAATCACCGAAGAGACTACCCCGTTATTGGAAGAGGTAACCACTACTGTTAAATTGGTAAATGGGCCGCTTCACAGTATCAACCGAGTAACTAAATCAGTCGAGGAAATCTCGTCTAAGATTTCCGCAACCACGTCAACATTTTTAGATAAGAATGAACTCGCGATGAAAGTTGCCGGTGGTTTATTGACAGCTGCGCAACTTCGTAAAGGTAAAGGTAAAACTAAAGGTAACGGCAAGAGTAAAAGTAAAGGCAAGTCTTCAAAAAAGGCAAAATCTTTTGTCGATGATGAGGAATCTGAGTAAATAGGTGGAATCAGCCGAAATACGTGCTCGATGGTTACGCTTCTTTGAATCTGACAACCGAGCCGGCTTAACTCACACGGTGGTACCGTCGGCCTCTTTAATCTTGAATGATCCAAATCTCTTATTGGTAAATGCAGGCATGGTGCCATTTAAGCCTTATTTTTTAGGGGAGATCACACCCCCCTATAAACGTGCAACTTCGGTACAAAAATGCGTACGTACTTTAGATATTGACGAAGTTGGAAAAACCACGCGACATGCATCGTTTTTCCAGATGTGTGGAAACTTTTCGTTTGGCGATTATTTTAAAGAAGGTGCGATTGCGCTGGCCTGGGATTTATTGACCCGACCAATTAACGATGGTGGTTTTGGTTTTCCCGAGTCAAAGCTCTGGGTAACAGTTTTCTTAGATGATGATGAAGCTGCCGATATTTGGCATGAAAAAATTGGGGTACCAAAAGCGCGAATTCAAAGACGTGGCATGGCTGATAATTTCTGGTCGATGGGTGTGCCTGGTCCTTGTGGCCCATGTTCTGAAATTTATTATGATCGCGGCCCCGCGTATGGCAAAGAAGGCGGACCTATCGCCGATGAAGACCGTTATCTGGAGGTATGGAATTTAGTATTCATGCAAAACATTCGAGGCGAAGGCGGAAATAAAGAAAGTTTCCCAATAGTAGGTGAGTTACCAGCTAAGAATATCGATACCGGACTTGGGTTAGAACGGACGGCGGCACTTTTGCAAGGCGTAGAAAATATTTACGAGATTGATACCACCATGCAAATTCTTAATCGGGCGAGTGAATTAGCTGGCGTTAAATATGGCAAAGCTATGAAGAGCGATGTTTCGCTTCGAGTTATTGCAGATCATGCTCGAACCGCAATGATGTTGATCGGTGATGGCGTGACCCCTGGCAATGAAGGTCGCGGCTATGTATTACGTCGGATGATGCGGCGTACAACTCGTAATATGCGTCTTCTAGGAGCGCAAGATGCGAACATGAACGAATTGATGGAAAGTTCTATTGCTGCGATGGGTTCACAGTACCCAGAGTTGATTTCCGATAAGAAACGAATTCTTTCGGTTGCAGTTGCGGAAGAGAATGTTTTCTTACAAACCCTTAAGAGTGGTACCCAAATTTTCGACATGGCGAGCAGCGCAATTAAGAAAAGTGGTGGCGCTAAATTGAGCGCTGACGAAGTTTTCAAGTTGCATGACACCTATGGATTCCCATTTGATCTGACGCTAGAGATGGCGAGCGAAGAAGGCTTAACGATCGATGAAGTTGGTTTCCGCAGATTGATGAAAGAACAGAAAGATCGCGCCAAAGCCGATGCGAGAATGAAAAAGAGTGGCCATACTGATTTAACGCAATACCGAAAGATTTTAGATGAAACTGGAAAAGTTGAATTCATCGGTTACGACTTGATATCTAGCGAATCCCTAGTAAATGGATTCTTAGTTGACGGTCTGTATGCGGAGGAAGCAAAAGTTGATGATGAGATAGAAATCGTTTTAAATCGCACGCCTTTTTACGCAGAAGGTGGGGGCCAGTTAGCTGATGGTGGCCGAATTACTCTTGATAATGGCGCGATAATTGAAGTAGAGGATGTGCAAAATCCTATTCCTGGGTTATCAGTACATCGTGGTCGGGTAATTTCCGGTGTAGTTTCAAAAGGCGTAACCGCGTTGGCGCAGATTGATGTCGAACGACGCAACGGAATTTCAAGAGCCCATACGGCAACCCATATGGTACATAAAGCTTTCCGAGAAATATTAGGAGAAACTGCCACGCAAGCGGGCTCTGAGAATTCACCTGGCAGATTTAGATTTGATTTCCCAGCAGCCGGCGCAGTGCCGCTCTCTACTTTAAATGATGTAGAAGCTCGGGTAAATGCACTGTTGTTGGATGATCTGGAAGTTACCGCAGAAGTAATGTCGCAAGCGGATGCGAAAGCAGCCGGCGCAATGGCACTTTTCGGAGAAAAGTATGGTGATCAAGTACGCGTGATAAGTGTTGGCGATTGGGCGCGCGAACTTTGTGGCGGAACGCATGTATCAAGATCTGGCCAACTCGGTGTAGTTAAATTATTGAGTGAGTCTTCAATTGGGGCCGGCGTCCGCCGTGTTGAAGCGCTAGTTGGCGTCGATGCTTATTCATTCTTAGCTCGAGAACATTTACTTCTGAACTCAGTTACGGATTTAATCAAAGGCGCTCGTCCAGAAGAGTTGCCAGAGAGAATTGCAGACTTGCTAACCCGATTACGAGAGATCGAAAAAGAACTTGCAGGTATAAAAACCGCAGCCGCAATTGCAGATTCCAAAAAATTGATCGCAACCGCACAAACTGTAGGAAACATTTCGTTAATCGCTGCACAGATGTCGGATGGAATATCTGGCGATGATCTACGAACTATTGCACTAAATCTACGCTCTCAATTGCCAAACTCGGTTGTGGCTTTAGCAAGTATCCGAGAGGAGAAAGTTGTACTGGTCGCGGCAGCTGATGAGAAAGTGCGCGCGCTCGGGGTTAAAGCTGGAGCACTTGTCAAAGCGGCTAGCGCAATTTTAGGCGGTGGCGGTGGCGGCAAAGATGATTTTGCACAAGGCGGTGGCGTTGATGTCACGAAAATAGATGCCGCATTTATTGCGATTAAAGAATTAATTGCAGCCGCTGCTGGTAAATAATATGGAACGCGGCAAGCGGATAGCTTTCGATTATGGTGATGTGCGGATTGGTGTCGCAGTTTCAGACCAAGAAGCAATTTTAGCCGCACCATTGACTACTCTTAAGAACGAAGTTGCTACCTTGCAACGTGAATTGTCAGAACTCTTTTATGATATTTCTCCGATCCATGTATATATAGGTTTACCAATTCATCTCTCTGGAGCCGCGGGGACAAGTAGTGAGAAAGCTAAACTCTTTGGAGAAATGATCCGCGATAATTTTGGTTTCAAAGTGTTTTTGATCGACGAGCGTTTTTCTACAAAGAGCGCGGAGCGACAACTGCAATCTCTCAGCAAGGCACCATCACGAAATCGCGACATTATCGACCAGTTTGCAGCTGCAAATATTTTAGAGTTCGCGTTACAAGTTGAGAAAGGTCAAAATAAACCAGCTGGCGTTCCATTATGAAAGTAATTCGCACTCTGTTTCTGCCGCTATTGTTGGTAATACTTCTAACTGCAGGGCTTCGTTATATTCACAGTGGCCCAGCAGCAGCGCCGGATTATGCTGCGGGAAATGCTGGTGCAGAAGTATTGATATCAATCACGAATGGAGAAAGTGGTTCCGACATTGCAAAATCGCTTTTTGATGCCGGTGTGGTCAAATCCATTGATGTTTTTTTTAGACTTGCTGTGGCGGATGAGCGAGCCGCCCGAATCGCACCTGGTGATCATTTATTAGAGCGGAATATTCCGGCAAAAACCGCACTTACCCAATTGCTCGACAACAAAAGAATTGTTGGGTTGATTATTATCAAAGATGGAGCGCGATTGGCTGAGGTTATTACATCGCTAGTAGCCGCCGGTTACGGGAAAGCTGAAGTGAAAACTGCGCTGAAAAATTTGGAGTTACCTCTTGGAGTCAAACCTGGCAATCCAGAAGGTTTCTTATATCCGGCAAATTACTCGTTCGTGAAAGAGACTCAAATTGAAGAAGTGCTTCGGAAGATGTT
Organism: Actinomycetota bacterium; assembly: GCA_947491605.1. GTDB lineage: Bacteria > Actinomycetota > Actinomycetes > Nanopelagicales > Nanopelagicaceae > UBA7398. The sequence continues at coordinate 3,170 of CANLJW010000026.1, read as the reverse complement.
GGAAACATTTAACTTCAACACCGCACCAATAGATTTTACGGATGTGGTTGTGGGATACACCGGTTATGAGTTGCTAGTGATTGCCTCATTAATCCAAGCAGAGGCAGATGCCCAAGATTATAGAAAAGTATCTCGCGTGATTTACAATCGATTAAAGATTCGAATGCCGCTACAACTTGATACAACCGTCCAATACCTACTGCAACGCCGGGGCGAGATTGCGCTGGCAATTAAAGATACGAAAATTAGAAGCAAGTACAACACTTATCAAAACTATGGATTACCGCCAGCTCCGATTGGTAGCCCGACTCTGGCCGCACTAGAGGCTGCGCTGAATCCGGAATTAGGGGATTGGCTATATTTCATAACGGTTAAGCCTGGTGATACCCGATTTACTAAATCTAACGATGAATTTTTACGGTGGAAAGCGGAATATAAGAGAAACGTTTCGGCCGGCTTGTTTAAGGTTAAGCCATGATCAGAGCCGCTGTATTGGGATCGCCAATTTCACATTCACTATCGCCAAGCCTTCATAATCGCGCTTACGAAATTTTAGGCATTCTTGGTAAATACGACGCTATTGAAATTTCAGAAGTAGAATTCCCGCAATTTTTTGCAGAGGCTACTGCGCTAGATTCCAAGGTGGATTGGCGTGGGTTTTCATTAACGATGCCACTTAAGGAGATAGTGACGGATGCTTTGACGCAAGTTGATCCACTTGCGAAGCGAATTGCTTCGGCCAATACCATTTTGATAGATCGAAATATCCATGAGGTGAATGTAAAAATACTCTCAACCGACGTATTGGGATTTAACGCGATCTTCGATCGACTAACTATCAATCAAGATAGTTCGGTAGCAATAATTGGTGGCGGTGGCACCGCTAGAGCTGCGCTGGCTGCACTAGATGGCTTGGTAAACAATATTAGTGTTTATCAAAGATCCGACAAACGTAACAATCTAGTAAAAAATGCGGCTTCTTTAAGTTCAGTTAATTTCTGTGATTTCAATATGCTTAATGATCTTTCCGGTTATTCGTTAATTGTTAGCACACTTCCCAGTACTGCATCGAAAGTTGTGGTTGCCAAAATACCCACTAAGTTGAGAGAGCACCAAGTTTTTCTCGATGTTGCTTATTCACCTTTCCCAAGCGCCCCATCAATAGCGTGGCAGAAAGCCGGCGGCGTTGTGATTGATGGAGTAGAACTATTGATTCGACAGGCGTTAGAACAGATTCGCCTAATGACCCGAACCAATTTCGAAACAGATCATATGTATGAAGAATTGCGCACTCATGTGATGGCGGTTATCAACAACCGTTAATTTAGTTATATAACTCGCCTCTATTATTTGGCGTGGTCATAATCGAAATACTTATCTTTCTACTCTTTGGTATCTATATATCAATTTACGACTATTTCACACACTTAATTCAAAATTCTGTTTTAATAAAATTGACCGCCACCATTTTGATACTGGTGATAATCAAGTTATTCACTGACCCTTTTTTTTCCAAAACAGCAAGCGAGAGAATCAAAGTTTTCTCGCTTGTTGTACTTTTCTATTCCTTCCTAACGATATTATCTAAATTCAAGGTTGGCGCGGGTGATTTCAAGTATGCGCTGGTAATCTCATTTTTCTTAGTCGTATCGCTTCCATTATCCAAAATTGTAATGGCCAATCAAATTGCTATTATTGTCGCTTGGAGCAGCGCTGGTTTGATCGCGATTGGACAATGGATTTTTCGACGAAGCCAGAACGCCATTCCAATGGCTCCCGCACTTTTTCTCGGGGCAATATCTGCATTGTCGACGGCTTTTTACTAGGACGAGCTAATTAACGCGCAGTATCGGGTATCTATCTGCGAGAATAGCCCAAGGTTTTAACGTTCATTAAGGGGTTGAATAATGCGTTGGCTAACAGCGGGCGAGTCACACGGCCCAGCTCTGGTGGGAATCATTGAAGGTTTGCCAGCTGCCATTGAGATTTCAACCGCTGATATTGATCGCGATTTGCAACGACGGCGGTTAGGTTTCGGTCGTGGTGCCCGTCAAACTTTTGAAGCAGACAAAGTTACGATTGTTGGCGGTATCCGCCATGGGGTTTCTCAAGGTGGTCCAATCGCAATTGAAATTGCTAATTCAGAGTGGCCAAAATGGGAGAAAGTTATGGCTGCAGATCCAATCACCGAGAGCGAAATTGCTAATTTAGCCAGGAATGCGCCATTAACTAGACCAAGACCTGGTCATGCGGATTTGGTTGGTATGCAAAAATATAATTTCGATGACGCACGACCAATATTAGAACGAGCTTCCGCTCGAGAAACCGCTACTCGAGTGGCGTTAGGCGCAGTAGCGCGACAATTCTTAAAACAAACGGTGGGTATTGAAATTCTTAGCCATGTGCTCTCGATAGGCGCGGTGGCAACACCAGAAAACGCGAAGTTGCCACTGCCTATAGAACGAGATTTGGTAGACGCTGATCCGGTCCGATGCGCTGATCCGGAAACTAGTAAAAAAATGATTGCCGAGATAGATGCAGCGCATTCAGATGGTGACACGCTAGGTGGAGTTGTTGAAGTATTGGCATACAACATGCCGCCCGGACTTGGCTCGCATGTGCATTGGGATCGTCGATTAGATTCAAAATTAGCTGGCGCAATCATGGGAATTCAAGCCATTAAAGGCGTTGAGATCGGAGATGGATTTACTACGGCTAAGCGACGTGGCTCGGTTGCGCATGATGAAATTGAAAAAAATTTGCAAGGGCAGATAGTGCGAAGAAGTGATCGCGCTGGTGGTACTGAAGGTGGCATGAGTAATGGCGAAATTTTACGAGTTAGAGCCGCTATGAAACCAATTTCTACCGTTCCAAAGGCGCTCGACACAATCGATACCGCCACCGGCGAAGCTGCGAAAGCGATCAACCAACGTTCGGATGTCTGCGCAGTTCCAGCAGCTGGAATTGTTGCTGAAGCTATGGTTGCGCTGGTTCTAGCCGAAGTTGTTTTAGAGAAATTTGGTGGCGACAGCGTTTCGGAAACTCGTAGAAATTTTGAAACATATATCGCAGCGCTGCGAATTAGATAGAGATAATTTGATGTCCCCAAGAATTGTTTTAATCGGTCCGCCTGGTGCAGGCAAATCTAGTATTGCGAAAGCGCTGGCGCG
>CANLJW010000025.1:0-13557 GCA_947491605.1 Actinomycetota bacterium | reverse complement strand
ACCTGTCAAGCATCCTAAGTAATTTCACCGGTACTGGTATTTACATTCTCGGGCGTACTTTGTTGAGCCAAGAAATCTACAATTATTTTGGCAATTTTCTCCCCGATGCCAGGTATTTGAGAAATTTGCGATTCATTCGCTTTGCGGATCGCTGATACTGACCCGAAGTGTTCGAGCAGCGCAGAAATTCGCGCAGTACCCAACGTTGGAATTTCATCCAATAAAGATTCGAGCATCAACTTAGATCGCTTAGATCTATGGAAAGTAATTGCAAATCTATGTGCCTCATCGCGAATTCGTTGGAAAAGATAGAGCGCTTCGCTATGGCGTGGAAAGATAACTGGAGTCTTTACTTCAGGAAGCCAAACTTCCTCAAGCCTTTTTGCTAAACCGCAGAGCGCGATATCGGTGATTCCCAATTCAGAGAGTGCTCGGGCTGCTGCATTTACTTGCCCTACGCCGCCATCAACAATTATTAGCTGAGGTGGATAGGCAAACTTTGGTCGATTAGCACCGCTCATTTCTAACTCAGTTAAATCAAGATCTTTTTCGGCGAGATATCTTTTAAATCTTCTTGTAATGACGTGATGCATAGCGCGGGTATCATCAAATCCAGCCTCATCATCGATTGAGAAACGGCGATACTCACTCTTTTTAGATTGACCATCTTCAAATACCACCATTGAAGCCACTACCGAAGTTCCTTGAATATTTGAAATGTCAAAACATTCGATACGGAGTGGGAGCTCTGCTAGATCTAATGCGGTCGCGATCTCCTCTAGCGCTCGGCCAGAAACACCGGCATCGTTTGCGCGCTTACTTAAAAACTGAATTAACGCTTGATTGGCATTGCGCTTAACGGTTTGAAGTAATTCGAATTTCTCACCACGTTGTGGCACTTTAACTTCGACCGAATTCCCATGTTTCTGTGAAAGCCATTCAATAACACCGGCTTCGGAAGTGATTGGTTGATTGATCAATATCTCACGCGGAACCTCAAAATCGTGATAGATCTTAGGTAGCGCAGCATCCATTACGGAATCACCTTCTGGAACTTCTTGTAAATCAACGACCCAAGAACGCGAACCGGTGATTCGACCGTGGCGCACGATAAATATTGAGAATGCGGCATGCGTTATATCTTCGTGCATTGCGATGAAATCTGCAGTAATTTCTTCGGAGAGCGCTGCATCAGTTGATTCTTGTGCTTTGGTCAGCGCTTGCAGTTGGTCGCGGAGCTTGGCGGCTTTTTCGAATTGTTCCGCTGCTGAAGCAGTAAGCATTTCATCGGTTAACTTCTCAGTCACGCTCTCTGGATTTGAATCTAAAAATTTAATTAGGTTCTTGGCAATTTCGTGGTGCTCTTCCGGGGTAACCCAACCAACGCATGGAGCTGCACACTTTCCGATATCGCCCAGTAAACATTGTCGATTTGATTTCTGAGCTCGTAGAAAATTGCTTTCCGTGCAAGAACGAACTGGGAATAGTTTCAATAGAACTTCATAGGTACTGCGCAACGCCCAAGCATGTGCGAATGGACCAATATGTTTAACACCTTTTTGCTTCTGTGACCGCGTTATGTAAATTCTTGGGAATTCATCTTTGATAGAAACTGCCAAGAACGGGTAAGACTTATCGTCTTTGAATTGCACATTGAAATGTGGGTTCTCTTCTTTAATCCAGCTGAACTCGAGTTGGAGCGCTTCTACTTCAGTATTTACTAAGGTCCAATCAACTCGGACCGCGGCGTTAACCATTTTTCTAGTTTTTTCGGCGAGGTTATTTTGAAAATAAGAGTTGAGTCGGGATTTTAGTGAGATTGCCTTACCAACATAAATAACTACATCTTTCTCGTTGAAGAATCGGTATACGCCGGGCGAATCTGGAATATCTTTCGGCCGATAACTTTGTGGGTCAGCCATAGCTACTTCTTTAAAATCTCCGCTAAATATTTGCCGGTATAACTCGCTTTGTTTTTCGCCACAGCTTCGGGAGTTCCTTCCGCGATAATTGTGCCGCCTTTATTGCCACCTTCTGGACCCATATCTATAACCCAGTCTGCGGATTTAATAACATCGAGATTATGCTCAATCACAATTACAGTGTTGCCAGTATCTACTAGCCTTTGTAAAACATGCAAAAGTTTATTGACATCTTCAAAATGTAAACCTGTCGTAGGTTCGTCTAGAACGTAAATAGTTCTACCAGTAGAACGTCGTTGCAATTCGGTTGATAATTTGACGCGTTGGGCTTCGCCACCTGAGAGAGTTGGTGCTGATTGGCCAAGCCGTACATAACCAAGCCCAACGTCCATCATAGTTTTCAAATAGCGGTGAATTGCTGGGATTGATTCAAAGAACGAAACTGCGGACTCGATCGACATATCAAGAATTTCAGCGATCGTTTTACCTTTGTAATGTACTTCTAAAGTTTCCCGGTTATATCGCGCGCCATGGCAAATTTCGCACGGCACATAGACGTCGGGCAAGAAATTCATTTCAATAGTGATGGTGCCATCGCCAGAACAGTTTTCACACCGTCCGCCTTTAACGTTAAACGAGAATCGCCCTTGTTGGTAGCCTCGAACTTTTGCTTCAGTTGTCTCAGCAAATAACGCGCGAACTTTGTCGAATACGCCAGTGTAGGTAGCCGGGTTAGATCTTGGAGTTCTACCAATTGGAGATTGATCAACGTGCACAACTTTGTCAAGAAGGTCTATGCCGGTAATGGTCCGATGCCGACCAGGAACTTGGCGAGCACCATTTAATTTGTTAGCTAATACCGTGTACAGAATGTCATTTACTAAAGTTGATTTACCAGAACCGCTTACGCCAGTAACAGCGACGAAAGTGCCGAGTGGAAATGAAACCGTAATATTCTTTAAATTATTTTCGTGTGCTTCCTTCACAACTACGGATTTCTTTGGATCTATTAGGCGACGCTTCTTAGGTATCTCAATTTTGCGCTTACCCGAGATATACGCGCCAGTGATGGAAGTTTTTGAGTTAATTAAATCTTCGTAACTTCCGGAAACGACAATCTCGCCGCCGTGTTCACCGGCGCCGGGGCCGATATCAACAATCCAATCTGCGGTACGGATTGTGTCCTCATCGTGTTCTACAACAATTAAAGTGTTTCCGATATCACGAAGATGGGTAAGTGTTTCAATTAAACGACGGTTATCGCGTTGATGTAACCCGATGCTCGGTTCATCTAAAACATAAAGCACGCCAGTTAATCCGGAACCAATCTGAGTAGCCAACCTGATCCGTTGAGCTTCACCGCCAGAGAGCGTTGCGGCTGGGCGATCTAGCGATAAATAATCGAGACCAACATCTAAAAGAAAACCAAGACGGGAGTGCACTTCTTTAAGTACGCGTTCGGCAATCTGCTTTTCGCGCGCGGTAAGTTTTAAAGATTTTAAGAATTTGGCGCAATCTTCTATGGAGAGTTCACAAATTTGGGCGATCGACTTCTCACCTAATTTAACTGCAAGAACTTCTGGTTTTAATCGAGTTCCATTACATACTGGGCACGGCGTTTGCCGCATATAAGACTCATACTTTTCCCGACTGTAATCGCTATCAGTTTCACCATGTTTGCGTTGGATAAATGAAACCACGCCTTCAAAGCCAGTAGAGTAATTTCTTACCCTGCCATAACGGTTCTTGTACTTAACATGTACTTCATATTCGTACCCATTCAAAATCGCGGTCTTAGCTTTTTCAGATAATTTCTTCCACGGCGCATCCATGGAAAATTTCACATCGCCTGCTAGCGCTTCCAAAAGCCGCAAGAAATATTCGGAAGTTTGCCGAGATGCCCATGGTGCGATGGCGCCTTCATTAATCGAAATTGAATCATCTGGAATTACTAATTCTTGATCAACTTCCAGCTTGGTGCCAATACCAGTACATTCCGGGCAAGCGCCAAAAGGCGAATTGAATGAGAAGGATCGTGGCTCCATCTCTTCAAAAGATAGTGAACAATCATGGCAAGCTAATTTTTCACTAAAGGTGCGCTCTTTATCTTTACCTTTGCCGTCAACAAAATCCAGGGTTACTAAACCTTGGGCTAACCGAAGCGCAGTTTCTATGGAATCCGTTAAGCGGCTCTTTGAATCAGCTTTCGCAGTTAAACGATCAATCACAACTTCAATAGTGTGCTTCTCTTGCTTTTTTAATTTAGGTGGCTCAGTAAGTTGAATTACAGCGCCATCTACTCGTGCCCTGGAATAACCTTGCGCAACTAAATCTTTAAATAAGTCAACAAATTCACCTTTGCGCGCCCGAATCATTGGTGCTAGAACTTGGAATTTTGTTTCAGGAGGTAATTCTAATATTTGATCAACTATATTCTGTGGAGTTTGCTTCGCTATTGCTTTGCCGCAACTTGGGCAATGTGGACGGCCAGCTCGCGCAAATAGTAAACGTAGGTAGTCATAAACTTCAGTAATAGTTCCAACTGTTGACCGAGGGTTTCGGTTTGTAGCCTTCTGGTCGATCGAAACTGCTGGTGATAACCCTTCTATGAAGTCCACATCTGGTTTATCCATCTGTCCTAAGAATTGTCGCGCATACGCCGAGAGCGATTCCACATAACGACGTTGGCCTTCTGCGAAAATAGTGTCAAAAGCTAAACTTGATTTTCCAGAACCGGATAAACCAGTGAAAACAATCATGGAATTGCGTGGTAAATCTAACGAAACATTCTTTAAGTTATGCTCGCGGGCACCGCGAATAATTAAACGATCGTGCAATTATTTCACCCCCGCGTCATCCATGCTTCGAAGTTCCTTCTTCAAATCACCAATCTCATCACGCAATCTAGCGGCTAATTCAAAATGAAGTTGGCTAGCGGAATTACGCATCTGTTCAGTGAGCGATTCTATGAGGTTCATCAACTCCTGTTTAGGCAACGGAACTAAGTGTTTTACGTAAACACCAGCCCCGCCGCTCGACGATTTTTTGCCAGCCGCTAGAAGTTGATCGGTATCGTCACTTTCTTTTGCAATTAAATCGGTAATATCTGCGATTCGTTTTCTAAGGGGTTGTGGATCAACACCGCGCTCTTTGTTATATAAAACTTGTTTCTCGCGGCGGCGGTTAGTTTCATCAATAGCGCGCTTCATTGAATCCGTTAAATTATCGGCGTACATATGGACTTCACCCGAAACGTTTCGAGCGGCTCGACCAATTGTTTGGATTAAGGAAGTTGTGGAGCGCAAGAATCCTTCTTTATCGGCATCTAAAATCGCAACTAATGAGACTTCTGGTAAATCCAAACCTTCGCGTAATAGGTTGATACCGATTAAAACATCGTACTCACCCAGCCTAAGTTCGCGGAGCAATTCAACCCGGCGCAAAGTATCTACCTCCGAATGTAGATACCTAACTCGCACGTTGGCTTCTGTGAAGTAATCCGTCAAATCTTCTGACATTTTCTTAGTTAAAGTTGTAACTAGAACTCGCTCATTTTTTTCAGCACGAATTCTGATTTCATTTAACAAATCATCAATCTGTCCTTTGATCGGCTTGATGATAATTTGCGGATCCACCAATCCAGTAGGTCGGATTACTTGTTCTACGAATTCGCCACCAGTTTTCGCTAACTCGTATTTACCTGGCGTGGCTGAGAGATAGATTTTCTGCTTCGTACGTTCTAAGAATTCTGGCCATCGAAGCGGTCGGTTATCCATGGCGCTCGGCAGTCTAAAACCGTGTTCGACCAGAGTTCGCTTTCGAGAAGCATCTCCTTCATACATAGCGCCAATTTGAGGCACCGTAATATGTGATTCATCTATTACGCAAAGAAAATCTTCTGGGAAATAATCTAATAAGCAACTAGGTGCAGAGCCAGCCGCGCGCCCATCAATTAAGCGTGAGTAATTCTCGATTCCAGAACAGAAACCTAATTGCTGCATCATCTCGATATCGAATGTGGTCCGCATCCGGATTCGTTGGGCTTCTAATAGTTTCCCTTGCTTTTCAAATTCTTTATGCTTAATTTCTAATTCAGCTTCGATATTTGCGATTGCTATCTTCATTTTTTCTGGACCAGCTGCGTAATGCGTTGCCGGAAATATTAATATTTCTGGGACATCACTAATTATTTCACCAGTGAGTGGATGCAGCGTAGTTAAGCGCTCAATCTCATCGCCAAACATTTCAATTCGAATCGCAAGCTCTTCATAAACTGGAATTATTTCGATGGTATCTCCACGCACTCGAAAATTTCCGCGCTCGAATGCCATATCATTTCTTTTATATTGGATATCAACAAATTGGCGTAATAATTTGTTGCGCTCAATATTTTCACCAACTTTTAGCAACACCATACGCTCGTAATATTCTTGTGGATGTCCAAGACCATAAATGCAGGAAACCGTGGCCACCACGATCACGTCGCGACGAGTAAGTAGCGCGTGTGTGGCGGAGTAGCGCAAGCGTTCAACTTCTGAATTTATCGACGAGTCTTTCTCAATAAAAGTATCGGTCTGTGGCACATAAGCTTCTGGTTGGTAGTAGTCGTAATAAGAGACAAAATATTCAACTGCATTTTCTGGGAAGAGTTCCTTAAATTCATTAGCTAACTGTGCAGCTAAAGTTTTATTTGGTGCGAGCACCAAAGTTGGACGTTGTAACCGTTCTACTAACCAAGCTGTTGTTGCTGATTTTCCAGTTCCAGTCGCACCAAGTAGAACAATATCTTTCTCGCCGCGTTCAATTCTCGCAACCAACTCATTAATCGCATCTGGTTGATCACCGGCTGGTACATAATCGCTTATAACTTTAAATGGTTTAAGAGCTTTTGGAATGTAATCTCGTTGGCTCATTCGCTCTGCGCTGCGCGAGGCAAAAGCTCGCTCTCCCAAAGCGCCTCCACTTTGCGAAGCAGCGCATCTTTATCACCATCATTTTCTATGACTATGTTAGAAATGCTGACCCGTTCGCTTCTAGAGGCTTGTGCGCTAATCCGCTTTGCAATCTCAAAATCTTTCATTCCACGCGCTCTTAAGCGTTCATATCGGAGCGATTCTGGAGCTTCTATTGTCACGATGAAATCAAATCGATTAGCGCTGTTACTCTCATAAACCAAGGGGATTTGATTTACAACTACTGCGTTTTCTGGTGCAGAATTAACAATCGCATCACCAGCTTCTTTAACTAACGGATGAACGATTCCTTCTAAATCTTTTCGAGCGCTCGGATCGTTAAAAACTATCTCGCCTAATTTCCCACGATTTATCTGGCCTTCGGTGAGGATCTCATCACCAAATCTCTCCACAATAAGATTGAAGCCGGTCGTGCCGCGCTCAACCACATCTCGAGCAAGTTGATCGGCATCGAAAACTATTGCGCCTAACTCTTCCAGATACTCCCCGACCAAAGATTTACCAGAGCCGATGCCGCCGGTGAGTGCTACTTTCAACATTGCTTCAGCCTATCTTTTCCGGCCAATCCACGCCTCTTTAGGGCATACTAAAAAGAAAAAACCCCGATACAAAGTTAAGTACCGAGGCTCTCGCTTAGTAGAACTATTCGGCAGCAGCTACTTCAGTTGTGGTTTCAGCTGTCGGTTCGGCGACAACTGCGGCGGCATCTGCTGCTTGCGCTTCAGACTTTTGCTTCTTATGCGCAACGAAACGTGATTGGGCTTCAGCGTATTGACGCTCCCATTCTTCACGTTGAGATTCAAAACCAGGTTGCCACTCTTGATTTTCAGCATTGAAACCTTCAGGATAAATAAAGTTTCCAGCGGCATCGTAACGAGCTGGCATTCCATATTGAGCTGGATCAAATGCTTCAACTTCAATATCGTGGCCTTCGTTTGCTTGCTTTAGTGAAAGCGAGATTCGGCGGCGTTCTAAGTCGATATCAATAATTTTTACAAATAATTGATCGCCAACTTGAACAACTTGCTCTGGAATTTCTACGTGGCGTTCGGCAAGTTCGGAGATGTGAACTAGACCTTCGATGCCATCAAATACTCGGATAAAGGCGCCAAAAGGCACTAGTTTTGTAACTTCACCAGGAACAACTTGGTTGATGGTGTGGGTGCGAGCAAATGCTTGCCAAGGATCTTCTTGAGTAGCTTTAAGCGAAAGTGAGACACGTTCTCTTTCGAAATCTACTTCTAGAACTTCCACAGTAACTTCATCGCCTACTGCTACAACTTCACCAGGATGATCGATATGTTTCCAAGATAGCTCTGAAACGTGAACCAAGCCATCTACGCCACCAAGATCAACGAAGGCACCAAAGTTAACGATAGATGAGATAACGCCACTTCGTACTTGACCCTTTTGTAGTTGATTAAGGAATGTGGTGCGTGATGCAGATTGGGTCTGTTCCAAAAATGCACGACGAGAAAGCACAACGTTGTTCCGGTTCTTATCAAGTTCGATAATTCGAGCCTCAACTTGTTGGCCAATGTATGGTGTTAAATCACGGACTCGGCGCATCTCAACAAGCGATGCTGGCAAGAAACCACGGAGGCCGATATCAACGATCAAGCCACCTTTAACAACTTCAATAACAGTGCCGACGACAACTTCGTCACGTTCTTTCTTACCTTCAATATCGCCCCATGCTTTTTCGTATTGAGCACGCTTCTTGGAGAGAATTAAACGTCCTTCTTTATCTTCCTTCTGAAGTACAAGCGCTTCAACACGGTCGCCAACTTTTACCAATTCGCTTGGATCAAGATCGTGGCGGATAGAGAGTTCGCGGGATGGAATTACACCTTCGGTTTTGTAGCCAATATCTAGGAGTACTTCATCGCGATCTACCTGGACAACTATTCCAGTTACTAAATCTCCATCATTAAAATTCTTGATTGTGCCTTCGATTGCGGCGAGAAAATCTTCTGCGGATCCAATGTCATTTACAGCTACATTTGCAATACTCAAGATGCTCCGATTGGGGAATTTAAACTAGTAGGTATACACACAACCCGACTCCAGAAAATCTTTTGGATTTAACTGGGCACTTTCCTACTCTGTCCGAGGTCAGTGCAAGAGATGTGAGCGAGGGCAAAGGTTACTTAAGACGCGCTATCTAGGTCAATTCGCATAGCTTTTGGTTAGGTAGACTTCAAAAATGGGTCGATATTTAGAGCTTTTGCGGGTACCGACAGCGCGAACCTTGATTATTGCCGCATTCCCCGCCCGAATCGCATACGGCATGATTTCACTTTCAATATTCTTCAAAGTTCAACGCGAAACTGGATCTATCGCATTAGCAGGTTTAGCGATCGGAGCAAATTCAATTGCTATGGCTGGCACAGCGGGTTTGCGTGGCGCATTCGTAGATAAGTATGGGCAAAAATGGCCGTTGCGAACCATGGTTCCAGCATTTGCAATTTCTATTTTTTGGTTTAGCACTGCAACCAATAGCAAGCAATTAATTGTTATGGCTTTCCTATTTGGATTATTTGCACCGCCAATAAACTTATCGATCAGACCACTTTGGAAAATTGCGCTCCCAGAAGATCAATGGCGTACCGCCTACGCGCTCGATACTGCAGTGCTTAGTACAGCCGGAATTTTTGGTCCAGTAATTGCAACTTTATTATCCTTAAGTTCGCGACCTAATTCTGCCTTACAAATATGCGCCCTCTTGGTGTTTATCGGTGGAATTTCAGTAGCTTTTACAAAAATTTCGCGTGAGTGGATTCCAGAGAAGAAAGAAATTGACACGCTCCCAATTTGGCGGGTTCCCGCTATGCAAATACTGGCGCTCGAAGGCGTACTGATCGGTCTTGGTTTTGGCGCGTTCAATATTGGAATACCAGCTTTCACTACCCAAGAAAATCTTCCTTCCCGAGCGGCTTTGCTTTTTGCAGTATTCGGGTTATTTAATGTTTTCGGAGGCGTAATTGCTGGAACCATTTCAAGAAAACTTTCGCCGCTAAAGGGTTTTCTTGTAACATATAAATTCTGGGTAATCTCAGTAGCGCCGTTATCACTAGCTTATCCAGACTGGTCACTAATACTCCTTGCAGCCTTAATCGGCTTAGTGGGAGGTGTGCAAAAAGTTTTTTATTGGGAAGTTACTGAAGCGGTTCGCCCTAAAGGCACAGCCGTATCAGCACTTGCTTGGCTATGGACGGTAGAAGGAACATTTGCCGCAATTGGATCAGCAATCGGCGGTCTTATTGCTGAAAATTACGGGCCGCGCTGGTGTTTTGCAATGACTAGCGTCTCAGTATTCATTGGTTATTTAATTTTGGCTGCTGGGAAAAAACATTTTGTACGAGCGAATGAATTACCTTCAGATGAATCTGATCTAAATGCGATGGAAGATAACGCTGACAAAAATAGATAGCTTTAATGCGCGGCTAAATCCCAAGTTTTTCCAAAACCAACATTAACCTCCAAAGGCGCATTTAACGGATATGCGATTCCCATCTCTTTTCGCACCAATTTCTCCATAACTTCTGATTCACCTGGCGCTATTTCGCATATCAATTCGTCATGTACTTGCAATAGCAATCTAGATTTCACTCCAGATTCGGCGATTGCTTTCCCTACATTTAACATGGCAATTTTTATAATGTCTGCCGCAGAACCTTGAATTGGTGAATTAAGCGCCATCCGCTCCGCAATTTCACGTCGCTGCCTATTGTCTTGATTCAGATCCGGTAAGTAACGTCGGCGTCCCATGATGGTTTCGGTATACCCCTTAGCCCGGGCTTCAATAACAACGCTTTTTAAATAAGTTTGAATTCCGCCAAACCTTTCAAAGTAGCGCGCCATTAATTCACTAGCATCAGTTGGCGATAGGTCTAGTTGTTGGGCAAGCCCGAAGGATGATAACCCGTAAGCAAGTCCATAGGACATCGCCTTAATTTTGCGACGCATTTCGGCATCTACTTCACTTCGTGGGACTCCAAAAACTTCGGACGCCACCGTGGAGTGTAAATCTTCGCCAGAATGAAAAGCCTCAAGTAACTTTGCATCTTTCGAAAGATGCGCCATGATTCGCATCTCGATCTGGCTGTAATCAGCGGTCATTAAATCCACAAACGGAGATTGCGCAATAAAACAATCTCTAATTTTTCGTCCTTCTTCAGTGCGTACTGGAATATTTTGAAGATTTGGATCAGTCGACGAGAGTCTTCCAGTAGCGGCGACTGTCTGTTGAAACGTTGTGTGGATCCGCTCATCTTTCCCAGTCGCGGTTAGTAGCCCTTCAATTGTGGTCTTTAATTTTCCAGCTTCCCTAATTCTTAACAAACTTTGCAGTACCGGGTGTCCAGTTTTAATAAATAACCAATCTAGGGAATCAGCATCGGTCGTATACCCAGTTTTAATTTTCTTAGTTTTTGGTAAGCCTAAATCATCAAAAAGTACTGCTTGTAATTGCTTTGGCGATGCTACGTTAAATTCTTTACCGGCGGCCTTATGGGCGGCGGCTGTTTCACGCTCTACATCATTTCGTAATAATGTTTCAAGTTCTTTCAATTTTTTAACATCTACCGCTATTCCTAACGCCTCAATCTCTGCGAGCAAATTTAGAACTGGAATTTCCATCTCGTTAAATAGCTGCAACAACTCCCGATCTTTCATATCCTTTTCTAGAACTGTAGCTAGTTCAGCAATCCAAGTCGCGGAACGAGGTTCGAAATTGGATAGATCAAAGAGCGTCTCAGCGGTAGCGCCACCTTGGGTATCGGTTGCGAAACCCAAATACCTTTGCGTCAAATCACTTAGTTCCAGCGCTCTAGTCCCAGGATTAATCAAGTACGCGGCAAGCTCGGTATCAAAGATCAAGCCTTGCATTCCAAACTCTCTAATCAACGGCTTTGCGCCATGTGATATTTTCTTTACTTTCGCATCTGAAAACCAACCGCCTAATTCACTCGATTGGATATGGAAAGTTTTACCACTAGATAAATAAACTGAATATTCTAGAATTTGGTTACCTACATAAGATGCCGCGATCGTAATAGGTGAAGATTCTTGAGATATCAATTTATCCAAATCGCTACTTGAAATCTGCAAAATTGAAATGTCCACAACCGGAGCGGTGCTTGTTGGCACATCAATTGTTGCAATTCCGATTGCTTTCAAGCGTTCCTTTAAAGTTCGAATCTCTAAATGGTCAAAAAGTTTAGAGATATCTGTATCGTGTGGTCCTTCCCAAAGTAAATCAGCAACTTTGAAATCAATCGGAACTTCGTGAAGTAATTGGGTAAGTTCCCGATTAGTTTTCACGCTTGCCACATTCGCGCGAAGTGATTCGCCAACTTTGCCTGCTAAATTTTCCACATTTGCTAAAAGTTCGGTTAGCGATCCGTACTCCTGAATCCATTTAGTTGCGGTCTTCTCCCCTACGCCCGGCACTGAGGGCAAATTATCACTCGGGTCTCCGCGCAGCGCTGCAAAATCTGGATACTGCGCTGGCGTTAAACCGTATTTTTCGGTGACTGCTGCAGGTGTCATCCGTGCTAGTTCGGTAACTCCCTTTTTGGGATATAAAACAGTTACATCGCTATCTACCAATTGGAAACTATCCCGATCGCCAGTACAGATCAATACTTCAAAGCCTTCAGTTTTTGCCGCAGTGGATATGGTTGCCAAAATATCGTCGGCTTCAAATCCTGCTAATTCAAAACGCTTTATCCCAAAAGCATCAACCAATTGATATAGGAATGCAGATTGGGACTTAAATTCATCGGGTGTGGCTGATCTAGTCGCTTTATATTCTGGAAATTTTTCACTTCTAAAAGTTTTGCGAGAAACATCAAAGGCAACTGCAATATGAGTTGGCCGTTCGTCGCGAATCAAATTCATTAACATTGAGGCGAACCCATATACCGCATTCGTATGTTGCCCAGTAGAAGTTGTGAAATTTTCTGCTGGCAACGCAAAGAACGCCCGATACGCCAACGAATGGCCATCTAGCAATAAAAGGCGCGGCTTCACAACGGTGATTCTATGGAGTTATTGCCTAGAATGACGCCATGGAATTCAACAAAAATGATTACATGGAACTATTAAAAATCCGAGGCCGCGGTGCGCTCGGCGAAAAAATGGGTATCGAAGTTATTGAAGCTTCACCTGAACGGATGGTTGGCACAATGCCGGTTGAAGGCAATACCCAACCAATGGGTTTATTGCATGGTGGTGCAAGTGTTGTACTAGCTGAAAGTTTAGGTTCGATTGCGGCGCAATTGCACGCGGGACCAGATCGCCGAATTGTTGGTATTGAAGTTAACGCAACCCATCATAAATCAGCAACTTCTGGCATTGTTACCGGCGTAGCTACCGCAATAACTTTGGGAAAAACTTTATGCTGTCACGAAATCGTAATTACAAACGAACAAGGTGAGCGCACTTGCACTGCGAGAATTACAAATCTAATTCTTGCTTAGCGTTGAGTTTTAGCCGCCTAGATAAGCTTTTGTAACTGCAGGATCTTTCGCAAGATCTGAAGCTTTACCGCTCATCTTGATAGTTCCAGATTCCAAAACATAAGCGCGATCAGCAACATCTAAAGCGGCCGCAGCATTCTGTTCGATCAAAAGAATAGTAATTCCTTGTTCGCGAAT
>CANLJW010000024.1:0-13751 GCA_947491605.1 Actinomycetota bacterium | reverse complement strand
GATATGTAATTTTCAACTCGGACGGCCTCACTGGTGGGGCACAAGGTTCGCTCGCGATCATGCCAATCGGTGATGCATACCCTTCTTACACCGACACTTGGGACACAATCCTTTATTGGATTCGAGATCACTTAACGCCAATTTTTGGCGAAATTGCAGATCGCGATATGGCAATGGGAATACTGGTCTGGATCACACTAGGCATTTTGCTATTTATTGTTTCGAGAGTTGAACGAACTTCATGGGCGCGGGTACTTCGCGCAACTCGTGAAGATGACGATGTGCCATCAGCGCTAGGAAAGAATGTCTTCCGATTCCGGTTACAAGCTGTGATTATCGGATCGATTATCGGTGGCATCGCCGGGATTTACTGGGCGCTGCAAGTTACACTGCTTTCGCCAGATGATTTCTTAACCATTGTTACTTTCTACGCTTGGATGATTTTAATTCTCAGCGGCGCTACCAAAGTAAAAGGTCTGGCAATTGCTGCAATATTCTTCGGATTCTTATATGGCGGAACACGCTTCTTCACGTTCTGGCCATTTTCATTCTTTGATGCATCGCAACGTTCTTACATGAGAATTATGATTATTGGAATTGTTTTAATTGTATTGATGATACGTCGCCCACAAGGCATCTTTGGTAAACGCGAGGAGATGGTCCTTGAATAATCTAATTCTGGAAGTAAACGATGTCGCCGTTACTTTCGGTGGCGTTAAAGCAGTTAATGGCGCAACGATGAGCGTCGAAGTTGGCAGCGTAACTTCAGTAATCGGTCCTAATGGGGCTGGTAAGACCACGCTATTTAATTTAATTAGTGGCGCGACCAAACCTGATTCTGGCACCATTCTTTTTCAAGGATTTGAAATTCAAAAGTTGCTCCCTCACAAAATTGCGGGTCGCGGGATTGTTCGTACCTTTCAAGGTGCAAAAGTCATTAAACGGCTCAGCGTCCTAGAGAATTTGATGCTGGGCGCTCAAAACAACCCTGGCGATAATCTGATTAATTTCTTCAATCCAAGAGCGCGAAACGCTTTCGAAGAGCAGGCCCGCGAACGTGCAATGGCGTTATTAAAGCAAGTAGGTATCGAACGCTTTGCTAATGATTACGCCGGAATTCTCTCAGGTGGCCAGCGAAAACTACTTGACTTAGCGCGAGCGCTAATGGCCGAACCCGTCATGTTGCTTCTCGATGAACCTTTTGCCGGCGTTAATCCAACTTTAGTTGAGAAGTTACTTGAAGTACTACATGCACTTAGAACTGAACACCATTTAACTTTTCTTCTTGTGGAGCACGATTTAGAAACAGTTATGAATATTTCAGATCGAGTTGTGGTAATGGCTGAAGGTCAAGTTATCGCTGATGGACTCCCTAACTCAATTTACGAAAATCAAGCTGTGGTCGATGCTTATCTTGGCACTAGAAAGTTGAAATCATGACAAAACCATTGTTAAAAATTGCTGGCCTTGAAGGCGGATACGGTGATATTAAAATTCTAAACGGTGTAAATATTGAAGTTCCAGAAAAGTCCGTTGTAACTATCGTTGGACCAAACGGTGCTGGAAAATCTACAATCATGAAAGCTATTTATGGAATTGCAAAAGTCACTGCCGGAACCATCACGATTAATCGTGATGGCAAAGAAATAGATGTATTAGCAACAAAGCCTTATAACCTTTCTAAAATTGGTATCGGGTATGTGCCGCAGATTGAAAATATATTTTCCGCAATGACTATCGATGAGAACTTGGATGTTGGTTTTATCCCAGAATCTGGAAAGCCACTAGGTGAGTTAAAAGAAAGCATGTACCAGCGATACCCAGATTTAGTTGGGCGAAAGAAAGATCGTGCTGGTCAACTTTCTGGTGGGCAAAGACAAATGTTGGCGCTAGCTCGGGCTTTGATGTCTGATCCTGAACTCTTGCTCTTAGACGAACCATCGGCAGGTCTGGCTCCGGCACTAGTTGATCAACTATTTGATGAATTAGTTCGAATCAATCAAACAGGGGTCACGATCTTGATGGTCGAGCAGAACGCCCGAAGAGCCCTAGAAATCTCTAATTACGGCTATGTCCTGGATATGGGAAAGAATCGCCACGAAGGCGCGGGCAAATCCCTTGCGGTAGACCCTGAAATCGTGGGTATTTATTTCGGAAAACGGACTACTAAGTAACAAATTGTTACGCTAGCATCTACTTCCCGCGTCCTGCCCTCGTAGGACGACTTAATACTAGGAGCTCTATGAATAAGAAGCGTGGCGCGTTTGTCGCATCTGCGGCACTAGCAATCACCGCACTATTTACTTCATCACTTCCAGCAAACGCGGCTGCTGTCGATATCCGTATCGGAACAGTCCAACCTATGACCGGCGCAGGATTCGCTGCTTACGGAACTGGTTTAGCTAACGCTGCTGCATTTGGTGTTACATCTGTAACCACTGCGATGACCGCAGCTGGCGTTGCAGGTTCATGCAAAATGATCGCTCAAGAAGACTCAGTCTCTGATGCGCCATCAGTTGCAACCGAAGCTGCTACAAAGCTGGTTAAATCTGACAAAGTTAACTTCATTGTTGGATCACTTACTTCCGGTGCATCACTTGCAATCGGAGCTGTTACAGCTGCATCAACAAGCACACTTGCTATTGCTTCAGCTGCATCATCACCAGCACTAACAACATTCAAAGATAACGACACTTTGTTCCGCACATACCCTTCAGACTTATTGCAGGCGCAAGCGCTAGTGAAAGCAATTTCAACTGCGTATAGCCCAACTGCATGGGTAACTGTTGGTGCGATCAACAACTCATTCGGAACTGGTCTTGCCAATGCATTTAAAAAGGCTTGGTTAAAACAAGGTGGTCACATCGGTGGAACTGTACTTTGGAATGGAGGCGCTGCTTCATATGATTCAGAAGCTGCAGCTCTTGTAAAGACAAAGCGCGATGCTTTTGTGTTCATTGATTATCCAGATTCATTCGCAAAGTTAGCTCCTGCTTTAACACGTACAAAAAAGTGGAAAGCAAGCACAACTTTCATGACAGAAGCATTCAATGATGACTCAGCTGTTAAAACAGTTGGTGCTTCGTTCATGAACGGTATCCGTGGCACATCTGCAAAGACAAACGGAACTGCTGCTGCTGCATGGTCAACTGCTTTCAAAGCTGCATACCCAACCAACCCAGGTACATTCGTTGATGGTTCTGGCTTTGATGCTGCAGTACTAGGTTGCCTTGCAGGTATCTCTGCTGGTGCAACTACAGCCAAGGCTCTTGCAAAGGGTCTTCGCAACGTAGGTGGCATTAACGGTGGAACTGCTTATGCATGGAACGAATTAACAGCTGCTGTTAAGGATATTGCTGCAGGAAAGCCAATCACATATAACGGTGTGTGGGGTTATACAAAATTCGATAAGGCCGGCGACCCAGCGGGTGGCGCTTTCGAAGTTTGGTCCATCAAAGATGGCGTAATCCTTCACGACGATAAATTAGACGTTAAGTTCTAATTTAAGAATCTAAAAAAGGCCCTGACGAAAGTCGGGGCCTTTTTTCATTTACTTTTAAGTTATCCCATTACCGTTCCAGAAGAGTTTTCATTAATTTTTCGCTTCCGTGAATAAGTGCCGATATTTATTTTATGTCCGGTGTACTCGCCCACTATTTCAACTGGATTGTTATCGTGATCTGCGCCAGCTTCTACTTCGCTGATTAATTTAAACATTAATTTTCCTACAAATGGTGCATTTTTAAATTGGTTTCCACTTGTTCCCATTGCTACGTAATAGCCAGGAAGATTGGTTTTGTCATAAATTGGAGTCCAGTCAGCAGCCACATCGTAAATTCCAACTATTCCAGATGGTGATGATGGCATTTGAAGGGCTGGTAACCTCCGAGCAACGCGCATGACTTGCGATTCAAAGAGTGCTTGGGTGCGGACCATATTTACTTTTTCTAAATCATCTACCCATTCTAAAGGTTCGCACTCTGGCTCAGTCCCACCTAGCAATATTGCACCGCCAGGTGAAGGTCGCATATATGTACCAAGGTCCATATCGCCAATCATTGGTCCGGTCAAAAGATTTAGCGGGGTTGCAATATGGTGAACTTCTTGGCGCATTGGACGAACTAAAATCGTGAAATCTTCACCCACTCCTGCCATTTCATTTATTTTTCCACTCCACGGACCACCAACATTGATCACGATATCGGCGTGAAGTTCAGAACCATCCGAAAGTGTTACGCCAAGCACTCGTTCATCATTTTTAATAACTCCAGTTACCGCAGTGCGGAATTTCATAACTGCACCATTTGCGACTGCAGCCGCAGCTAAATTTTGAGCAGCAAGCAATGGATCATTCACATAACCACCATCTTTGGTGTACATCGCAGTTAATTCGCCATTGGCTTCATCCCAGAAATCGTCATCGGTAATCTGCTTTGGTGGCCAATACTTTCCAGTATCAAATCCTGGAATTCCAAGAGCGAGTTCGGCTGCTCCCCAAATTTCATATGGGATTCCGACAGCTTTAAATAACGCTTCGGTTGGTTCAAATGGCATGAACGGAACTTCAACCATTACAACGCCAGCGTTAACAACTTCGGCGTAATGATCGAGTTTTATCCCCAAATGGGCTGGCCAATTTTGCCACCCGCGGTATGACTCCCACGCAAGTGCAACTGAATCAAAAGTTGAGTAGTTAAATCTAATTACTGCGCTTGAAGCGCTAGTAGATCCTTGGCCCGCGCCAGATTCTTTATCAACGACCGTTACGGAATATCCGTTCTTCGCTAATTCCCATGCGACCGAAGATCCGATTACACCGGCACCAATTACTATCGCACTCTTACTCATCTATTTCCAACTCACTCCGGTTAACTCTTCGCTCACACTCCACAAGTTTGTGGCAAGCATCTGATCATATGCAATTCCGTTAGCTCTTGTCAGTTTAGGGGAACCGCGCATTTCCATAAATCCACTTGGAGCGACAAATAGTCCGCCGAAAAGTCCAGGATGTGTTGCGGCTAACAAAATTGGCAGCGCTCCGTTCGTGGCGCTCTGTCCAAAGATTTTATTTATAGCCGCAGTAACTTTTGCTTCGCTCTTTTTTTCACGAATTTCTGAAGATACCATTTGTAAATTTGTATTTGAATAACCAGGGTGAGCCGCAATCGCAACAACTGGCCAATTATTAATTTGAGCGCGTCGCTCTAGCTCGAAGGAAAATAATAGATTTGCAAGCTTGCTGGTTCCGTAAGCGCCCCATGGCGAATATTTATTATTTCCCAGGGCAATGTCTCGAATTTCATCGAGTGATCCAGATCCAAATGAGCCCATCCGGTGCGCAAAACTTGAAACCGTGATGATTCGATGTGAAATTTGATTCTTAATTAAACCTGCAAAAGCAAAATGCCCTAAATGATTGGTGCTCATTTGAGTTTCAAAACCATCTACAGTTTTTGCAAATGGAATCGCCATTATTCCGGCGTTTAGAATCAAGGCATCATAATTTCCAGTTACTGACCTAGCGGCCTTGCGAACGCTCTCTAGATCCGTTAAATCTAACTCCAGGTAATCTACTTTTTCGCTAGCAATCTCATTCAAAGTTTCTTCGGCTTTTTTTGCCGATCGCGCGGTAATCGTTACCTGAGCCCCGTTGCGCGCAAGTTCTCTTGCAGTTTCGCGACCAAGTCCGCTAGTTCCACCAGTAATTAGAAATCTTTTCCCAGTTTGATTATATAAATCCTCGATGCGCCAACCACGCGGTATGTGTGCAGTTGATTGTAAATTCACGTGGAGCTAAGGGGATTTGAACCCCTGACCCCCTGCATGCCATGCAGGTGCGCTACCAGCTGCGCCATAGCCCCTTGATTTAGGGAGACCTTATCTCACTTCTACTTTGTATCTCTAATTTGATTTTCGCTCGCAGATTCTGGGTCGGCGCCGCTCTCTTCACCGTAAACAATCTCCGGAAGTGATCCCGAATTGTGTTCTACTAAAACCCATTTATCTCTATGGTCCAATGGATTCACACCTCGTTCCACAATTGACCATGCTGCATTTGATAGTCCGCCAATTACACTCCACTCGGCTTGCGGTAAATTTAAAATTTTACCCAATGCGCATCTGGCAGTGCCGCCATGAGTAACGACTATTAGCGTGCCGTCGAAATCAATTAAAGCCCGTTCTATTGCGGCTAAGGCGCGCTCGGCAACTTCACTTCTGCGTTCGCCGATCTCGCCCGCTTTTTCATCAGTGCCATCAATCCATTTTACAAATCTTTCATAATCATTTTTTCGATTCTCTTCGCCAGTCTTGCCTTCCCAATTTCCGCCATTTGTTTCGCGTAAATCTGGGTCTTTGATGATTTTAAGATTCACAATATTTGCTAACTCAGTTGCGGTTTTGAACGCTCGATCTAAATCACTTGAAATAATTTTAGTTGGTGCCATTCCCGCCAAAATAGCGGCAGAACGTTTAGCCTGACTTACGCCCACACTATTTAATGAAATGTCGGAGTGGCCCTGAAATCTATTTTCAATATTCCAATCAGTCTGGCCATGTCGCCAGATAACTATCCGTTGCTTCTTCATAAAATTAATTTATCCGCGCTTCAATTTTTCCAACTCGGTTACTGCATCCAATTTAATAATTGGACAATCACTCCAAAGTCGATCTAGCATGTAGTACTGGCGAATTTCTTCGCTTTGAATATGTACAACTAAATCTGAATAATCTAGTAATACCCAATGACCGGTACTTTCGCGACGAGCTGGCTTTTCACCGATCTCTGCCAACTTCCGTTCTACTTCATCGGCGATTGCATCTACTTGACGCTCATTTTGTCCAGTCACAATTAAGAAAACTTCAGAGAGCACCATCTGTTCAGATAAATCTACCGCGACTAGATTGGTACCTAACTTCTCAATAACAGCTTGCGCTGCTCTTTGAGTTAATGCAATCGTACTTTCACGCGCTGGCATAAAGCCCATTTCTCTCGATGTAATTTATAACTGAAACTGGTACCGCTGAGGCTACTTCTTTTCCAGCAATTAACGAATTTCGCACTTCAGTCGATGAGAGTGCTAAAGCGTCAATTTCGATAGAAGTTACATGCGCGCCAGGGATTAAAACAAATTTAGCATCTGGGCGAAGAACTACTAAGAAATCAACTAACTCCTGCAACTCCTCAAAACGATGCCATTTCGTGAGATTTGCCGCAGCATCAGATCCCAAAATCCAAGTAAATGAAGCATCACGCTCTGATTTCAAGTGAATCACGGAATCAATCGCATAAGAACTTTCACTTCGTTCAACTTCAAAACTGCAAATTTCCAACTTATCTTGTATTTCCACCGGCAGTTCCAAGAGCGCAATTCTTACCATCTCTAACCTAGACGCGGCATCTGCTTTGGGTGAAGTAGGTTTAAGAAGTGGTTTTCCACTTGGAATGATAATTATTTTCTCAAAAAGATTTCGTTTAACTATCTCGGTAATTAGATGTAAGTGGCCACGATGAATCGGGTCGAAAGTTCCCCCGAAAATTGCGGTTCGAGAATTAATCGCGACCAAGCCGAAGAACTAAGTAGAGCAATAGCGATAGAGCTGCAAATGTAAATATGCCGAAGAAGACTGGTGGCGCTGGAAGCTCTCGGGCTGCTTCCTCAGCTAAGGATTGGTATCTACTCATGTCGTTATCTTATAACCCTGTCGGGCCAGATTCCAATAATTGCTTAAATCGCGATTCATCTAATATCGGCACGCCAAGTTCTTGGGCTTTTTGAAATTTGGAACCCGGCGCATCTCCAACCACCAAGTAATCCGTATTTTTCGAGACCGATGTAGCAGATTTTCCACCTCGAGATGTTATTGCTTCAGCTACGCCATCGCGTGTGAAATTTATTAGCGATCCAGTAACAACGATTGTTAATCCAGCGATAGTTTGCGGCAATTTTTCGGTAACAGCATCAATCATCAAAACTCCAGATTTTTCCCATTTGGTTACGATATTTCGATGCCACTTTTCGCTAAACCACTCTTTGATTGATTGTGCGATAACCCCACCAACGCCATCAATATCTGAAAGTTCTTCTAAAGTTGCACGCTCGATATCTGCAATATTTCCAAACCTATTTGCCAGAGCTTGTGCAGCAGTTGGTCCAACATGGCGAATTGAAAGTGCGACTAAAATTCGCCATAACGGACGTGTCTTAGCACCTTCTAAAGCCGCAATTAACTTCTCCGCATTAGCGCCAATTTCACCATCTTTTTTAATAAAGAATTTCGATTTCTTCAAATCTGAAATTGTTAGCGAGAATATCGCCGACTCATCGTCAATTAATTTATCTTCCAATAAAGCGTTAGCTGCCTCATATCCCAAAATATCAATATCTAAGGCTGCCCTTGAACCAATATAATAAATCCGTTCCCGCAATTGAGCCGGGCATGATTGCGCATTAGGGCAACGAATATCGATATCGCCTTCTGACATGGCGCGTAGCGTTGAACCGCAATCTGGACAATTAGTTGGCATTTCAAATGCACGCTCGTTACCGTTCCGCTTTTCAATGACTGGACCAAGGATTTCTGGAATTACATCACCAGCTTTTCGTAAAATAACGACATCGCCAATCAAAATTCCTTTGCGAGTAACTTCTTGGGCATTATGAAGCGTCGCATTTGTAACGGTTGATCCCGCTACTCGGACCGGTTCCATAAACCCAAATGGCGTCACTCTCCCAGTTCTGCCCACGCTAACTTTTATATCTAATAACTTAGTAGTTACTTCTTCTGGCGGATATTTGTAAGCGATTGCCCATTTAGGTGCTCTAGAAGTGAAACCTAGAGCGTTTTGAATTTCCCGCTCATTAACTTTAATTACAATTCCATCTATTTCATGCTCCACGTCGTGGCGATGCTTTAAGTAAAACTCAATGAACTCAGCGACTTCAGCTTTGGATTTAACTACTTGGTAACGATTACTAATTGGTAGTCCCCAGCTTTTAAGTGTGGCGTAAGCGGAACTTTGCGATTCAAATTTAGCGCCATCAACTGCACCAACCCCATGAAGTACAACATCAAGCGGTCGAGAGGCTGTAATCCGTGGATCTTTTTGGCGAAGTGATCCTGCTGCTGCATTTCGCGGATTAGCAAATGGCGTTTTCCCGGACTCCTCTAGCGCTTCATTAATTTCATTGAATTTAGCGACTGGAAAGAAGACCTCACCTCGCACCTCTAATAATTTGGGAATATTTTTACCAATTAATTGATGGGGCACGCTCTTAATCGTTTTAATATTTAGCGTGACATCTTCCCCAGTCGTGCCGTTACCGCGGGTTAAAGCGTGGCTAAGTTTTCCATTTTCATAAAGGAGGTTAATCGCTAAACCATCAACTTTCACTTCACAAAGCCACGAGTTTGAAGGGGATTCTTTAGCCACTCTCTCAAACCATGAATTAAGTTCGGTCTCATCAAAAACATTATCTAGGCTCATCATCTTCTCAATATGGTCGCGCTGTTGAAAATGGGTAGCAAAACCGCCACCAACTTCTAGCGTGGGCGAATTAGGATCCTGTAATTCGGGATTCGCGCCTTCAAGTTTTAATAATCTTTGCCAGAGCAAATCAAATTCACCATCTAAAATTATGGGCTTATCAAGTACGTAATATCGAAATTGATGATCTCTAATCTCGTTAACTAAATCGGTCATCTCTTGCCTTGCCAAATTCTTATTCATATTACTTAGTCTCAGTAATGGTAGCTGAGCCGACTACCCGATCACCATCATAAATAACCATCGCTTGTCCCGGAGCTAACCCAAATAACGGTTCAACTAAATCAGCTATTAATATTTCAATTCCTTCGGTAATACTTCGATAATAAGTGCACGGTAACGGAGCCCCATGAGCTCTTACCTGAACTAATCCATTGAGTGGTGAGCTGGCTAACGCTTCTGGCGCTGGACCACACCAATTAGGAGTACCACCGATAATTTTTTCAACTGCCAAAGCTTCATGAGTGCCGACAACAACTGTGTTTGTAATTGGCTCAACTTTCAATACATAACGCGGAACTCCCCCCGCAGCGGGAACTGTTAATCCCAAACCTTTTCGTTGGCCGATTGTGTATGTGTAAGCGCCTTTATGCTCGCCTAATTTTTTTCCAGTTTCATCAACGATTGGGCCAACTTCACTGCCGAGTCGATCGCGCAACCAACTCGCGTTATCACCGGAAGGTACGAAACAAATATCGTGGCTATCTGGTTTATTTGCAACTGAAAGCCCGCGTCGGTCGGCTTCGATTCGTACATCTTCTTTACGAGTATCGCCCAATGGAAAAATAGCTCCAGATATTTGTTTAACAGTTAGAACAGCTAAAACATAAGATTGATCTTTGGCCGGATCAATTGCTCGATAAAGTAGACGACCACTTTCACTCTCTATTGTCTGCGCGTAATGACCAGTAACTACGCCATCAAAACCCATCGCTTGCGCCCGATCCAATACCGCTTCAAATTTAATTTTTTCATTACAGCGCAAACAAGGATTTGGCGTCTTCCCGCTTGCGTATTCCGAGAGGAAATTTTCTACAACTCCTTGATGAAATTCATCGGACATATCCCAGATATAAAACGGAATTCCAATTACATCGGCCGCTCTTCTGGCGTCATGAGAATCTTCTACAGTGCAACAGCCGCGCGCTCCAGAACGATACTTTTGTGGATTCTTCGAAAGCGCCAGATGAACGCCAATAACATCATGTCCAGCTTCTACTGCTCGAGCTGCAGCTACTGCGGAATCAACTCCACCACTCATTGCGGCAATTAACTTCATTTTTTCACCTGCGCCGCTCGGGCACGGGTAACTACTTCACCAATCACAGATACAAGATATTCAATGTCACTGTCATTGTTCGTAGCGCTTATCGAAAACCTAAGCGAAGATTTTGCTTCTTTTGCGCTTAATCCCATCGACATAAGTACATGGCTGGGTTGGGGCACCCCGGCGCTACATGCTGAGCCGGTTGAGCTGGCGATCCCTTGAGCGTCTAACAAAAGCAAGAGCGCATCGCTCTCTGTCCCTGGAAAAGTTATATTTGCAATTCCAGGAAGTGATGATTTTTCGGTCGCGCCGTTTACCGTTATATCCGGAATCACTTTCCCAATTTCAGAAATTAATTTTATGCGTAACTTAGAAACATAATCTATTCGCGTTTCCAAAGTTTCGGCTGAAGTTTTGGCTGCGGCCGCAAAACTCACGATTGCAGGAGCATTTAAAGTTCCACTGCGGATATCACGCTCTTGGCCACCGCCGTGCAATATCGGGGTAATTTCCAATCCTCGTTTCAATATAAGTATTCCGATTCCGAGCGGGCCACCAATTTTATGGCCACTCAGAGTTGCAGCAGTTAAACCTAATTTTGCGAACGAAAACGGAACTTTTCCAAAACTCTGTACCGCATCCGAGTGCACTGGAATCTTGAATTCATTAGCAATTTTCACAATTTCAGAAATCGGTTGTAACGAACCAACCTCATTATTCGAGTGCATTACGCTAACCAGGGCAATTTCTCCCTCGCGTTCCTTAATAACTTTCCTAAAATATTCTAAATCAATTACCCCGCTGCTTAAGATAGGAATCTGGATTATTTCAGCGCCTTCATCTTCGGCTAACCATTCGACTGGGTCCAAAATCGCATGATGCTCAAAAGCTGAAATTACAATAACTTTTCGGCGGGAATCCGCGGCCGAGCGGGTCCAGTAAAGGCCTTTAATTGCCGAGTTGTTGGCTTCAGTTCCAGAACCGGTAAAAATTATTTCGCTCGGTGCACACTCCACAATTTTCGCAATACTCTCTCGCGCTTCCTCTAAATCTTTTCTTGCGGAACGCCCAGCGGTATGCAGGCTCGATGGATTTCCTAATTTTAGTAATTGATCATTAAGCGCGGTGATTGCACTTTCCACCATTGGGGTTGTGGCAGCATGGTCTAGATAAACGCGCATTTGCTAAGTCTAGATGGTGCGGGTTATCAGCGCTTTTTGGCGATTATCGCAGCCTCTGCTTGCGGCAGAACTGCAAATAAATCACCGACTATCCCCAAATCTGCAAGATCAAAGATTGGCGCCTCTGGATCTTTATTTACCGCGATGATGTTCTTACTTGTTTGCATCCCAGCGCGATGTTGAATCGCTCCTGAAATTCCACATGCAACATAAAGTTGCGGGCTCACAGTTTTGCCGGTCTGACCGACTTGGTGAGTATGTGGATACCAACCTGCATCAGTTGCAGCACGCGATGCACCAACAGCAGCACCGAGTGAATCCGCGAAGGATTCCACTTTAGAAAAATCTCCATTTGTGCCACGGCCTCCGGAAACCACAATTTTCGCTTCAGTTAATTCTGGTCGCCCACCTTTTACAGCTGGTTGAATATTATTAATTGAGACCAATTTTGCGATATCGCTAATTTCCACAGTTACATTTTCAATAGTTGGGTTTGATGGCGTTGCAGTGAAATCAATCGCGCTCGGTCTAATTGTAATAATCGGGGTTCCAGTTTTCACATGCGAGTGCACCGTAAATGAACCGCCAAATATTGATTGCGTCGCTATAAGATTTTCAGAGATATCAATGGCATCGGTAATTAAACCGCTATTTGATTGCACCGCAACGCGTGCTGCGATTTCTTTTCCACGTGCGGAAGTTGAAATTAATAACGCTTTAGGAGAATGTGAGGCCAGAACTGATGCGACGGCATCTGCGATGGCTGGGATTCCATGTTGGGAAAACGCAACGTTTTCTACGATTATTATTTTTTCAATTTCGTACACTTTCAGTTCTTCCGCGATAGCCGCCCCAGTGCCTGGTTCAGCCAAAACTAAAGCAGTAACACCACCAATACGTTTACCAAATGCGGATAATTCCCCAGCAGTATTCGCAATTTTTCCAGAGGCGTGATCAACCAAAATGAATACATTGCTCATACGATCCGCTTTTCTAAAATGTATTCGGCTAATTTATCGCCACCGTTTCCAGCGTCTTCAACTTTCAATCCTTTTTCACGAGGAGGACGAGCTGCAGCATCATCAACTACGCTCCAAGCAGTCGCTAAGCCAACTTCGCCCGCGGAAACGCCAACATCACTTAAGGATTTTGTGGTTACTGTTTTCTTCTTTGAAGCCATAATTCCTTTGAAGGATGGATAACGTGGTTCGTTAATCTTTTCGATAACGCTGATTACCGCTGGGAAATTAGCGCTCATGCTTTCAACGCCGGCATCAGTCATCCGATCTATCTCCACTTTATTTCCAGAAACATCCACTTTTACAACACCAGCAAAAGTTAATTGCGCCCACCCAAGTCGTTGCGCCAACATCGCTGGAATTACGCTCATCCGTGCATCGGTTGATTCGGTACCGCAAAAAACTAAATCGAAACCACCACTCTTGATAGTTTCTGCCAAAACTTTAGAAGTTGCGAGCGCATCAGATCCGATAAGCGCGCTATCCGAAATTAAGATTGCATCATGTGCGCCCATTGATAAACCTTTGCGGATCGCTTCAGTAGCTCGATCTGGCCCCATCGAAATTAGCGTGATGGTATGGATTGGCGCATCGCTGCCTTCATTTAGCGGTTCCACAATTCTTAGCGCTTCTTCAATTGCGTACTCGTCCAGGTCATTTAGCACGGCATCAACGCCGGCGCGATCTAGTAATCCATCTACTAATTTTTTTTCTGCCCACGAATCCGGGACTTGTTT
>CANLJW010000023.1:0-14219 GCA_947491605.1 Actinomycetota bacterium | reverse complement strand
CTGAATATTGCTCTGGTGGTGATTTCATAAAATAACTCGATGGCGAAAGTAACGGTCCACCAATTTTTCGGTCGAGCGCAATTTTTGCGCAACGGAGCGCGTCAATGATTACGCCAGCAGAGTTTGGTGAATCCCAAACCTCCAATTTATATTCAAGGTTTAGCGGAACATCACCAAAAGCTTTTCCTTCAAGGCGTACATAAGCCCACTTACGATCATCTAACCATTGGATGTAATCAGAAGGTCCGATGTGAACATTCTTCTTACCAATATCGTAATCAAGTTGTGAAGTTACCGATTGTGTCTTTGAAATTTTCTTAGATTCAAGTCGATCACGTTCTAGCATATTCTTGAAATCCATATTTCCGCCAACGTTTAATTGGTAGGTGCGCTCAAGATGAACGCCACGATCTTGGAATAATTTGGCCAAAATTCGGTGTGTAATTGTTGCGCCTACTTGAGATTTAATATCGTCGCCAACAATTGGTAGCCCAGCTGCGGTGAATTTTGCAGCCCATTCTGGATCAGATGCGATGAATACCGGCAAAGCGTTAACGAATGCACAACCTGCATCAATTGCAGATTGAGCGTAAAATTTTGCCGCTGTTTCAGAACCCACCGGCAGATAACAGATTAATACATCGATTTTCTTAGCTTTTAGATCAGCCACGATATCTACTGGGGCCGCAGCGGATTCTGCAATGGTTTCGCGG
Source organism: Actinomycetota bacterium (assembly GCA_947491605.1). Classification (GTDB taxonomy): domain Bacteria; phylum Actinomycetota; class Actinomycetes; order Nanopelagicales; family Nanopelagicaceae; genus UBA7398. The sequence continues at coordinate 13,506 of CANLJW010000023.1, read as the reverse complement.
TAATAGCGACCGAGGCCATCGAGAGTGTGGCCGCGTTGCACTATTACGCCGGTTTTTGCAACGTCTGCAAATTTGATGGTGTTATTTTCGCTAGCCCACATGGCTTCTGAAATGTCTAAGCCAACTTTTTTAGCATCAACATCGTAAGCTGCGATGAATTTAATGGAATTGATGTGGTATCCGCCAAGAACTGGGTGCATTAAACCCGGAATCTCTTTATCTATAGCGGCGTTTTGATAATAGGTAACTCCTTGAATTAGTGAATTGGCGCAATTGCCAACTCCAATAATTGCTACTCGGATTTCGCTACTCGGGTTTGCTTGGTTATTCACTTACTTTTCCTCTCGGTTGTGATCATCTCTTCTAGCCAGGTAATCTCGCGATCAACTGATTCCAATGTGTGGCGACGCCACTCAATTAAATATTTGTCAAAGCCCACACTGCCGCGTTCAATTTCGTCGTGCAGCACTTCAGATTTCTCTTTTAGCCTGCGCAAGCGACCTTCTAAGATTCGCAATCGATTAGCAGTTGGAGTTGGAGTAAAAAATGCAAAGCGAACTTCGAAACCTTCGTCTTCCCAAGATTCAGGACCTGCCAACGCATTACTCTTATTGAAACTCTTTTCGCCATGAGTTGTAACTTGATAAACAATTCGTACTCGGCGCGATCGCCCCTTTGGTGTAACTAATTTCTCTTCAATTAAACCGGCCAAGACCATCCGACGCAGTTGCGGATAGAGCACTGAAAACGAGAGCGCTCGGAATGGGCCATAGATTGCAGTTAATCGTTTCCGAAGTTCGTAGCCATGAAGTGGGCCTTGGATAAGAAAACCCAAAAGAGCGAACTCCAAGGATTGGCTCCTAGAACGCATTTAGCCCCCCATCAAAGCTTATATATCGAATAGATATATCGTATGGGTATTTAACTCGATAGGTTGAGCGAGCGCAACTTCTGACCGAATTCTCAGAATCTGGCGCGCCTACGGCCCAGTAACAAATTCACAGGTTTACCCTCGGTTTCTAGAGCTTGCCAACGGTGGCGCTCTAGACAGGGGTACATCGCATGAGTCTTCTCTCATGGAAAATCCACGGAACCGGTAAGACGATCGCTTCAGGTGAGGTCGTATCTACAGATGAGCGATTGAGCTGGCCGCGCACCATCGGCGTTGGCTTACAGCACATCGCAGCAATGTTTGGCGCAACCTTTCTCGTCCCAATCATTACGGGTCTACCACCAACCACAACCCTATTTTTCTCAGGTATCGGAACTCTTCTATTTTTAATCATCACCCAAAATAAACTTCCAAGTTACCTTGGCTCCTCATTTGCATTCTTAGCGCCAATTGCGGCATCGGTTAAGAGCGATGACATGGCCACCGCTCTTGGCGGCGTGGTTGCAACCGGAGTAATTCTTGCTGTCGTTGGTTTAATTGTTCGCTCTTCTGGAACCGGTTGGATTGATTGGTTATTGCCACCAGTTGTAACTGGAACCATTGTTATGGTTATTGGCTTGAACCTTGCTGGCGCTGCAAAGAATAATTTTGCTGCAGGTCCAGTAGTTGGCGCAATTACGCTCGCATCAATCGCACTCATCTCAGCCTTCTCCCGCGGCTTCTTAGGCCGAATCGCAATCTTCGCTGGACTTGTAGTCGGTTATGTAGTTGCGATGTTAATGGGCGATGTAAATACAGATGGCATCTCCGCTGCGAAGTGGGTTGCAATGCCTTCATTCACGACTCCAACATTTAATATGAGCGCAATCGTGCTCTTCTTGCCAGTAGTACTTGTACTTATTGCCGAGAACGTTGGACACGTTAAAGCTGTTTCAGCAATGACCGGCAAGAACCTTGACGATCAAATGGGTAACGCCCTCTTTGCTGATGGTCTTGCAACAACTCTCGCAGGTGCTGGTGGCGGATCTGGAACAACTACTTACGCAGAAAACATTGGCGTAATGGCTGCAACCCGGGTTTATTCAACAGCCGCTTATTGGATTGCTGGCCTAGGCGCAATCGTGCTTTCGATCTGTCCTAAATTCGGCGCAGTTCTAAGTGCAACTCCAGTTGGAGCACTTGGTGGCGTTGGCGTTGGGCTATTCGGAATGATCGGTGTGCTTGGTGCTCGGATTTGGATTGAAGGACGTGTTAATTTCAGCGATCCAACAAACTTAATCATCGCAGCTTCAGCGCTCATCATCGGTATTTCAGATATGTCATGGACTAGCGGTAACTTCGCATTCAACGGCATCATTAACGCAACTTTGGTTGCAGTTGTTGGATATCGAGTACTTAGCACCATTGCAAAATCTCGCGGTACCAATCACTAGTTAAAGCGTTACAAAAACGCACAGGGCTTCGGCTCTGTGCGTTTTTTAATTTTAATAAGTGTTCTAGACTCCAACAATGGTTTTTGAAGTTCCAACTAGATTTGGTGAGTATTTAGTTGCCGCAATTATTATCATGTTAGCTCCCGGACCAAGTGTTCTCTTCACCATCGCCCGCGCAATATCTTGGGGTCGAGCCGCCGCAGTTGCAACAGTTCTTGGTAATGCACTTGGAATGTTTATGCTCTCTCTGGTTGTTGCATTCGGACTTGGTCCAGTATTGCAACGCTCTGATGAGGCTTTTCTATTTGTACAAATTGCTGGTGGTGGTTATCTGATTTACCTCGGTATTGATGCAATCAGAAAGAGCATTGTCCATGCTGAAGATATACTCAATGTGAATGAAGGAAAGCCAACCATCCTAAAATCAATTCGAGACGGCTTTTTTGTAGGAGCATTAAATCCAAAAGGATTAGTATTTTTTGCAGCGATTTTGCCGGGCTTTGTCGATCACGACAGTGATTCCATCACGTCGCAGATAGTTTTGATGGGCGCAACTTTTGCGATCTTGGCATTTTTCTCAGATAGCACTTGGGGTCTGATTGCCGGAACGATTCGAGAATCACTTTCAACTAAACCAGCACGATTAGTTAAAATGCGAAAATTCGGGGGGTTTGTAATGATTGCTCTCGGATTATTTACAATTTCAACTGCGTTCTAAGCCTAATTCTCAGCTGCGTGGCGAGCTCGCAATATGTCAGTGGCTAACGGCAGAATAACGCCATGGCAACTACATCATTTGATAAACCGGCAAGTAAAGCACGCGAATTCATTAGCCCTAGCGATTTAACTTTCTCTTGGGATGGTTGTCACCGTTGCCTCTGGCTCAATTACAACCACGGCGTTAAAGCGCCACTCTTCATGCCACTTGTTGGCGAACTCTCCGCAATGCAAGAAGCCCACTTTGATGCGGTTACTTCCGCTCTCGTAACTCCTGAATTACCAAGCGGAAAAGTTCATAGCCGTGGTGGTTGGGTGAAATCAACGCCGATCGTTGTAAATGGCTCTGCTTCGCCTTATGCAGTGCGCGGAAAATATGACTTGCTCATGGAGTTTGATGATGGGACTTGGGGCGTTATCGATTGCAAATTTCAAGGACGCGATAGCGACAAAAGCGATTTCTATTCGCCACAACTTGAGGCATATGCATACTCACTCGAGAATCCCGCATCGGGTCCAGCGAAAAAAGTTTCGGTACTTGGATTACTTGTTTGGTCACCCATCTCCCCTATGGGAGATTTATCAACTGGGTACTCACTGAAACTGAAGAGTTCTTGGCGTCCGATTGAACGCAACTCAAAATCATTAGAACGTCGCTTAACTGAATTTATTACGGTTATTTCTGGTCCAACTCCGGAACGAGATTCTGGTTGCGAACAATGCCGTTACATCTCCCGACGCCGCGAAATTTTCGGCGGCGAATAATTTAATCCTCTTCTACTTCGTCACTCATCTCAGTCTTACGCTTAGATGCATAAATATCTGCATACTCTTGTCCGGAAAGTGCTTGAATCGTATTCATAATTCGATCGGTTACTTCACGCAACACTTTTTGGTCCGTTGAATCACCATAATTTTCAAAGTAGAGCGGTTCTCCAAAAATCATCTCCACTCGACGAACTTTCGGCACTACTTGGCCGGTAGGTTGGATCTCGGCAGTATTGAACATCGCAACTGGTATGACTGGCGCGCCAGATTCAATAGCTAACCGCGCAATTCCAGTTCTGCCTTTATAGAGACGGCCATCGGGCGAACGTGTTCCTTCTGGATAAATTCCAATGCAATCGCCACGCTCTAATACTCTTAGACCGGTAATAATTGCGGCTTCGCTCGCGCGGCCACCAGAACGATCAACTGGAACTTGTCCTAGCGCGATGAAAGTAATTTTCTTAATAAAACCTTTTAGGCCAGGTGAAGTGAAGTACTCGCTTTTGGCTAAAAAAGTAACTTTGCGCGGCACTACTAATGGCATGAATATCGAATCACTAAAAGAAAGATGATTTGAGGCGATAATCAAAGGCCCAACATGGGGAACATTTCTTAAACCTTTAACTTTAGGTCTAAACAATCCCATCAGGATTGGCGAGAGAAATGCTTTCAAAAGTGCATAGGCCACATTTTCACCTTGCACTACTTCAAGCTTCTTTCGGAAGCTGTGCTTCTTTCGCATCGCCATAGGGTCTTAATTTAGGGCTAATCCATAGTGATATGACACCATCTGAGCGTGAGCGATATCCCAAACTCAGCCGGATTCGAGCTTTCGGGCGGAAAAATTGGGGTTTTAGTTATTCATGGCTTTGGCGGATCACCGGTTTCGGTGCGGCCATGGGCGGAATCTTTTCACCAATCGGGATACACCGTTTCAGTGCCACGACTTCCAGGGCATGGCACAAATTGGGAAGATTTAAATTTAACAACTGCCGCAGATTGGTTTAGCGAAGTAGAAAAAAGTTTCGTAGAACTTCGTAGTAAAAGTGATCGAGTTTTTGTGGCAGGTTTTTCGAATGGCGGTGCGCTCGCACTTAGGCTCGCCCAGATTCGTAGCGCTGAGATTGAAGGATTAATTTTATTGAATCCGATAATCCATGACCGCCGATTATTTATGAAGTTATTACCAATAATGCGCTTTCTTAGACCATCTATAAAATCCGGGCCGTCAGATATAGCTAAACCAAATCCACCGGTACATAGTTATAGAACAACAGCAATGCACGCGCTTTACTCTGCTAGAAAATTTTGGCGGATCGCGGAACGAGACCTTTATTTAATTGATTTGCCGCTAATGATTGGTTACTCCATTAATGATCATGTGGTCGATCCCGAAAATTCAGATACCATAATTGATAATGTAATGTCGGTCGATATCCGTGAAATTATTTTTGAGAAATCATTTCACAATGTTTCACTTGACTATGAATCTGAAGTATTAAACGAAGAATCAAACCAATTCATTCTTGATGTATTAACGGGCGAACTGGCCCGTGGCAGCTATGAATATGGTGATGAAGACGGTGATGAATACGGCGATGAAGATGAGCGCGAGTTGATTGATGCTGAATTTGATGCCATCGTTTCTGGGTTATCTCTCGACGAATCTGCCCCCACAACATATCTAGATGAGTTAGATAGCTCCGAAAAAACAGAATCGCATGTCGAGCGCCAACTTTATGCAACTCCAACTCGTTTACCAAAATTTAAGAAAAACCAGCGAATCGCAATAGCCGCGTTAATTGCCGGACCGATTTATCTAATTAGTTATCTGATTACAGATTTTGATCCGTTTGGCTTAGGTACATGGCCTGGGGTTTTAGCCGTAGTTGGCGGTGCTGTAGGGTTATTTAGCCAAATGGAACATCGTGAAATCGACGAAAGTGATGATGGCGCAATTCTGTGAATAAACCTTTTAGATGGGGCGTAATTAGCACCGGAGGAATAGCTCGAACTTTCGCTACTGATTTAAAATATTTGAGCGATCAAGTAGTACATGCAGTTGGTTCGCGCAATATTGAAAATGCAACTAATTTTGGAAATGAATTTGGCGCAAAAGCTTATGGATCTTACGAAGAATTAGTTAATGATCCAGATATCGATGCCGTATATATCGCTACTCCCCACCAACTCCATTTCGCTAACACGATCATGGCGCTAAATGCTGGAAAGCCAGTTCTCTGCGAGAAGCCTTTCGCGATCACATCCAATCAGGCGGGTGAAATGATTTCATTGGCAAGGAAAATGAATTTGATGTTGATGGAAGCAATGTGGACTCGGTTTCTTCCGCACATTTCTAAAGTACGAGACATATTGGGTTCTGGAATATTGGGAGAAATTAGAACAGTTTCAGCAGATCACGGCCAATGGTTTTCCGAAGATCCAGAATTTAGATTATTTAATTCAAATTTGGCAGGAGGCGCTCTTTTAGATCTGGCAATCTATCCGATCTCTTTTGCGCATTTAGTTCTCGGGGTTCCAGAAGAGATAATCTCGTCATCATTGCCGGCATTTACTGGAGTAGACGGGCAAACATCCGCCATATTTAATTATGCAAATGGCGCGCAAGCGATCATTAATTCTTCGCTCTTTGCAGCTACCCCATGCCGTGCATTGGTATCTGGCACTTTGGGTTGGTTAGAAATTGACCGAACTTTTTACGCTCCCACTTCGATGAGAACAGTGATTAGAAAAGGTGAAACAACTGAATATCCGCGCAATTACATTGGCGTAGGTCATCGAGAGCAGGCAGTTGAATTTGCAAGGTGCGTAAATGCTGGATTAACTGAGTCGCCACTTCTCACTCTCAATGAAACTTATGAAATCATGAAGTCGGTAACAACTATTAAAAATCAAATTGGGCTTAAATATCCTTTTGAAGTTTAGTTTCTAGCTAAATCTGTCACTCCGCCAATCACTTTCGTGCCGCCAACATCGACACCGATAGTCAGTGCGGACATTTACGCTTCTGCGCGTTTTTTCAATTGGGAAAGTGCAAGGTCCACAGTTGATTGCTCGGTCTTCTTTCGCATCATCTCTGGGACTGGCATCGAAACTTTAACAACTAATTCATAAATTACATCGGTTGTGTCATCGCCATTGTCCGAAATCAAATAAGAGCCGGTCATTTCGGTTAATAGGTCTGCCTCTTCAAGCGAGAAACTGACGGATTCCGGAGCTTTGCTCCAATCGTAAGAAAGGGTTACGCGGTCCTTCATTACGCCGGCATCGATCACCATGGTTACCTTCGTTGGGCGGCCATCGCTACCGGTTTCATCTGGAGTCACGGATTTGATGGTGGTGGTCCAGCTTGGGTATCCCGCGAGATCAAAGAGCAACTCTCGGACGGTCGCCGCTGGCGCATCGATAGTTACCTTAGATTTCGATGCTTCGCTCATGGGGAGAAGGCTACCCCCTCCCCATTCTCGGAAATGACCGATACCTTATGAGCATGAATGAATACTCAGTCAAGACCATGGAGCCAGTCCCAAGTACTGGAAATTTAACGAATCTAGTATCGGATCGAGCGCGTTTTGAACCAACTCGCACCATGCTCTCACGACCATTAGGCGAAGGTTGGCAGAAAGTTTCCGCCAGTGAGTTTGATGAAGAAGTTAGGGCTACCGCTAAAGGTTTGATCGCTGCTGGAATTCAGATTGGTGACCGCGTAGCGATCATGGCCCGCACTCGATATGAGTGGACCATTTTAGATTTTGCAATTTGGTACGCAGGCGCTGTCGTAGTTCCAGTTTACGAAACTTCTTCGACAGAACAAATCGATTGGATTCTAACTGACTCAAGTGCGGTCGCCATTATTGTAGAAACACCGACTCATAAAGAAGCTGTCGAATCCGTTAGCAAACCAACTTTAAAAAATATCTGGACCATGACTGACAATGTGCTTGCACAATTAGCAAAACTTGGTAAAAACGTTGCTGATAGTGAAATTGATGCGCGCCGAAATTCGTTAACACCGGAAACGCTTGCAACTTTGATTTATACATCTGGTACAACCGGAAAACCTAAGGGTGTCCAATTAACGCATGGCAATTTCATATCGGAATGCGGAAACGTGGTAGCTGGCGCTAGTGATTTATTTCTAAAGCCAGGAGGATCTACTTTGTTGTTCCTGCCAGTTGCGCATGTATTCGGCAGAATGGTTGAGATCGGCGCAATAAGAGCTGGATTGCATTTGGCACATTGCAGCGATCCAGTTGGTAAATTAATCCCAGATTTAAATTCTTTTAAGCCAACATTCGTACTTGCTGTTCCTAGAATTTTTGAAAAAGTTTACAACGGCGCCGAAGCGAAAGCTGAAGCCGGCGGTAAAGGCGATATTTTCCGCAAAGCCGCAGCTGTCGCTATCGCATTTAGCGAAGGTCTCGATTCTGGAAAAATCTCGGTAGCGCTCCGCATTAAACATGCGCTCTTCGATAAGTTGGTTTATTCAAAAATTCGCGCCACCCTCGGTGGTCGAGTTGAGGCAGCGATCTCGGGTGGTGCACCACTTGGTGCGCGGTTAGGACACTTTTATCGCGGCGCTGGAATTCGGGTCTTAGAAGGTTACGGATTAACCGAAACTACCGCTGGTGCCACCCTTAATTTAACTTCGGCTTACCGGATAGGTTCAGTAGGAAAGCCAGTCCCTGGCACCACAATCAAAATTGATGATGATGGCGAAGTGTTAATTAAAGGCGCAATCGTTATGAAAGGTTACTGGCAAAACGACGCCGCTAATAAGGAATCATTTACAGATGATGGTTTCTATCGTTCTGGAGATTTAGGAAAATTAGATAATGATGGTTTCCTTTCAATCGTAGGTAGAAAGAAAGAATTAATTGTTACCTCTGGCGGTAAAAATGTGGCACCTGCTGTACTAGAAGATCGGCTTCGCGCGCACCCATTAGTAAGTCAATGTATGGTCGTTGGTGACAATCAGCCTTACATAGCGGCGCTAGTAACAATTGATCAAGATGCACTTAAAGCTTGGTTGGCTGCGAATAAGAAGACTGGAGCTTCGTTTGCTGAACTGACTAAAGATCCGGATTTGAATGCGGTTGTCCAAACTGCAGTCGACGAAGCAAATAAGGCGGTAAGCCGAGCTGAATCGATTAGAAAATTCACAATCTTGCCAATTGATTTTACGTTAGCTGCGGGCCACCTAACCGCAAAACTCTCGTTAAAACGACATGTTGTAGCACAAGAGTTCGCAAAGGAGATTAACGAGTTATTTGCCTAACGGCAGCGAAAAATTAAGAATTGCGCACGATCTTCATGACGGCGTTGTTCAAGATTTAGCTGCGCTTGGATATGCAATTGATTCGGTTATCGGTAATCCTTGCTTAACTCCGGAGTTGCGCTCCGAACTTAGAGAGATCCGCCTAGAAAGTTCGCGCATTACTGCCGCCTTTAGAAATGAAGTTCTGGCGCTCTTAGATGATCAGCCTGAAATATCAACTCTAATTAAAGATAAATTAGCGAAGTTTGGGATCGAACTTTATTTACCAGAACCACTTCCACAATTCTCGTCGAAAATAGATAGCCAGGTAAAAAAGTTGATTTTAGAGATTGTAAATAACTGCATAACGCATGCAAGTGCCACAAAATTTTCGCTTACATTTAAGGCAATCGGCTCCAAGATTGAAATTACTTTGCAAGATAATGGAAAGGGCGGCGTAATTTCAAAGCCCGAACATCTAGGCTTAAGCAGTATTGAAATCCGCGCGCTTGAACTTGGCGCTAGTATCGAAAGAGTCGATACACCCAACGGAGTCACTTATATTTTATTAATTCCGATTAATTGATGATAACCGTCCTCGTAATTGATGATCACGCGATTGTCCGTGAAGGGCTAAAACGTGCGTTGACTCAAGATCCGCAAGTAAAAATAGTTGGTGAAGCAGCGTCGAAGCGCGAAGCTTTTGCGCAGATTGCCCACCATAACCCAGATGTAATCGTGGTGGATTTACATTTACCAGATGGCAGTGGCCTCGACATCATTAGGTGGGCTAGAAGTAATTCAAAGAAAATTGGAATTGTAGTTTTAACAATGTCTGACTTACCAGAATACATAGTCGCATCACTCGATGCCGGAGCAAGCGCTTTCGTTGAGAAAATTGCACCTATTAGCGAAGTTATTGCGGCTATATATCATTCACATAAAGCGCCACTTTCATTTACCACGCGCAGATTGGTAGATGTGTTAGCGGTGAAACGCGATCGTCATGGTTTAACCGGGCGGGAAATTGAGGTGTTAGAGCTATTACCACTAGGTGAAACTGTTACAAATATGGCGGTAAATCTCTTTGTTAGCGAATCAACGATTAAGACACATCTGGCTGCTATCTACCGGAAATTCGGCGTTAATAATCGGATGCAAGCAATAAATGCGGGTCGACGAAAAGGTTTACTTAAATAGGATTTGGTTAAATCGGTCTGACCAAATCTGCCAATTCCATTCATCATTTACCCACTTATTTCCAAAAGTACCCATCTCCCGCCGCAGCGCTGGATCAGTAAGAATTCGGATAGCTGCATTAGCAATTTCATCAATGCTGTTACCATCAACTAAGTAACCAGTTTTACCTTCGATTAAAGCTTCAGGTGCGCCGCCAGAATTTCCAACGATTGTGGGGATTCCGCAAGCACTTGCTTCTAAATATACAATTCCCAATCCTTCAACTTCTAGACCGGCTAGGCGATTTCGCGCTGGCATCGCAAACAAATCCCCTAATGCGAAATAGCGCGGTAATTCTTCATGAACTATTCGTCCAACAAAAAATACGTTTGCATCCATATTGTGTTTTGAAACTAAGGATTTGATTTCTTCTTTATGTGGTCCAGTTCCTACGAGCAATAGCGCCGTATTGGGAACTTTCTCCAGAATTTTTGGGAGCGCTTCGATTAATCGATCTTGCCCTTTGCGATGTACGAGTCGACCTACTGAAACAATGGTGGGGCGATTATGAATCCCAATTTCATTAGCTAGGACCGAATCTTTTGCGCTTGGAACAAAGTGTGCGACATCGATTCCGGGGAGAATTTTTACCATTTTAGCTTTTGATTTTTTACCTAGCGCTTTGCCGATTGCGGTGCCGGTGTAATCTGTTAAAAAAGTTAAGTGGTCTACATTTCTAGCGATTAATTGCAGAATCCATTTAAATGGATAAATTTTGGCCCACCAAACTTCATGACCTTGCGTCATTGCCACAATATGTTTTGCGCCAGCTTTACGTAAGATTGGCGCCATCACGGCAAGCGGAGCGGCTGCGCCGAACCAAACTCTTTCAATTCCATTTGATTTTAAAATTTGCTTTACCGCGTTATTTACACGCGGAGTGGGTAAAAGCACTTTCATTCGATCTCTAATTACCGTTACGCCGTACTCGCGTAGCCAATATTGATCATATTCTTTGGTATCGCCCTGATTTGAAGTGTAAACAGTGGTTAATCCTGCGGGGATTCGCTCCAACAAGCCAATAATAAAAGTTTCGATGCCGCCAGCACGCGGCCCAAAATCGTTGCTGACTAATAAAACTTTCTCGTCGTTATAAACGGCGTGCTCCTACATATCGCTTCGAGCCTAAACTGTTTCCAAAACTTATAACTTTGACCCGAGCTCCAGGTCTTGGTGCATGCACCATTTTGCCGCCACCGAGGTAAATACCAACGTGCGAGATCGGTTTGCCAAAGAAAACTAAATCGCCGGGAAGTAATTTATTGCGGGCGATAGATTTTCCATAGTTCGCTTGTGCTCTAGAGGAGTGCGGAAGTGATACGCCAGAGGCTTGGAATGCCCGCATAGTTAAGCCAGAACAATCCCAACGCACTGGGCCAGCCGCTCCAAAAACATACCGATCGCCGATTTGTTTAAGTGCAAAACGGAGCGCAATTCCAGCACGCCCAGAAATATTATTTGCACTTACAGCATCTTGCAGCGAAGTTTTTTGGTCAGCATCTTCGGAAGCTTGTTGCGCAGCTAAAATTCGTTCACGGTCAACTTTTTCAAGTTTTGCAAGTAGCTCCTCTGCCTCAGCTAATTTGCTTTGCGCAGCTTTCATTTGAGCAGTCAGTCGCGCTTGGGTTGCTTTTACTAAAGCTAATTTGTCATTTACGATCAAGGTAGTTGCGGTTAATCTCTGGGTTGCAGCAGTGAACTTTCTAAGTTGGATTGATTTCTTCCGAGTGATCGCTTCAAGTGAACCCGCTGAAGTTAGGAAGAGCGTTGGGTCAGAAGAAAAAAGTAATTCAAGGCTCTGACTTAGTCCGCCGGATTTGTATTGAGCGATCGCAATTGTGCTGAGCGATTTTTGTAGATCGCTAACATTTCCTTGTTGGGTAGCAGCTTTCGCTTGTACGGTTTTAAGAGTTTTATTGAGATTAGCTAATTCGACTTTTGCGGCTTGTGCTCCTTCGGCTGCCATCGCCGCATCTTCTTGTAGCGCTTCTACCTTCGCTTGCACATCTTTGAGATTCGCGGCGTTGGCGCTAGGTACGAGCGCAAAAATCATGGCGCAACTAACCAGCCCGACCCAAAACCGTACCAACTTACTTCTTCTCACTAAAAGAGGCTAACGAGGCCGAGCCTTCGAGCTCAAGCTGAGAGCGTCAAATTGCCTGTGAATTTTCACCAAAACGTAGTGGCGGGACCATGCCACGCGAGGATAGGAGCGCAATCGCTAAATTCTCACTTTCGGAGAGCTCGGGCAAGCTATTTGGAAGTGGATTTAGCAGAACCGAGATAACGCAATCATTACAGGCTATATCTCGCATGGTGCAGGTATCGCAATCTATGATCATTTGAAAATGGTACGACCCACCACTGACAAGCTATGACGAGGTATGACGAGATAATTGCTAGATATGGTGGGCTCGTGGATGCGAGAGTTCGGGCCAATTTAGTAATCGGAAGCGATGTTGCAACCACGCTAAATGGCCGCTCCGCCGGTCTGAGTTCGGCTAATGATCGAAACCGATTTCATGCGATGCGCGCCGAATTTGATGTGATTGTGATTGGTGGCAAAACCGCCATAACCGAGCCATACCGAAAAACCCCAATTCCACTGGTTGTCGTATCGCATAACCCCCTGATTCCAGAATCGCTAACTACTCATCCCGCACTTTATTGGTGGCAAATTTCTCCGGTAGCAGCTATTGCGAAATGTTTAGCCGAATTTGGGAGCCAAGTTTTAATTGAAGGTGGACCAAATTTCTTGATAGCGGCGCTACCTGAAATAACTGAGATTGCCATTACCCGAACCAAAATCTCTGGCGGTGAAAATAAGGTTGATCTTGTAAAATTATTGACGGAGTTCGCACTTGTTAGCGAGGAAGTGCTAACAGATGAAATTTTTCAAATATTTAAAAGAGTTAATTAAGCTAGCGAAATCATCACAACACCAATTATTGCAAAGAGAATTCCGAGATATTGCACCTTGTGAAGCCGTTCGTGCAGGAATTTAAAGGCTAATACTGCAGTAACAATTGGGAAGAGCGAACCAAGCACCATTGCGATTGAGACTAAGCCTTTAGTTGTTGCTAAACCTAATAAATAATTTGCTAAGAAATCCGCGACCCCGATAAAGGCCAACATTGGTAAATCTTTTAATTTAAATCCACCGATTTGACGATAGCGCA
>CANLJW010000022.1:0-15419 GCA_947491605.1 Actinomycetota bacterium | reverse complement strand
CGATTTATGTACCTGCCGATGACATCACAGATCCAGCGCCACACACTACTTTTACGCACTTAGATGCAACTACAGTGCTATCTCGTCCAATTTCAGAATTGGGTATCTATCCCGCGGTAGATCCACTGGATTCAACTTCTCGAATTCTTGATCCTCGTTACATTGGTGATAATCACTTCCGCGTTGCAAACCGAATCAAGCAAATTTTGCAGCGTTACAAGGATTTACAAGACATCATCGCAATTCTTGGTATCGACGAACTCTCCGAAGAAGATCGAATCCTGGTTGGTCGCGCTCGTCGTATCCAACGCTTCCTTTCGCAAAATACTTTCGTTGCAAAGGTATTTACTGGCCTCGATGGTTCATTTGTGCCACTTACTGAAACAATTTCCGCATTTGATGCGCTCGCAAATGGTGACTATGACCATGTGCCGGAGCAAGCATTCTTTATGTGCGGCGGTCTAGATGATGTTGAGCGTCGAGCTGCAGAGTTGGCTAAGAACTAGATATGAGCTCACTAAAAGTCGAATTTGTTTCGCCAGAGAAACGGGTCTGGTCGGGCGAAGCCACGTCGGTTTCGGCGCGAACTCTCGATGGAGATCTAGGCATTCTTCCTGGCCACACTCCGCTTCTCGGTGCACTTGTAGATGGATTAGTTTCAATTAAAGGTGTCGATGGAACTGTTTCCGAATTCAACGTACACGGAGGATTTTTATCTGTGGCTAAGAATCGAGTTTCTATCCTTGGTGAGAGTACCGATTAATTTAATTAATCAACTCTCGTAACATCTGCTCCAAGTAGCTCCAACTGTTTAGCAAAATTTGGATAACCACGATCAATGTGGAATCCGCCTTCAACAAATGTAATTCCGTCAGAAACTAAGCCAGCTAAAACTAAGCCCGCACCCGCACGAATATCGGTTGCAACTACTGGTGCTGAAGATAATTGCGGAATTCCAGAGATGGCCGCGTGATGCCCATCAACCCGAATTTTCGCACCTAACCGAGTTAGTTCATTTACGAACATAAAACGCCCTTCAAATACATTCTCAGTCACGATCGCATCACCATCTGCGATTGAATTCAGCGTAATAATCATGGGTTGCAGATCAGTTGGAAAACCTGGGTAGGGAAGGGTTGCAACATCAATTGCTTTTGGCCGATGATCCATTTTTACCCGAATGCCATCTTTTGTCGTAGTAATTACCGCACCAGCTAAAACTAATTTATCTAACGGAACTTCTAAATCACTAGGTCGGCAATTATGAATGGTGATATCACCTTGCGTTATTGCGGCCGCAAATGCCCAAGTTCCAGTAACAACGCGATCTGGCAAAGTGGTGTGATCAGTTGGCGAAAGGGTTTTAACTCCAGTTATTAAAATTTTCGGTGTTCCAAGACCAGAAATATCAGCGCCCATCGCAATTAAAAAATTCCCAAGATCGACGATATCGGGTTCGCGAGCAGCATTATCTAAAGTAGTTTTACCTTTAGCTAATACCGCAGCAGTCATAATATTTTCGGTTGCACCTACGCTAGGAAAATCTAGCGTGATATCTGCGCCAATTAATCCGAAAGGAGCTTCCGCAATTACATAGCCATGCTCGTTATGCGCAGTTGCGCCAAGTTCAGCGAGTCCCTTCAAATGAAAATCCAAGCCACGCGATCCGATTGCATCGCCACCAGGCAGTGCAACTTCTGCCTTACCAAGGCGCGCGACCAGTGGCCCCAAAACATTTATAGATGCGCGCATTTTTCGCACTAAATCATAATCAGCACGGTGTCCTAGTTTTTCCGGAACTTCGATTGTGATTAAACTATTTTTTTCATCATGTACTACTTTGCAACCTAATCGCGATAACAACTCAGACATAATTTCAACATCAGCAATTTTTGGAACATTTCTAATCGTGGTTTTGCCTACGGCCAGTAGCGATGCCGCCATTAATTTCAAAACTGAGTTCTTTGCACCAGTTACCGAAACTTCACCTTTTAGAGAAGCGCCGCCCACGACTTTGAAGCGATCGAGCATGGCGGGCCTCCCTAAATTAATCAATCGGCGCTTCTAATTGGCTACATCGTAATGGCTCTATTAGGCTCATACTATGGTTCATTTGACGAGGATTTATACAAAAACTGGTGATGATGGCACAACTTCGTTAGGCGATATGAGCCGCACATCAAAAAATGATCCTCGATTAGAAGCTTATGCAACGGTCGATGAAGCAAATTCTTATATCGGTGTTGTCCTAACTGCTGAAACCTTAAATAGTGATGTGCGCAAGTTATTGGTACGTATCCAAAACGATTTGTTTGATGTTGGTGCTGACCTTTGTACCCCAGTTATTGATGCGCCAGCCCATGAACCCCTCCGAGTTTTAGAAACCCAAATTTCTTATTTAGAAGAGCAGATTGATAAATATAACGCTGAATTAGAACCGCTTCGTTCTTTTGTTTTACCTTCCGGAACTCCCGCATCCTCACATTTGCATGTGGCTAGAACTATTACTCGTAGAGCCGAACGATGCACTTGGCATGCTATCCATGGGTTTGGTACTGGGGTAAATCCATTAACCGCAAAGTATCTGAACCGACTTTCAGATTTATTATTCGTACTAGCGCGCCATGAAAATAAAATACATGGTGATGAACTCTGGGTTCCTGGAGCTAATCGCTAATTCTTTATTCGTGCCGAATCTGGCGCGTAACTATTTGATGGATATGGAATTATGGATGCGCCGCGTTGGCACATAAGTCTAATTCCGCTGATGTAAACCCCCGAAACCAGCGGTTCCTTGCTAATCAAAAGAATAGTTTTTTGCTCTTGTGAATAAGTTGATTTTGCAATGGTTTTGGTAGAGCCATATCGGACGGTAGCCGTATCGACATCAGATGTGGGTCCATAAACAACTGACTGAATTTCCCACCATTGGCAACTTTTTTCAGCCGCAACTATTACAGCACCACAAGCATATTTCTTACAAAGTTTTACGTCAGAAGCTAGCGTGGTTTTAGCGGAAAGCACGCCAATCAATTCTTTTCCGGTTGGAATTTTTGCATACACTCCATCTTTAGCAACAAATCCAACTGGTGGCCATTTTGGAGTTGGCGATGGGATTGGTTTAGCGCTCGCTTTTGCAGCTGGTTTTAAGGATGCGTCGCTAGCCGAAGGTGTGCCAAATCCAAGAATTAGCACCACTGAAAGTAGAAGAGTTAAGCGCTGTTTCATTCCTTCGTCCACTTAAAAGTTTTGAGCGAGATGAAAACTCCAGCAATTAACCAAGCGATCAAAATAATGGCAATTTTATTTATCTCCCAAGATTTAGCAGCTTCTTGAGTGGCGAAACTGTCGGGCAAGAAGACTGAGCGCATTCCTTGGGTTAACCATTTGAGTGGAAATATCGCTGCGAAATGTTGCATCCATGATGGCAAGGTAGTAAAAATAAAGAAAACTCCACTAAAGAATTGGAGCACGATTACAACTGGTGAAACTACTGCAGAGGCGCCTCTGCCAGATTTTGGCACAACTGAAAATGCAATTCCAAGAAGAGTTGAAGAGGCAGTTCCCAAGATAATTAACCAAGTAAAAGTAAGCCACTTAATTGGCTGGGTTGGAAGTTCAAGCCCAAAGAAAATTGTGCCAAAGAAAAGTAAAAGCACTAATTGCAAGAACATTGAGTAAAGAACTTGAATTCCTTTGCCGATGAAATATGCAGTAGCTGGCATTGGCGTACCGCGTAATCGCTTTAGCGTTCCTAAATCTCGCTCCATTGGAATTGAAATTGCAAGCTGTTGGAATCCAGAATTTACTAGGCCAGAAGCAATCATTCCTGCCACAAAATATTGGCTGAAAGTTACACCCGGAGCGATACTGTCGTTGAAAACCGAACCGAAAATAAATAGTAAAATCACCGGAAATAAGATTGTAAAAACTACCGATTCACGTTGTCGATTAAATTGTTTTATTTCAAGCGCACCTCTAGCTAATCCCAATTGAATAGTGGAAATTTGTTTCATGAATTTTCACCAATCATTTTGAGATAAATATCTTCCAAAGTTGGGCGAGTAACCGTTAATCCAGCTATTTCGCCGCCTAATCGCGCCGCTAATTCTTGAACCGTTGCAGTCGGGGTATCGCTAAATCTAGATCGGGGTTCGCCATTTTCAATCCAAGAAATCTCAACTTTAGAATTCGCTCGGCCACCGAGCGTTTTCGGGGTTGCTACTTCTAGAATCTGGCCATTATTAATAACGGCCACCCGATCGGCTAATGCTTCAGCTTCATCTAAATAGTGGGTAGTTAATAAAATTGAAGTGCCCTCATCGCGAAGGTTTCGGATTAATTCCCAAAATGCACGTCGAGCTTCAGGATCGAAACCAGTTGTTGGCTCATCTAAGAAAAGCAACTCAGGTCTGCCAATTATTCCGAGCGCAACATCTAACCTGCGACGTTGGCCACCAGATAGGGTTCGAACTTTTTCATCTACTTTTTCAGTCAAACCGATTGATTCAATAACTGCGTTTGAATCTTTAGGATTTGTATAATATTTTGCGAAGTGAGTTAGGGTTTCGCGAACCGTTAAATCAAGTGCATCCATTGTAGTTTGTAGAACAATGCCAATTTGATCGCGCCATGCGCGCTCTGCTGATTTACTTACTTTTGCATTAGGATCAAAACCAAGAACCGATACTTTGCCGCTATCGCGCCCTCGATAACCTTCTAAAATTTCGACTGTCGTTGTTTTACCGGCACCATTTGGGCCTAACAGTGCGAATACTTCGCCCTTGTGGACTTGTAGATCTATCCCGTTAACTGCAGTTTTACCACCATAAGTTTTCGTTAAATTCGAAACATCAATTACTAACGGGCGCAGCATTTCGCTATTCTAATGCTCATGAGCCCACGCCGAAATCACCCTAAACGTCGCGGCCCAAAGCCTGCCGAACGCGAAGTGGCTGCTTCTCATGAAACTATCGAAGAACATGATGAAGGAATTTATCGGGTGCGCCGGATTACTGGCTCGGGTTCCACCAAACCTTATCGGTGTCCTGGATGTGATCAAATAATTCCGATGGCAACTCCTCACACAGTTGCCTGGATAGAACATGATGTTGAAAGCCGTAGACATTGGCACACTGCATGTTGGGACAAACGCGATGATCGCAAACCAAAAACGGAACGAACTAGAAACGCTCCTAGATATTAATTAAATCTTTTTTTGCCGTGTAAAACTTTTACAAGTTTCATAATGAATTTATCTGCAAATTCACTTCGCTTAAATGTTGTGAAAACAATTGGAATTTTAAAGATTGGTCGCACAATAGTTCGTGCGTAAGCAAATTCAAGAAGTCCTTCGGCGCCATGGATTCGACCAATCCCACTATCTTTAATGCCGCCAAATGGGACCGATGCAATCGCTGCAAATAAAAAGACTGAATTGATTGAGACCATACCGCATTGCAATTGGCTCGCAATTTTCTCACCGCTTCGTTTCGACCAGACCGATGCTCCTAAGCCATAGCGAGTGGCGTTAGCTAGCTGGATCGCTACAGACATATTTTCAACTCGATTAATCACTAACGTTGGACCAAAAGTCTCATCAGTTACTGCAGTTGAATTTTCCGGCACATCGCACATGATGACGGGATCTACATATCTCTCATGGACTGAGTTCGGGCTACCTAAAATGAAAGTGGCCCCTTGATCTGCTGCATCTTTAATATGTGCGGAAATAACTTTTAATTGAGCTGGCCTGGTTGCAGGCCCATAACTATCGCCTTCGGTAACGCCAGTTTTTAATTGCTTAGCCATTGCGGTGATAATTTCAATAAATTTATTGGCGACCTCGCTATGTACATAAACTCGTTCTGCGCCAATACAAGATTGTCCCGCGTTAGACATGGCGGACCAGAGCGTATTTTCAGCAGCCAGCGCCAAATCGGCATCGCGATCTACCAAGACTGCGTCTTTACCACCGCATTCAAGAACAACTGGGATCATCCGAGCCGCACAAATTTGGCCAACTATTTTTGCGGTTTTAGTAGATCCAGTAAATGAAATTTTATCGATCGCGCTTTCAGTAAGCGCTTTACCGGTTTCTGGTAACCCAGTTATCGTGGTGAAAATTGAATCAAATGGCGCTACCCGTTTAAATGTTTCGCTCAACCAGGAACCAACTCCGGGTGTGTACTCACTTGGTTTAAATACCACGGTGTTGCCCGCAGCTAACGCATATGCAATCGACCCCATTGGTGTAAATGCTGGGTAGTTCCAAGGTCCAATTACGCCAACCACGCCATAAGGTGAGCGCTCTACTTTTGCCGACATATTAAACATGAGAATTCCAGCAGGGCGAGATTGGGTAGCAAGAATTCGACCAGCGCTCTTGGCTGCCCACGCAATCTGCGAAATAGCTAGCGTTAATTCCAAACGCGCATCACCGATTGGTTTTCCAGTTTCAGATTTAATTAACAAAGCTCCGACATCAATTTCCCTAGTTAATAACGCTGCCCACTTTAAAAGAATTTTTTTTCGTTTTGCAAATCCAAACGTTTCCCATGATTTAGCTGCGCTCTTTGCATCGGCTACGATTTTAAATACTTCTAAACTTGAGGTATTTGGGTATCGACCCACTTCAATTCCAGTAGCAGGATCAAGGCTTGCGAAGGTTTCTATTTTTGCCATGGCGACAGAGTAAACTGATTTGGTGTCTGAGTTAATCCGTCCGAGTACTGTTTTGCCAGCAAATCGGCAAAAAATCACGATTCATACCGTCGATGGATTGAATTTAATTGGAGAAGTGGCAACTCCGTTAAAGCCGGCAGTAGCTACGCTCCTTTGTTTACACCCGCTGCCAACCCATGGTGGCATGATGGATAGCCATATTTTTAAGAAAGCTGCAAATCGGTTACCGGCGTTGGCAGATATCACAGTACTTCGATTTAACACTAGAGGTACGGAAAGTGAAGCTGGTAGAAGTGATGGTGAATTTGGAAATGGCGAGAGTGAAAAATACGATGTTGAAGCCGCGGTTGAATATGCATTTACGGAATTAAATTTAGAAAATTTGTGGGTGATTGGTTGGTCCTTTGGAACTGAATTAGCTTTGTCATATGCAAAAGATCTACGAATCAAAGGATTAATTTTGCTCAGCCCACCACTTCGACGAACTAGTGAAATCGAATTAACTTTTTGGGCAAAAGATGGCCGGCCAGTTATTGCACTGGTGCCAGAGTTTGATGAATTTTTAAAACCAGATGAAGCTAGGAGTAAATTCTCCCTAATTCCACAAGCAAAAGTTCTTGGAATTGATGGCGCTAAACATCTCTGGGTTGGGGAACCGTTTGTTTACATCGCGCTAACCGAGATATTAAAAATTATCAACCCCGCAGCGCTACCACTACCGTTAGAAATTTAAGATTTAGCAGCGTTTGGATAAACAACTTCATCAAGAATTAATAAAATTGCCGCAGCAATTGGCACCGCTAAAATTCCACCGACTAATCCTAGAAGTGAAGTTCCTAATAGCGCAGCCACAATTGTGACAAGCCCAGGAATTGCAAGCGATTTCTTCATGATTCTTGGGGTGATTACGTAGTTCTCAATTTGGACATAAATTACATAACCAAGAAAAGCGATTATTGCGGTTTTAGGGGATTGCGATAACGCAACAATTGTGACTATTGAAATCCCTAGGAAGTGACCAACTAGCGGAATTAATCCACAGAAGAGCACAATCATGGCAAGTGCAGCTGAATATGGCAGAGTAAGAATCAGTGCCAATACCAAAACAAATATTCCGGCAAGAATTGCAACAATCACTTGGCTGCCCACGAATGCACCAACTCTTTTGATGATTGCATCACTTAATCTTGTAACTCGTTCACGACGAGATGCTGGCACTAACCGATAAGCCATCTCTGTTACGCTCGGCAACGAAGCAATGAAATAAAGCGTCAACACGATAATGGTTAGCGCGGAGAGCGTTCCCGAAATCACGGTCTTACCGACTCCAAGAACACCACCAAATGCGGATGTAGCTAATTTTCCATTCTTAATCCACTCTTGTAATTTATTATCGAGCGTATCGATCAATCCAAATTGGTCATTAAATTTTGCAATGCCAGCATTTTGTCGGAGCGAATCAACTAGTTGTGGGGCACCGCTTATAAATGAGTTAACTTGTTTTATTAGAGGTGGAATTACAATAACGATAAAAATCGCAATGAATAAGAGTAAGCCAAAAATTATTGCGACCACAGCCTGTTTTCTAGAGAGACCTTTACTTTGAATCGCGGCCACAGCAGGGTTTAATCCCATGGCAAAAAAAAGTGAAATTATGATTAGTACGAAAACTTGGCTAGCCGAGGCGAGCGCTCGCATCATGGTTAAAGCTGTAATTGCGCCAGCGGCTGCAACAAATCCAAAATAGAAGGGATGATTTCTATTTATTGGCTCACCGCTAATACCAAAATCTGAAGTTGGGATAGTTTTTGCTGATTTTTTTCTTAAAATCGCCATAGCGCTATTCTAAATGGTGGATTTTCAGTTATCGCCGTAACTACCCTTTAATGTAACGCGCCGTTCACAATTATCAGAGAGAATATGGCTATGGCAGCGGCTAAATCGGGATTGCGAATCACAGGGTTGGGCGATGAGATTGGCGCGCTCGCATCACTGCCTTGGTCTACGCCGCTAGAAGAGTGGCCCGAGGATCCAACGCTAACAAATCAAAGAGGTATATCCCGCCATATCGTTCGACTTGTTAGATCTAGCAACGATCCCGATAGTGAAATTTATGCAGTTAAGGAAACTGTAGAAGAGTTTGCAAATCGTGAATATTTAATTTTGCGCGAGTTGATAAAACGAAATGCACCATCTGTGGGACCTATTGCGGTGGTTGAAGGCAGATTGGATAAAAGTGGCGAGGAACTTCCCTGCACTTTAGTTACAAGATTTTTACCGTATTCACTTCCGTATCGGGTAATTCTTAGCACCAACTTATCCGACTCCGAAATTATAAATATGGCTAACGCTTTGGCGCTCTTACTAGTTCGGCTCCACCTTTTAGGTTTTTGGTGGGGAGATTGCTCGCTCTCCAATACGCTCTTTCGCCGTGATGCTGAAGGTTATGCCGCGTATTTAGTGGATGCTGAAACTGGTGAATTCCAAAAATCTTTAAGCAATGGCCAACGCAAACATGATTTAGAGATTGCGCAATTTAATGTCGCTGCCGAGTTAGAGGATTTAGCGATTGCTGGCGTGCTTCATGCAGGCATGGACCCAATTCGGGCGAGCGAAGGTGTAATCCGGCGCTACCACCGGCTCTGGAAAGTGCTAAAAGAGCCACAAGTATTAGATCCAAGTGATCGCCATGCAGTAGAGCGAGCGATGCGCTCGCTCCAAGATTTAGGGTTTGCTGTGGAAGAAGTTGAAATTTCCCTCGATGGTGAAAAACAAGCTTTAAATTTTCAACCAAAGTTAGTAGCACCGGGCTATCACAAACAACGGTTGCGAGAATTAATTGGTTTAGAAACCGAAGAGTTGCAAGCCAAACGCTTACTCGCATCTTACGATCGATTTAGATCGCGCGAAGAAAAGCCAAGGCCGCCACGAGAAGAGACCATCAAGCGATGGTTAACTGAGGTTTTCGAAAAAGTTATTAGCCAAGTTCCAGAGAACTTAAAAGGCCGAGTTGAAAATGCCCAAATTTTTCATGAAGTTTTGGAACACCGATGGTATTTGGGTGAGAAAGCTGGGAAAGATGTTGGATTAGATTTTGCAACTGCAGATTATATGAATTTGATTTTGCCATACCGAATGGATTCTGGCGTGAGCGTTAAAAGTTGATTACTTCTTAACCGGTTCAACTAATTCGATTAAAACGCCGCCACAATCTTTTGGATGTAAAAAATTTATTTTTGCTCCAGCAGTGCCAATTTGTTCATCTTCATATAGAACTCGAATTCCCAGCGACCGAGCCGCTGCAACTGCAGCTGAAATATCTGTAACACGGTAAGCGAGTTGTTGGATTCCAACGCCACTTTTTGCGATGAATTTAGCGATTGTAGATGCAGGGTCGGTTGCTGCTAAAAGTTGAATGGTCGAATTGCCAATTTGTATCATCGCCTCTTCGACTAGTTGTTTGCTATTGGTTTCGCGATGCGTAAGTACTGCGCCAAAATGTGTGGCATAGAACTCAATTGCTGAATCCAGATTTTCGACCGCAATTCCAACATGATCGATTCCGACAAGCCCGGGGATGCCATCCAGATGCGCACTTGATTGGTTCACATGTCGTATCGTGTCAGGTATGGCCAGCCCAGACAAACCAGCGACACGAGAAAGTGCGCTTAAATCCATCGCAAAGTTCACTGCCGATATTCGAATTGGTGATCAACGAATTATCGCTAAAGCTGCATCGCTTGTGGAAGATTTCGAATTGGTGGTTTCAGAACTCAAACCATTATTGGGAGAACCAGCGAAGTCACCGCCAATTATCGGAATAACTGGCAGCCCTGGCGTTGGAAAATCTACAACCACGAATGCGCTAATTAATTTAATCCGTAAGAATGGAGAATCGGTTGCAATAGTCGCAATTGATCCATCATCTGCAATTACTGGTGGTGCACTACTTGGTGATCGAATTAGATTGACACATCATTTTTCAGATAAAAAAGTTTTTATAAGATCATTGGCAACACGCGGTGCACTTGGTGGATTATCGAATGCAACTGATTCTGTCGTTTATATTTTGGCAGTTGCTGGCTTTGACAATGTAATTATCGAAACAGTAGGTGTTGGGCAGAGCGAAATTGAAGTGATGCGTCATGCCGATACTGTGATGGTGGTTTTAGCCCCCGGAATGGGCGATGGCATCCAAGCTGCAAAAGCAGGTGTTATGGAGATAGGTGATGTTTATTTAATAAATAAGGAAGATCGTGGTGGCGCAGAAGAGGTTGCCAGAGAGGTGGAACGCTCACTTGCGTTATCAGCGAAAGACCCAAATTGGAAACCACCAGTATTAATTGGCTCCATGGAGAATGAATCTGGCGCAAGTGCCGTTTTAGATGCAATTCATAGCCATTTAAATTATCGTCGTTCAAAAAATTGAAATAGGATTAGCGGGTGAGTACCCCTAATTTGTCACAAAATTTTGGTAGAGCTTTCGATCTAACTTCGCTAAAAAAACCAGCTGCAAATTCAACTCCAACTCAACCAGGTATAGCGATTGAGGCTACTCCAGAAAATTTAGTCAGAGATTTTGTAAGCGTTTCAAACTCAACCCCAGTAGTTCTTTTAGCCTGGTCAGCGCGGATGCCGGAGTCGGTTCAAGTCTTAGAAATACTTAATAAATTAGCAGCAAACGATGGTGGAACTTGGCGTTTGGGAAGTGTAAATCTTGATAAATATCCAGAGATGGCAAATGCACTTCAAGTTCAAGCGTTGCCATTTGGAATTGCGTTAATTCAAGAGCAAGGCGTGCCACTTTTTGATGCACCACATCCAGAGCCACAACTTCGAGCAGTATTAAATAAAGTGTTGGAGCTAGCTGCTCAAAAAGGGCTAAAGATTAAAGGCGCTTCGGCAACCAGCGAACCGGCCGAACCAGTGATGGAGCCAGAAGAGCTAGAAGCAATGGCGGCTCTAGAAAAAGGCGATTACCCCCTAGCTGCGCTTTCTTATAAGAAATGGCTTTCTCGGAAACCGGTTGAGAAGTTAGCTCAAATTGGACTAGCTCAATGCGAATTGATGGTTCGAATTTCTAATTTGGATAGCGCAACCATTCTGGCAAGCGCTGCTGCAGATCCAACCAATCTAGAAGTACAAATTCAGGCTGCCGATGTTGAAGTTGCTGGCGGAAATTATGAAAGTGGCTTCAATCGTTTAATCAATGCAATTAAAATTTCAGATAGTGACGATAAGAAGCGCGCTAAAGATCATTTACTTGCATTGTTTTCACTCGTTGACCCAATGGACCCTATTTTAATTAAAGCGCGTAGTGCGCTAGCAAGTGCGTTATTTTGATAAAACATACTAAAGAAATGGGCCGTGCCGAAAAGCAAGCCTTAGCAGCAATGTTTGGTTTATTTGGTTTTGGCGTTATGACACTTGCCCCGCGCATGCCTGATATTAAATACAATTTAGGAGTTAGCAACGGTACTTTCGGATTGCTTTTAAGTTCTGGCTCAATCGGCGCCCTGGTAAGTCTCTTAACTATGGGACACATCGTGCATCGGATCGGCGTGAGATCAGTCTTAGTTTTCTCCACAATAACGATGTATGGAACGCTCGCAATCATGGTGCATCTACACAATCCTGTTATTTATTTAATCCTAAATTTGATCTGTGGTGCATCTTGGTCCAGCTATCACATTGCGGTAAATGCCCAAGCTTTTCATCGTCAAAAAGATAGTGGCCAAACCATAATCCCGTTTATGCATGGATTCTGGACCGCGGGTGCGCTCGGTAGCGCAATCGTCGCATCGCTCGTTGCGCGGAGGATTCCAATCACTTGGCACGTTGATACTTTAGTAACCGTAGATTTTATTGTGACGATCTTTGTAATTTATTTACTGCGAAATGTCCTATTACAAGGTAGGGAAATCACAGATTCGGATGGAGTAGTAACGCTTAAAGATATGGCGAAATCCTTCAAAATTGATTGGTTCATCAGCATCGCAGTGCTTTGTTCACAAACTTTAGAAACTATGCTCGGCGACTGGGGTTCAATTTTTGCTCGTGAAGAAATTGGCGTAAACGCATCGCTAGCGGTGCTGCCATATATCTTTTTTATGGGCGGCATGATTTTTGGAAGAATTTCATTTGGGCCGCTCTCTAAACGTTGGTCAGAGCAGCGGTTAATTAGGATTTTTCCACTTGTTGGGGGTTTAACTTTTTCGATTTTTATGTACACCGGTTATTTGGTATCCAAAAACCATCAATTATTGGGTTTTGCAATCGTAGTTTTCGCTTTTCTAGTTGGTGGCGTTGGGATTTCATTCTTAGGGCCGCTCTTCCTAGCAATTGCTGGCCGTAGAAGCGATCGACCAAGTGGCGTAATTGTTGCCGAAATCGGTGCCCTAAATCAGATATTGAACTTTGCAGTTCGAGTTGTACTTGCCTGGACTATCCACCTAATCGGGTTGCCTTTGATGTTAGTGATTCCAGCCCTAATGTTGGCGGCAGTAACTTTCTTCGCTGCTGCCGGCAAGGCTTAACTCAGCCGGAGCCTTCAGTGTTTCCAGGATCTGCTGCAGAAACATCGTCTAGTTTATATTTATTGATTGCCGCTTGAATAACTTTCTTATTAATCTTCTTTTCTCGAACTAATTGCGAAAGTACGCCAACCACAATTGATTCGGCATCAACTTTAAAATGTCGACGGAGCGCGCCACGAGTATCCGAGAGGCCAAAACCATCGGTGCCGAGTGAATCAAATCGTTGTGGCACCCATGGCAAAATCTGATCTTGAACTGCGCGCATGAAATCACTGACTGCAAGGACTGAACCGTTCACTGAGTTCATCCGGTCGGTAATAAACGCAGTTTTCAAATTATTTGGGTGCAATAAATTATGACGATCAACTTCTAAACCATCACGGCGCAGTTCATTCCAAGAAGTTACCGACCATACATTTGCGTTAACGCCCCAGTCATCTTTTAATAACTTTTGGGCTTTCATTGCGGAATTAACTGCGACGCCAGAAGCCAAAATGTTGGCTTGTCGCTTCTTTCGACCACGGGATTCTGAGTATAAATAAATACCCTTTAATAGGCCGTTAACATCGAGGTTTTCGGGTTCGGCAGGTTGCAGGTAAGGCTCGTTATACATTGTTAAATAGTAAAAAATGTTCTCACTATTTGGGCCATACATGCGACGAAGTCCATCTTTCATTATTTGGCCAATTTCAAAAGCAAATGCTGGATCATAAGAAACTACGGCAGGATTTGTGGATGCTAATAAGTGCGAGTGGCCATCTTCATGTTGGAGACCTTCACCGTTAAGCGTCGTTCTGCCCGCAGTTGCACCCATCACAAAGCCACGTGTCATTTGATCGGCTGCAGCCCAAAATGCATCACCAGTTCTCTGGAAACCAAACATTGAGTAGAAAATGTAAATCGGAATCATTGGTTCATCATGAGTTGCGTATGAAGTTCCCACTGCAGTGAATGAGGCAACTGATCCAGCTTCGTTAATTCCTTCGTGCAAAATTACGCCGCTAGTTGATTCTTTATAAGAAAGCATTAATTCTCGGTCCACCGATGTGTACATCTGACCATGAGGTGAGTAAATTTTCAGTGAAGGAAAAAGTGAATCCATTCCGAAAGTGCGAGCTTCGTCAGGAATGATTGGCACAAATCGCGAACCAAGTCCCTCATCTTTAATTAAGTCTTTGAGTAATCGAACGAATGCCATCGTGGTGGCGATTTCTTGATGGCCAGAGCCACGCTTTGCCACTTCATAAGCTGAATCCGCGGGTTGTGTTAACGGTTTAGAAATTGATCTGCGTTTAGGCATCGAACCGCCGAGCGCATTTCGACGTTCCATCATGTACTTATATTCTGGTGAATCTACGCCTGGATGGAAATAAGGTGGCAAATATTTATCAAGCTTGTCATCTGTAATTGGAATTTCAAGGCGATCGCGGAATTCAATGATATTTTCCATGGTCATTTTCTTCATTTGATGGGTTGAGTTACGCCCTTCAAAGTTAGAACCAAGAGTCCAGCCTTTAATAGTTTTCGCAAGAATTACAGTTGGCCGATCTTTATGTTCAGTAGCGGCTTTATATGCAGCGTAAAGCTTTCGATAATCATGGCCGCCGCGCTTTAAGTTCCAGACTTGTTCGGGCGTCCAATTAGCAACCATTGCAGCAGTTCTCGGATCTCTGCCAAAGAAATTTTCTTTTACATAAGCGCCACCTTCAGCTTTAAATGTTTGGAAATCGCCATCTGGAGTTATATTCATTAAATCAACAAGTGCGCCTTCACGATCGCCGGCAAATAGTGGATCCCATTCGCGTCCCCAAATAACTTTAATAACATTCCAACCAGCACCAATATATAACGCTTCAAGTTCTTGAATGATTTTGCCATTGCCTCGAACTGGGCCATCTAAACGTTGTAAATTGCAATTAATAACAAATGTTAAATTATCTAATTTTTCGCGAGCCGCTAAAGTTAGCGCAGCAACGCTCTCCGGTTCATCAGTTTCACCGTCACCTAAAAATGCCCACACACGTTGATCGCTTGTATCTTTTATGCCGCGGCCATGAAGGTAACGATTGAACCGCGCCTGGTAAACCGCATTGATCGGACCAAGCCCCATTGAAACAGTGGGAAACTCCCAAAAATCTGGCATCAAACGAGGATGCGGATAAGAAGAAAGTCCGCCACCCGGATGTGAAAGTTCTTGGC
>CANLJW010000021.1:0-17393 GCA_947491605.1 Actinomycetota bacterium | reverse complement strand
AAACATTCCTATCTAAACCCCAAAGTCTTTCTAGGGTTGGGTCATGTATTACTACTACTTTTCCATCTTTGGAAATTTGAACATCAATCTCAACAACAGCTGCACCAGAATCAATCGCAGATTTAATCGCAACGATTGTGTTCTCGCGAAAGCGACTGGAATCGCCTCGATGAGCGCAAATATTTGTTGAGTTTGTGGACATTAGAATTAAGCAGTTCTTACTAGCTTGCCATCCCGATAAATCAGCGCTTTAGTGATGTTAGCAAAACCGGCATCGCCAGCCTTAGGAACTTCACTGGAAACAAATGCTCTTAACTCTGCATCGTTTCGTTTTAAATAGACTTCATAGAAATGACCACGCGGCACAACCAAAGTAACGGTCGCAGCAACGCTGCCAGGTATTTGGTTTTTGCTAAAGAAAACATCCTCAGGGCGAATTCCGATCACATCACTGCCAGCAGAAATCGCACCGTTTTCGAATGATCCAGTAACGCGGTTTAGTGAGCCAATAAAGTTAGCTACATATTCAGTTTGTGGCGCATCATAAAGCTCCTGTGGCGTACTAAATTGTTCAATGCGTCCTTCATTCATAACAGCAATTCGATCTGAAATAGATAGCGCTTCATCTTGATCATGGGTCACAATTACCGTGGTAATGCCGAGCCGGCGTTGCAGTTCACGAATGTCTTCACGAACTTTTACGCGGAGCTTTGCATCAAGATTAGAAAGTGGTTCATCGAGCAAGAGAATGTCTGGCTCTTGAACTAAAGCTCGAGCAAGTGCAACACGTTGTTGTTCGCCGCCAGAAATTTGAGCTGGGCGCGAATCTTTATGGTGCATTAAGTTCACCATTTCTAGGACATCGTGTACTCGTTTTTCAATCTCGGACTTCGACATTTTTCTTACCTTGAGCGGATATGCAACGTTCTTAAAAACGGTCATGTGTGGCCAGAGCGCATAATTTTGGAAAACCATTGCGCTCGGGCGCTTTTCTGGTCCAATTTCAGTTACATCTTTCCCGGCTAAGAAAACTTTTCCAGATTCCGGAATTAAAAATCCAGCAATCATGCGAAGTGTCGTGGTCTTGCCGCAACCTGATGGACCGAGCAGTGAAACCATCTCGCCCTTGTTAACTACAAGGTTTAAGTCATCGATGATTACTCGACCACCTAATATTTTGCGGAGGCCGACTAGCTCGAGACCTTCTCCACTTTGATTAGCCATTGCTATCTACTCGCTTTCATCATTTGATCTGGAAACCTTCAGCCAATTGGCCACCGATGATGTGCTTACGTGCTAAACCTATTAGGAGAACTGATGGGATCGTTAAAAGTATCGAAAATACTGCAGTAACTTGAATTGGGTAAGTTTCGACAATCGCATACATCGCAGTTGGCATGGTGTAGATAGTTGGCGCGCCAATCAAGAATGTTCCTTGGGCTTCATCAAATGCATAAATGAACGACATGACCATTGCTACTAAAATTCCGGGCATTGCCATTTTTAACGTGATGGTACGGAAAACCCGGAACTTGCCAGCGCCAGCATCGCGGGCTGCTTCTTCTAAGGATTTTGGCACTGCTGCAAAGGCCGCAGCTGGAATCCAAGTCATGAAAATAATAGTCCCTAGTACTTGAATAATAATTACACCAACAAGCGTGCCCATCAAGTTTAAGAAATAATAAAGTGTTGCAATGGTTGCAAATAACCCAATTTTAGGAAAAGCATTTGATGCAAACATTATAATTAAAAAAGATTTGCGACCCCAATAGTTGTATCTGGCTGATGCATAAGCGGCTGGTAAACAAATAACTGCAGAAAGTAATACAACTATGGGAGAAATAATTAATGAGGTTTTCATTGCGTCAACAAGAGTTGGAACCTCAAATACTTTACGGAACCAATCCAGCGTCCAGCCTTTCGGCTTATAACTAGGGAATAACCACTCGGTTGCAAATGCATGTATTGCTAACCAGAGTAATGGTCCTACGATCAAAAGCAGCATGAAGCCCGAGAAAAGTGATAGCAATACCTTTACACCAACTGATTTAGTGTAGAGATTGAGCGGCTGGACATCCTTTGCCATCAAACTCTCCCACTCTCTTTAGCATTGCGAAAATTTGCCCAAATATAGAAGAACGCGATCCCAGAAGCAGCGGCAAAAACAATAAACGCCATAACTATCGACTGTTGTGGTCGATTATAGACAGAGAAGAAGTTGGTGATTTCTACGCCAAACATAGTTGGCTGATTTGCTCCTAAGAAAAATGGAACTGTGAATGAACCTAAGATGCCGATAGAAGTGAATGTGAGAGCAATAATTATCGGAATCAAAGCTAACGGCAACATAACCGTTCTAATAATGGTAATTAAACTCGCGCCAGCATCTTGGGCAGCTTCGATTAAAGCATTGGGTACAGATTGTAATCCTGAAGTTATCATTAATGTCGCGAACGGCAACGAGACCCAGATTGAACCAATAATAACAGCAAGCATCGTTGATGTTATCTGTGGAACATCGATACCAAACGAATGAAAAATAGTGCGATAGAGGCCAGCGCTACCATAAAAGGTATAAAGCGCCCACGAAGAAATTACTACTGGAATAAATAGCGGTGTTAGCGAGAGCGCAGTCAACACGGAGGAAAGTTTTCCGCCACGAAGTCGTTGTAATAAACCAATTCCGGTTGAAAATAACAAAACAAATACTGTCGCAACAAATGAAACTATTAGCGTTGTTTTTACATCTCCGGCAAAACGTGGATCCGCAATTACATCTTTATACGCTTGCAGGGTGAATAACTTGCCATCTCGGCCGCGGACATCTTGGCCAATAATTGAAAGTACTTCGTTGAGGCCACCGGTGAAACCAATTGAGAATAAGAAAGCTAAACCAATTGGAAATCCAATAAATGTACCGAGCACCAAAATAGGTGGCAAGGCCATGAACAAACCAAGAACAGAGAGCTTTGGATCTTTCGACCCAAAGCTCTCGTTAGCGACTTGGTTTGTAGCCGCAGCGCTCAATCTATTTACTTACCAGGAACTTCAAGCGCCCACTGATTTTTGAAATCAGTATTATTGCTAGACAAATAGCTCGAGCGTAGTTTTGAGACATCTGTGCCAACCGCAAACTTACCTTGGTTAGCAGTGCTCAACATCGACACTGGAACAACTGGATAGCCGTTTAGAGTGCCACCCACGATGATGTTCTGTGCTGCTGGTGAAAGCAACCAGTTCACGAAACGTTGGGCCGCAACGCCTTGGCGAGTTCCCTTCGGAATTCCCAAAATTGCTGGTCCACCTGTGAGCGATCGGTCACTTACTTGAGCAACCTTCCAATAACTTGGAATGGTTCCAGCTTTTAGACCGCTAAGGAACTGATCTGACCAAACTGTTGCCATATCGACTGATCCGTTAGAAACCAACGAAAGAGTTGCAGCGTTGTTTGATGGGTAGGTTCCATTTTTGCCGTATGTGTAAGGGTTTAGCGACTTGAGTAAATCAAATCCTTGCTTCCACTTAGCTTGTAGCGGCTTATTAACTTCAGTTACCAATGTTGCGATTTCTGCATCGGTAAGGTACTTATCGACAACGGTCTGTGCAAATGAATACCCGCTACCGCCACCTGATGGCACGTTATATGTGAAACGGCCTGGGTTCGCTTTAATCCAAGCAATAAGGTCATCAAGAGTCTTTGGTGGAGTTGTAACAACTTGTGAATTATAAGCCAAAAGTACTGTTGAGGCTCGATAAGGAATTCCACCCTTGCTCATTGCTAATAACGAAGCAGGAACGTTATTGATATTTGGCATTCGAGAACTTGTAGGAATCGTTAAATAGCCTTTTAATCCAAGCTCCTGAACAAATCCAGCTTCAATAACATCAAAGCCTGCATCTCTTTTTAATTTTGACGCTGCTATTATTTTCGCGAGTGTAAGCGCATCATTTTTTCCATGAAGATCAAAAGAGGATACGTCAACGTTGTAATTTGGGTTTGCTTTTTCAAATGCGGGAATTAATTCCGTAAGCCACATTCTTTCAACGTTAGTATCTCCAGATACATACAAACGAACTTGAAATACTGCAGCGTGGCTTGTGGATGCAGTGAAGCCAAGAGTGGCGACTGCTAAACCAGCTACTGCAAGTATTGATACGAGTTTATTTTTACGCACTAAAAGTGCCTCCTCCAAGTAATAAGGAATAGACCGGATGTCGATTTCCTTCGAACAGGTAGGATGTAAACTATCAGTACGTCAGGCATCGTCAAGGAGTTAGGCTCAATTCCGCATGAAATCCGCGCTAACCCTTAATGAACTTGTAGGGCGTCAAAATCGACATACCCGTTGGGAGCTAGTAGAGCGAATTCCTCTTGCTTTCCCGACTCATCACCCCCAAGGTTTAGCCTTTGTTGGCGATTACATTTTCCTTTCATCGGTCGAAGTTTTAGAAAAACCCCTAAACGTCTTTGATCCGACGCTATCGACCCCTGGGCGCGGTATTGGTCATATCTTTGTAACCGATCACGCTGGGAAACTACTAAAAGATATAACCATAGGTTCTGGCGATATGTATCATCCTGGCGGAATAGATTTCGATGGCACAAATGTTTGGGTGCCGGTCGGAGAATATAGACCAAAAGGTAAGAGCATGATCTTAACTATTGATGCAAAAAATTTTCAGGTTACCGAAAGGTTTCAAGTAAAGGATTCGATTGGGTGGGCGTTAAGTAACTCAGAGACCGGTTCCGTATATGGTGGAAATTGGGGATCTCGCGAGTTTTATGCTTGGAGCTCCGATGGTAAAGAACTCGATCGTTGGAAAAATCCAAGTAGTTTTATTGACTATCAAGATTCTCAGTTCGCTGGTAACGGTCACGTGATTTGCGGTGGAATCGCCAACTTGCCGCAGTCAAATGGGTTAGGCGATTATGAATTGGGCGGGATGGCCATAGTTGACTTTACTAACCGACGAATTAATTATGAAACACCAATTCAATTCTTTAGCAAAGCGGGTCATGTACTGACCCGAAATCCATTTGCACTCACAAGCGAAAACGATGATTTATTCCTATACGTTGCACCTGATGATGGTTTTGATCTAAATGGCACTGAGTTATTGAAGTTCAAAGCCTGCAATTAATTACTTTAGGAAATTTGAATTCTTTATCA
Source organism: Actinomycetota bacterium (assembly GCA_947491605.1). Lineage (GTDB taxonomy): Bacteria > Actinomycetota > Actinomycetes > Nanopelagicales > Nanopelagicaceae > UBA7398. Next base: position 12,222 of record CANLJW010000021.1, on the reverse strand, counting down.
CTGCATAAATCGGTCTCGCACCTCTAAAAAATCAAAGTATAGATTTTAGAAATTCAATACTTTCTCTAACTGCTGAAATTGGACCGGCTCCAACTGCTGGAGCTTGATCGAGCATTACATCTTGTTCTAATACTAGTTTGCCTTCGTAATTAATACCATCAAGAAAGCGAATTACTTCAGAAATTTGAGCATCGCCCTTGCCAAGCGGCTTGTACATGCCATTTTTTACCTCAGTCGAATATGTAGAAGTTCGATTTTGAATCCGCGCGGCGGCGACTGCATCGCAATCTTTTAGATGAACATGTTTTACTCGTGAACCTGCACGTTTAGCAATATCTAAAGGCTTGCCGCCACCAACCACAATGTGTCCAGTATCAAGACATAAGTTGATATCAGTTTCATTTAGCAAGAAATCTAAATCATTGGGAGTTTCAAACATTGTGCCAGCATGTGGATGTAACACCATTTGCAAACCAAATTCTTTGGCAATCTCAGTGATCATTGGTAGCGACTCCGAAAATACTGCCTTCGCTTCGGCATCCATCGGATCTCGAGAGTCGTAATCGCCATCTTCAGCTGGCGTAGCCAATACAAAATTACCAGCGTTGAGCTCGGCTAAGACTTCTGCTTGGCGGCGCGCTCTTTCATAGGACGCTTTCAAGCGATCTTTTTTATGCAGAACAATTGGCACGAAAGCGCCACATAAATCTAAACCATGTCCATCTAAAACTCTTGCTAACTCTTTTGCATCTTGCGGCAGGTAACCATCCGGGCCTAACTCAGTTGCGGTAATTCCACATTCGCGCATTTCACTTAATACTCGGTCGGCTTCAATTTGATAACCCCAACCGTTTGCTTCGCAAACGCCCCATGAAATTGGGGCGCCAGCTAATTGTTTATTTAAGTCCATTTAAATTTGCTCCAATGACCAGGCTTTAACACCACCTAAAATTCCGGCGGTATTAGAAACTATCACTACGTCATCGCCTAAAACTTGCAGAACTTCAGTGCGAATACGACGTGAATTACCGCCGCCAATATAAAGACGATCCCAATGAAAAACTTTCCGTAGGTCTTCAACCATTAGGCGAATTCGGCGAGACCAGAATAAATCGCCAAGGCGCCTAAGTTCAGTCTCGCCAACCCACGTGTCATAAGTCGTATTTCTACGTACTGGCGCCATCGACATTTCAAAGTGCGGTGCAAGTTTTCCGCCATCAAACATTGAAAAACCAAGTCCAGTTCCGAGCGTAATTACAACTTCTAAACCAGAACCATTGATAACGCCAGCGCCATGCACTTCAGCATCGTTTAAAACGATTGCAGGCTTTTTGAAATGTTCCGCAAATGCTCGTTGGATGTCAAAGCCTTTCCATTGCTTTTCTAACTCTGGCTCAATACGAGTGCGTGGACCTTTTGCATTTATATAGTGAGGTGTGTGAACAACAACGCCATGTCGCAACATGCCGGGCATTCCTACAGTTAGGCGATCAAAATTCGGTAAACCTTTTGAAATGTCATCAATAGTTTGGATTAAATGTGTGGGTGAAAGTGGATATGGAGTTGGCACAGCTACTGGCTGCGCATGCAAAGTGCCAGCGCTATCTAGTACCGAGCCTTTGATAAATAACCCGCCGCAATCTATGGCGAGAGTCATCACGCTGGTTGAATGCATCTCCATGTATATAGTCAAGCAAAATCTGGTTCAGAAAGATAATCGGAGCGCTCGGGATATCTTTGCTCCGCGCATATATGTAGAATCCACACATGTTAGACCTCCTCACCATTGGCAGAATTAGTGTTGATTTATATGGTCAGGAAGAAGGTCACGGCTTATCTGATCCGCAAACATTTCAGAAATCTGTCGGTGGCAGCCCTACAAATGTTGCGATTGGAACCGCTCGATACGGCCATAAAACAGCGGTAATTACTGGAGTAGCAAGTGATGCGCTCGGCGAATTTGCAATTGGTGAATTGAAGAAATTCAGCGTCTCAACAGAATTTGTAATTAAAACTCCTAATGGCAAAACCCCGATTGTGGTTGCGGGAATTAAAGATCCAGATAGCCCAGAATTTATTTTTTATCGCGATAGCAGCGCGCCAGATACTAAAATTGAAACCTCAGCATCATTAATATCAGCAGTTAAAGCTGCCAAGTATTTTTGGTTTACTGGATCCACGCTTTCGCAAGCGCCGCTTTCAAATACCGTAATTGAGCTACTTAAATCCAGAAATGGTGAAGTTATCTTTGACCTGGATTACCGACCTTCGTTTTGGGGCTCTCCAGAGTCTGCTCATAAAGAAATTTCAGCTGCGGTTAAATATGCAACAGTTGCGATTGGAAACTTGGAAGAGTGCGCGGTTGCAACTGGCTTACCGAAAAACTCTAGCGCTGCGGAGTTTGCTGCTGCATTACTTTCGATGGGACCTAAGTTAGCAATTGTTAAGGGCGGCGCTACAGGCGTATTGGTAGCCTATGGAAATAGCGCCACTGCAATTCCAGGGTTACGTATAAAAACTAAATGTGGCTTAGGTGCCGGCGATGCATTTGGAGCAGGCGTGGTTCACGGTTTGTTATCTGGCTGGAGTCCAGAAGATTCAGTTTCCTTTGCAAATGGCGCTGGAGCTTATGTTGCTTCCCAATTAATGTGCAGTGATGCAATGCCCACTGAAGTTCAAGTTCGCGAATTGATGGAGCGTTCAAAGTGAGCCAACGCTTCTTCCCATTTAGCTCTGGCGTTAAATCGATAACTCCAGAAATGGCTGGGTGGCAATATTCCGGATTACAAGTAATAAGCATTCCGGCTGGGAAAACCGATATTTCTCGATACTTTTCTGGAGATATTGAAGCGGCTTTGATTCCATTAAGCCTGCAAAATTTTAAAGTTTCCACTTCCGAGAATGAATATTTATTAATTGGGCGATCTGGAGTTTTTGTTGGTGCAAGTGATTGGGTTTATGTAGCATCTAATGAAAAAGTTGAGATAAGTACAGATACTGCTGGAGAAGTTGCAATTGCAACCGCTTCAGTTAAATCGAATTTCCCAAGTCGATATGTGGCGAAAATTAGTAAAGTGGAAATTCGTGGAGCAGGCATAGCTACCCGTGAAGTTCGCCCCTTTATGCATCCAGATCTATTTCCAGATGCAGAAAAATTGATGGCGGTTGAAGTTATTACTCCAGATGGCAATGTATCGAGCTTTCCGCCACATCGCCACGATGGCATCAAAGGTTGCGAAGTTGAAAATGAAGAAATTTATTATTTCAGAATCGGCAAGATTTCAAGTGCCCATGGCGAAAGCGAAGGTTTCGGACTTCATCGAACTTATTCTGCGCCGGAAGATCCTGAATTCTTTGATGACACCGTCACAATTCATGATGGCGATATTTACTTAGTTCCCCGGGGTTACCACGGACCTTGCGCTGCGATGCCGGGTTATCCGATGTACTACTTAAATGTTCTCGCAGGTCCGAGTCGAAAGCGCACTATGGATTTTTGCGACGATCCCAACCATGCTTGGCTTAGAGATAGTTGGAAGAACCAAATTCCCGATCCCCGAGCTCCCTGGCAGGTGAAGCAATGACTTTGATGACGACATCGCAAGCCATAGTTCGCTGGTTGACGGCGCAGAAAATAATTATTGATGGTGAAGTTAAACCTTACTTTGCTGGAACATTTGCAATTTTTGGCCATGGCAATGCGCTCAGCCTTGGTGATGCGCTCTTTGATTCACAAAATGAGATGAAAACTTTCCGCGGCCAAAGTGAAGAAGGCATGGGTTTAGCTGCGGTTGCTTATGCCAAGGCAATGCGCCGCCAACAGTGCATGGTGGTAACAACTTCAATCGGGCCAGGTGCGTTAAATGTCGTTACTGCAGCCGGAACTGCGTTAGCAAATCGATTACCGATGTTAATTTTGGTTGGCGATACATTTCAAAGTAGAAATCCAGACCCAGTTCTGCAACAAGTCGAACATTTTGGTGAACCATCAACAACGGTTAACGACGCATTTAGACCCGTCGTTAGATTCTGGGATCGGATCACTAACCCTTCACAAATTTTAACGGCGTTACCGCAAGCGTTAATGACGATGTTAGATCCAGCTAGTTGCGGTCCAACTTTTTTTGCGTTGCCACAAGATGTGCAAGCAACAGCATTTGATTATCCGGCAGAATTCTTTAACGAAACTATTCATGAAATCCCAAGACCTCGCCCTGATTTAAATGAACTCAATAAGTGCGTTGCGCTGATAAATAACGCCAAGCGACCAATCCTGGTTGCAGGCGGTGGAGTTCACTACTCGCTCGCCGAAAAAGAATTAGCGGCTTTTGCCAAAGAACAACAGATTCCAGTAGTTGAAACTATGGCGGGAAAATCTTCGCTCCCTTGGAGTAATCCCCTACTTGTTGGCCCACTAGGTGTTACTGGCTCAGATTCAGTTAACGAATTGGTAAGTGAGTCCGATTTAATCATTGCAATAGGAACCCGGTTACAAGATTTCACAACTGGTTCTTGGACCTTATTTGGAGATAAAGATATCGTCGCTATAAATGCCGCCCGCTTTGATGCAACAAAACGTCGCGCCAGCGCTGTAGTTGGTGACGCACTAGCCACAATTTCAGAGTTAAGAACCCAAGTTAAGCCAACTAATAGAGCTGATTGGATCGCTCGAGCTAAAACGCTAAAAAATAGCAGCGTGGTGTTGCGTACTAGCCGTGAGAAATTGAAATCTGAATTACCAACATACGCCCAAGTTGTAATTGCGGCTAATGAAATTGCTCGCCCTGAAGATTATGTATTAACCGCAGCCGGAGGTTTACCTGGCGAATTAAATAACAATTGGCTATCCAAATCAGTTGCCTCATTTGATTGCGAATATGGTTTTTCATGTATGGGATATGAAATTAGCGGTGCATTTGGCGCAGCTATCGCGCAGAAAGATATGAAGAAAACCGGCCGTGTGATTGCAATGACCGGCGATGGTTCTTACATGATGCTTAACTCAGATATTTACAGCGCTGTACTCCATGGATATCCATTGACTTTAATACTCTGTGATAACGGTGGCTTTGCTGTGATTTCTAGATTACAGACCGGTAAGGGCGCAGCTTCATTTAGAACTATGATTACTGAAAATGAGTCCGCCGCCAGGGTCGATTTTGTTGCTCATGCAAAATCTATGGGAGCTAATACCCATCGAGTTACTTCAGTTTTAGAACTTACTAAGAAATTACTAGATACTGCTAACTCCAAAGAAGTTGAAGTAATTGTTATTAATACGGCACCAACTACTTGGACTGAAGGTGGCGCATTCTGGGAAGTTGGTATTCCTGAAGTTTCTGATAAGAAATCAATTCAAGAAGCTCGTGCTAAATTAATTGATGGCAAGAAAGCGCAGCGGAAGTTTTAGTTAGTTAGCGCAGCTTGAATATTAGCCATCGACACCGCGGAAGCTTCTTGCGAAGGCTCCCAGGCAGTGTCTTGTTCGCTCATTAACCATCCAGAATAATTTAATTTATCGAGCGCAATAAATAACTCTTTAACTTTCAATAGACCGGTGCCAGCTGGAACAAATAGTTTTAACTCATCAACGGCAAAACCCATGGTTTCAACGTCTTTTGAGATCATTTTTGCCAACACATCGCCGCTCACATCTTTTACGTGAACATGTGAAATCCGATCGCCATATTCAGATACTGCTACAACTGGATCACCGCCGCCAACAATCCAATGACCCACATCTAAACAGAGCCCTATTTTTTCACTAAGCATTGCCATTAATTTCTTAGTTTCGCGCGGAGTTTCGATATAGGTAGCGCCATGTGGATGAAATGAAGATTTCATCCCGTGGCTTGCAGCAACCGCCGCATGCCGCTCTACGAATTCAGCCATAACTTTAAAACCCGTTTCGGAAAGTCCGGGACCGTTATCCGCATTTCCAGCGCTCCGGTCTCGATCTTCGGAACCATCCGCCGCAAACACAATCATTTCAACGCCAGCACCCGCAGCCTGCTTAATTATTAATTCAGCTTCAGCTTCAGCGCCTGATAATAGTCCATCCTCATTACATTTAATTGGCAAATATTGTTCGGCAGGCGCAACGTTATATTTTTTCATCAACTCGCGAAATTCCGAGGATTCGGCTTGTTCACCTGAAACTTGAATTCCTGCAAAACCATACTGCGCGATTTCTAAAAGGAATTTCTCCTTTTGGTTCGGATCATATTTCCAATTCAAGGGAACTATGCCAACTTTTGCATTGTGCAATCTAATTCTCGGATTTGTCATTAGAGAACCATCATAACCAAATCAAGGAGAATAGTTGACCAACTAAAATCTGGTGCGCCGCGGCCAGAGGCGCTCTGTGGGTTGTAATATTCACGAACACCACTTTTACGCATCGCAACGATGCTTTGATTCGCAATCACTCGAGCAAGATCTACTCTGCCATGTCGCATTAAGCCACGCGCTAAATACCAATTGCTATTAATCCAAGTTGGTCCGCGCCACACTAGATTTCCACCAACCGTTTCTGGACGATAAGTCGGATGGTTCATTGCAGTGCTAGGTATTGGAAATTCCGCCCAATACTCCTCTGGATTGAGCAGATGAGCCATCAATGCTTCGACTTTTTTAGGCGCTAAATCTGCCAACAAGAGCGGCATTAGCGAGGTAAATGTATTAACTCGAAGTTTCTTATTCTCTTTGCCGTTTACATCGTAATAGAGGCGATCTGTTTCATCCCAACAAAGTTCTTCTAAGGAATCTCGAGCTTTCGCTGCACGAGCTATATAAATAGCAGCGCTAGCCTCATCTTTAACTTGCAGGCAAAGCTCTGCAAGAACTCTTAAATTTTCAATATAAATAACATTTACCATTACATCTGCAACAACAAAATGATTTAACGCAATCATCTTCTTTGGATCTCGATTAAATTTATCGTAAGGGTCGCAAATCGAGTGCCAACCACGATCCCAACTATCGTGCTCTTCATCTTGAATGTTCATTAGCTCATCCCACTTAGGAGAGTGATCGAGGCCAGTCTCATCGGGTTGGACCACACGAATTAACCCATCACCAAATGGATTTCTAACGTTATGCAACCATTCATAGAATCTACGAACACTCGGCAATACTTCGTTAATGAATTCAGCGCCGCGGCCACGTTCTGCGACAGCTTGCACAGCTTCAGCTAACAATGGTGGTTGCATCTCATCTGATAAGTATTTTGACCGGAATGCAATCGCGTAAGTTGAAACCATCTCTTCAAAACTATCGCGTTGCCAGAATGTGACGTGCGAAATAAAACCATCGTCATGTTGATTCTTTAATAGACTTTTTATCTCAGCTTCGGCTTTTGCTAAATCAATATGGCTCAGCGCAATTGCATGAAAACAAGAATCCCAGAACCATTGAAATGGGTAAGTTACCGAAGAAGGACAGGTGAAATCAAAATCATGACCAGACCAAGTTGCGTGGCCGCGCTGGCGATTTTTTATATGGATATTTGTAACTACCGTTTTTAACCATTGCAGGTCTTCCGGAGTAGGAGCGCTACTTTTTTCCGTCATGCTTCGAATTATTCTGTAGATGCTCGCTACTTTTTACCAAATTCGCTAAGATTTAATGGAAATAAGTCACTTAATTTGGAGGAAAGCGTGAGCAATCAGATCGTTCGTGTAGGAGTAATAGGTGCTGGCGCGGTCGCTTCTTCCGTCCACCTCCCGATTCTCACGCGACGGAGTGATCTCTTCGCAGTTGCTGCAATTGCCGATTTTAATATTGCTGCGGCTAATTTGCTGGCGGACCGTTTTGGAATAGTTAATAGATTTCCCGCTCCTGAAGAAATGTTTGCATCATCATTGATAGATGCCGTTGTAATTTTAAATTCGGGAAGCCATGCTGAAGTTGTCGTTAAAGCTCTCAATTCTGGCTTAGATGTATTCTGCGAAAAACCGCTCGCCTACACAAGAGAAGAAATGAAATCTATAGAAGTTGCACTTAGCGCTTCTGGCAAAAAACTCATGATCGGTTACATGAAAACATTTGATCCCGCAGTAACAGCGGTAAAAAAACTGATTAAAAGTCGGCCACGTACGGTGGATGTTATCGTGCTGCATCCAAGTGGCGAGAGCCAGCTTGCAACAACGGAAATTTCAGTAACATCTGCGCCAGCACCAAAAGAATTGATTGAGAAATTTAAGAGTAGCGACCGACAGATCCAAGTTACTGCCCTGGGCGAAGCTGCGGCGGATTCTTTTGGAAGTTTTTATACCGATGTAATTCTAGGTAGCGTTATTCATGAGTTATCCGTTTTACGGGCTCTAGATCTACATATAACTGAAGTTGATTTTGTGGATCGTTGGCCAAATGACGGCAGTGAAAAAGCTCATTCCATAATTATTAATGCACGCACTGCCGACAATGTCAGAATCACAATTAGATGGTTCTATTTAGATCAATACCCGCTCTACCAAGAAGAAATTCGATGGGTAAATGAGTTCGAAGGACATCACATCATCTTCCCTAGCCCATATATTCTTCGAGTTCCTACAAAATTGATTTCAACGAAACGAATCGGACTTGATCATGAAAATACCACCACAGAGTCGTATTTACCTTCATTCGAAATTGAACTAACAGCTTTCCATACTCTTGCTACAACTGGAAAACAAAGCGCAAACCCAATTGCTGATGGAAACGAAGATTTAGAGATTTCGCTTAAAATTGCAAAAGCAATATGTATCCGCGAAGGAATTGCAATCGGTGGAAACTTAAAAGCATAACTAGGTTGTAGCAAACTAATTAGCTCTTTGAATCTCCACTATCTATCTCGCCAATTAATTTAAATTGGCCGCCACCAAGTTGTCCTTGCGCTTTGTATAGCTCTAACTTGGCACGGGTATCTGCAATATCAAGATTTCGCATAGTTAATTGGCCAATTCGATCAACTGGTCCAAATGCTGCGCCTTCAGTTCGTTCCATCGATAATTTATCTGGGTGGTAGCTAAAAGATGGACCGGTTGTATTAATAATTGAATAATCATCACCGCGGCGGAGTCGAATTGTTACTTCACCCGTAACCGCCGAAGCAACCCATCTCTGAAGTGATTCTCTAAGCATTAGCGCCTGCGGATCAAGCCATCGACCTTCATAAAGCAATCGACCTAAACGCCTTCCCTCAGCATGGTAATTAGCAATTGTGTCTTCGTTATGGATTGCGCTTATCAATCTTTCATATGCAATAAATAAGAGCGCCATGCCAGGTGCTTCATAGATGCCACGGCTCTTAGCTTCAATAATTCGATTTTCAATCTGGTCTGACATGCCAAGACCATGTCTACCGCCTACCGAATTAGCTTCGTTCATTAGCGCAACAGAATCTTTAAATTCCTTGCCATTAATTGAAACTGGTCGTCCTTGCACAAATCCAATTCGAAAATCTTCACTTTCGATAGAAACTTTCGGATCCCAAAATTTAACGCCCATGATTGGTTCGATGATTTCAATTGAGGTTTCCAGCAATTCTAAAGTTTTTGCTTCGTGAGTTGCGCCAAGAATGTTGGCATCGGTTGAATAAGCTTTTTCAACGCTATCTCGGTAAGGCAATTTATGGTTAGCCAACCACTCGGACATCTCTTTTCGACCACCAAGTTCAGCAACGAAATCTGCATCTAACCATGGTTTATAGATTCTAAGTTTTGGATTAGCCAATAGGCCATATCGATAGAAACGTTCAATATCGTTACCTTTATAAGTTGAGCCATCGCCCCAAATTGAAACGCCATCTTGCAACATGGCGCGCACTAATAACGTTCCGGTTACAGCGCGACCAAGTGGGGTGGTATTGAAATATAGTTTTCCACCAGTTCTAATATGAAATGCACCGCAAGCAATCGCAGCAAGCCCTTCTTCAACTAGTGAAAGGCGGCAATCAACTAACCGTGAAATTTCGGCGCCGTATGCTTTTGCTCGGTCCGGGATTGAAGCAATATCTGGTTCGTCATATTGGCCAAGATCTGCGGTATAGGTGCAAGGAATCGCACCTTTCTCGCGCATCCAAGCAACCGCTACTGAAGTATCAAGTCCGCCGGAGAATGCGATTCCGACTTTTTCGCCAACTGGGAGGGATGCAAGAACTTTTGACATAGGGGTAGCCTAACTTAGAGCCGCTATTCCTAGCGCATGATTTTCGCTTGCGAGTTGACCGTAAGCGGCACTTTGTAATAATTGGCTAATCACATCAATCAATGTTCAAATCTCAGGGAATTTGTAATGTCCGAAGAAGAATTAGATCAGGAAAAATGGAGCACTTGTCACTCGGACAGGGTGAAATCAAAGGGCAGATATTCGATCCGAACCAGGGCTATTAGAACACCGCTTTTTATGATGCTTACGAACCTTCGGTTAATTATTTAAAATAGTTTCAATTACTAGTTTCTTTTCTGATGGAGCCACGCAATATTTCTTTAGATCGTTCATGCACCTTTCTTATTTGCAGTTCTAAATTTTCTACAGCATCGTCAAAAGCTGCCAAATCATTAAAGCCATAAGATTCTGAACGTAGTAGCGGGCCACTCCCCCGTGAAGTCAGCACTACTTTATGAGACTTCTTTCCGAACTTAGGATTACTTTCGTGTATAACTTCTAACTCAATCCGGTCAATTTTAACTTTAAATCTTTTAATGCTCTCTAATTTTTCTAAGGCAATTTCTCTGAAATCTTCCGCTAGAGCTGCGTTCCTTGGATGAATAATTATTTCCATATATTGTTCCCTTCTACAAATGACTATAGACCTATTAAGCAAAATTTACGACATGTTTTAATTGCAGGAATATCCGTTGGATTTGTGGCGCTTCAGCCAGCCCGACGAGCACTTATTTAAGAAACTATTTTCGCGTCGCCGTTAAACTTATCAAGGTCGTAACAGATAACGCAGCTCCGATCACACCTAGGCTCACCGTGAGCGAGATATGTGGGATTTCGTAGAAACCGATTTTATCGATACCTACGCCATGCAAGCCTTCAATGAAGAGCTTAAATCCAATAAATCCAAGAATTACCGCTAAGCCCTTAGAAAGATAAATTAAACGGTCGACTAACCCGGCCAGTAAGAAATAAAGTTGGCGAAGTCCCATTAGTGCAAATGCGTTTGCAGTGAATACGATGTAAGGATCTTTGGTTAGACCAAATATTGCAGGTATCGAATCGAGTGCAAATATTAAATCTGTGGTTCCGACTGCCACCAAAGCGATCGTGAAAGTAGAAGCGCCGCGCTTTCGAAGTGCCGTGATTATCCGGCCTTCTTTATATACCTTTTCATCACCATGTTTTTCCTTTATTAGCTTCCAAGCAGTGGCTATTAAAATTATTGCGAAGATAAAGAATGCTGCGGAGAACTTAGAAATCAGGGCCGAACCAAGTGCAATAAAAATACCTCGCAAAACCAAGGCAATTGCTATGCCAGCCAATAAAATTAATTGTGCGCTCTCTCGTTTAACGCTCAAATTCGCCAGCAATATTATGAAAATAAAGACGTTATCTACCGAGAGTGAATATTCCGTTAACCACCCAGCAAAGAATTCTTCACCATGGCCAGCAACCCCATTAAATTGCAGATTCAGTCCAAAGATAATTGCGGCAACCACATAGAAAATTGTCCAAAGCGCAGCATCTTTTACTGTGGTTTCTCGTTTGCGATTTTTAATTGCTAATAATAAATCCAACACAAGTACGCCGAGGAGTAATGCAATCGTGACTCCCCAAGTTTTGGCGTCAGTCATCTAATTTTTCGATTCTCTTTAAGGCTTTATTAACGGGTGGCTATTACGAAAGCTAAAGTGAGAGCTAGGGTAAGCGCGGCTGATTGAGCAAGAATTACTAAAGCTGTTTTCCGATCAGCAGCGCGATCAGCTGGATTTTGTACTTTAGAAATTTGACCCATTTTTCCTAAGTTGAATGTGCCGGCAAGCCCATATGCCAAACAAAACTTTTTTCGAGATTGTACAAAACCGATTGCGAAAACCATGAGTGGCAAAAAGATAGAAAACTTTCCAATTGTGGAAACGTTTGCGGAGGCGAGGTTGAAACCACTTGAAATCGAAAAAGCTGCCCCGATTAGCGCAACAATTTGGCGACGACGAACTTCGCTCTTCCCTAAGTTACAAGTTCCAGGGATGTATTCAGTGCTCAACTTACTTCCTCGAGTTCATCTTCATCGAC
>CANLJW010000020.1:0-18722 GCA_947491605.1 Actinomycetota bacterium | reverse complement strand
TGGGTTTAGAAGAAAAATTACCAAGCGGATTTCTTTTAACATCAGTTGAAAAACTTGCGGGTTACATGCGCAAGAACTCACTTTGGCCAGCAACATTCGGATTAGCTTGCTGTGCGATCGAAATGATGGCAGCTGGCGGTGGCCGTTATGACTTAGCTCGATTCGGTATGGAAGTTTTCCGCGCATCGCCAAGACAAGCTGACTTGATGATTGTCGCTGGCCGAGTTTCTAACAAGATGGCTCCGGTACTTCGACAAATTTATGATCAAATGGCTGCACCAAAATGGGTAATTGCAATGGGTGCTTGCGCATCATCAGGTGGAATGTTTAATAATTATGCGATTGTGCAAGGTGTTGATCACATCGTTCCGGTAGATATTTATCTACCCGGATGCCCACCACGTCCGGAGATGTTGATGGATGCGATTTTGAAGTTACATGATCACATTGGAGATTCAAAGCTCGGCGTTAACCGCGAAAAAGTAATCCGTGAAGTTGAAGCTGCCGCGCTCGCTGCAGTGCCTACTCACGAACTTCCACTATTTGGATCGCGTGCATGAGCCACGATAAAACCTTGAATAACGGCGCTTTTGGCGTATCTGGAACTGGCGATACATCAGGTTACGGCGGACTCGTTAAAAGCAAAGTAAAGCCTGGATCTTCAGAGCGGCCATTTGGAAGTTATTTTGATGAAGTTGCAGACGAATTAGAACGCGCGTTTCCAGAATTTAACGACGCAATCGAAAAGGTGATCGTTGATCGTGATGAATTAACGTTGCATGTAAAAGCTGCACACCTATTTGAAACCGCAACGAAACTTCGCGATACTGAAACTTTGAGATTCGAACAATGTATGGGCGTAAGTGGTGCGCATTATCCAGAAGAAAAAAATCGCGAACTTCACGCGATTTATCATTTACTTTCCATGACGCACAATCGACGAATTCGAATTGAAGTTTCTATCCCAGATGCAAATCCACACCTACCTTCACTTGTTGAAGTTTGGGCGGGATGCAATTGGAATGAACGTGAAACATTCGATATGTTCGGAATAATTTTTGATGGGCACCCAGCCCTAACTCGCATCTTGATGCCAGATGATTGGCCAGGACATCCGCAACGAAAAGATTATCCACTCGGTGGAATTGACGTTGAATATAAAGGCGCAGTTGTGCCACCTCCTAGCGATCGGAGGGAGTACCGATGACGCAAGATCCATATGCATCCGCACGTGAAACCACTGAAGGAACTGTCTATTCTGTAACGGGTGGCGATTGGGATTCAGTCGTAACTGAAATTGGCGCAACTAAAGAAGAACGAGTTGTTGTAAACATGGGGCCACAACACCCATCAACTCATGGCGTACTTCGATTGATTTTGGAACTTGAAGGCGAAACCGTAACTGAAACTAGATGTGGAATCGGATATTTACACACTGGCATTGAGAAGAATTGTGAATACCGGAATTGGACTCAAGGGGTAACTTTTGTAACCCGCATGGATTATTTGGCGCCACTATTTAATGAAGCGGCCTATTGCCTGGGCGTTGAGAGATTACTTGGGATTACTAATGATGTAACCGAACGGGCAAGTGTAATTCGAGTATTAATGATGGAGCTAAACCGTATTTCTTCACACATGGTTGCGCTAGGAACTGGCGCACTAGAACTTGGCGCACTTTCCCCAATGATTTTCGCTTTTAGAGAGCGCGAATTAGTCCTCGATATTTTCGAGATGGTTTCTGGACTTCGCATGAACATGGCCTACATCCGTCCAGGTGGCGTCGCGCAAGATTTGCCAGAACACGCAACTTCGAAAATTCGCGAAACCATAAAAGAACTACGCATTAATTTCAAAGATAATGCCAAACTTCTCATTGGAAACACAATTTGGCTTAAGCGCACAAAAGATATTGGAATTCTAGATTTAGCTGGTTGCACAACTTTGGGTATTACTGGCCCGGTCCTTCGTGCCACCGGAATGCCTTGGGATTTACGTAAAACCCAACCATATTGCGGTTACGAAAATTATGATTTTGATGTAATTACAGCTGACACCTCTGATGTTTATGGCCGATTCTTGATTCGGATGAACGAACTAGAACAATCGCTAAGAATTATTGAACAAGCTTGTGACAAGTTAGATGTTCTTGAGGGACAACCAGTAATGGTTGCAGATAAGAAAATTGCATGGCCATCACAACTTACGCTTGGTGGGGATGGAATTGGTAATTCACTAGATCACATCCGCGAGATCATGGGAACTTCGATGGAATCTTTGATTCATCACTTTAAATTAGTAACTGAAGGTTTCCGAGTTCCAGCTGGCCAGGTTTATAGCGCCATAGAATCACCTAGAGGTGAGCTTGGCGTGCATTTAATTTCAGATGGCGGAACTCGCCCTTATCGAGTGCACTTTAGAGACCCATCATTTAATAACCTGCAATCAACAGCTGCGATGTGTGAAGGTTCGCAAATTGCGGACATTGTTGGCGCGGTAGCTTCGATTGATCCAGTTATGGGAGGCGTCGATCGCTAATGCCATTTACAAATGAAGATTTCACCGTGATGGATTCGATAATTAATCGTTACCCTCGCAAACGTTCTGCAATCATGCCGTTATTGCATTTCGCACAGGCTCGTGACGGTTATGTAACGAATGAATCAATCGAAACAATTGCAGAAAAATTAGATTTAGAAACTGCTGAAGTTAATGCGGTTGCAAGTTTCTACACCCAATATAAACGCAAACCAGTCGGTGAATACCATGTTGGTGTCTGCATAAACACACTCTGCGCAGTCATGGGTGGGGATGCAATTTACGAAGGTTTGAAAGAACATCTTGGAGTTGAAAATAATTGTGTAACTAAAGATGGCAAAGTTTCGTTAGAACGAATTGAATGCAACGCAGCTTGTGATTATGCCCCAGTAGTTATGGCTAATTGGGAGTTTTATGACAACCAAACCGTGCAATCCGCAAAAGATTTAGTTGATAGCATGCGTAATGGAAATCCACTAGCACCAACTCGTGGACCAAATGATTTACCAACTTGGCGGGAAAATTCGGCAGTACTAGCGGGTATAAGTGATGGTCGCTTTGGTGAAGGTGTTTCTGCTGGCGAACCTTCGCTGCTTGGATTAAAACTTTCAAAGGCGGTTGAGTAATGTCTAAATTAACGCCGGTCCTTTCGGCAAATTGGGATCAAAAAGATTCATTCACAATTGCGGGTTACAAACGAAATGGTGGCTACAAGGCGCTCGAAAAAGCGCTTGCCATGGAGCCAGATGCCGTAATTCAGAGCGTCAAAGACTCCGGATTACGTGGTCGTGGTGGCGCTGGTTTCCCTACTGGAATGAAGTGGGGTTTTATTCCACAAGGCGATAACAAAGAACATTACTTCGTAGTTAATGCCGATGAATCAGAGCCAGGCACTTGTAAAGATACGCCGCTCATGATGGCAAACCCACATGTGTTAATTGAAGGAATCATCATTGGGTCCTACGCAATCCGTGCTAACTACGCATTCATTTATATCCGCGGCGAAGTTGCGCATGTAATTCGTAGAGTTCAGCAAGCGATCGAAGATGCGTACAAAGCCGGCTACCTCGGCAAAAATATTTTAGGAAAAGGTTTTGATTTAGAATTAGTTCTACATGTTGGTGCTGGTGCATATATCTGCGGTGAAGAAACTGCGCTACTTGATTCACTCGAAGGTTTTCGCGGACAACCAAGACTTCGGCCGCCATTTCCAGCGATTGCTGGTTTATATGCGCGACCAACTATTGTAAATAACGTTGAAACCGTAGCATCGGTACCTTCTATTATTGAAAATGGACCTGAATGGTTCGCCGCAATCGGAACCGAAAAGTCAAAGGGTTACACCTTGTACTCACTTTCTGGCCATGTAAATAATCCTGGCCAATTCGAAGCGCCACTTGGAATTACGCTTCGCGAAATATTAGAGCTGGCTGGCGGAATTCGAGATGGACATAAATTGAAATTCTGGACACCAGGTGGATCTTCGACACCGCTATTTACCGACGCACATTTAGATACCCCGTTAGATTACGAAGGCGTATCAGCTGCGGGTTCGATGCTCGGCACTAAAGCGTTGCAAATTTTTGATGAAACAACTTGCATAGTCCGTGCAGTACTGCGTTGGACTGAATTTTATAAACATGAATCTTGCGGAAAGTGCACACCCTGTCGTGAAGGCACGTGGTGGTTGGTGCAAATTCTCAAAGATTTAGAGCACGGTAAGGGCACTCCAGAAGATCTAGATAAGTTGCTCGACCTATGCGACAACATTATGGGACGCTCATTTTGTGCTCTTGCTGATGGCGCTGCCAGCCCAATCATTTCTTCAATCCAGTACTTTAAAGATGAATACTTACAACACCTTGCAATTGGTGGATGCCCATTTGATTCGGTTGCTTCGACCATTTTTGCTTCTTCGCCTGTGGGAGGTGCTAAGTAATGAGTACTCAAGAAGTTTCCGCCGATGTAACACTTGAATTAATTACGCTAACCATAGATGGTTTTGAAATAACAGTTCCTAAAGGAACACTAGTTATTCGTGCAGCCGAGAAACTTGGAATTCAAATTCCTAGATTTTGCGACCATCCGCTGCTAGAGCCAGTAGGAGCTTGTCGCCAATGTTTAGTTGATATTGAAATTAATGGTCGTAAATTTCCTAAGCCTCAAGCTTCTTGCACAATTCCGGTTGAAACTGGAATGGTGGTAAATACTCAACTAACTTCTAACGTTGCAGATAAAGCGCAAAAAGGAGTTATGGAATTCCTTCTAGTTAATCACCCACTTGATTGCCCGGTTTGCGATAAAGGCGGTGAATGCCCATTACAGAATCAAGCGATGAGCAATGGAAATGGCGAATCTCGTTTTGATGGTTATAAGCGAACCTTTGAAAAACCAATTAATATTTCATCCCAAGTACTTCTAGATCGCGAACGCTGCATTCTCTGCGCACGTTGCACACGCTTCTCCGAGGAAATCGCCGGCGATCCATTTATTACTTTGAATGACCGTGGCGCGCTCCAACAAGTTGGCATCTATGAAGAGAAGCCTTTCGATTCATACTTCTCTGGAAACACAGTCCAGATTTGTCCGGTTGGTGCGCTGACCGGAGCTTCTTATCGTTTCCGCGCTCGACCATTCGACTTAGTTTCAACGCCCTCTGCATGTGAACATTGCGCAAGTGGTTGCGATATGCGTACCGATGTTCGACGTGGGAAAACGCTACGCCGGCTTGCTGGCGATGATGCTCAAGTAAACGAAGAGTGGAACTGCGATAAAGGTCGTTGGGCATTTAAATATGTAACAGCAAGTGATCGTATTAAAACTCCGATGGTTCGTGGCTCTGATGGCCAATTACATGAAGCTTCATGGCCAGAAGCGTTAGCAACAGCGGCGGCTGGACTAAGCGTAAGTCGCGCAGCTGTACTTGTTGGCGGTCGTGCCACAGTTGAAGATGCTTATGGTTATAGCAAGTTTGCTCGGGTGGCTTTAAATACGAATGATATTGATTTCCGAGCTCGGGTACATACTGATGAAGAGCGCGATTTCTTAGCGAGTGCAATTGTTGGCGTTCAAGTTAATTATTCCGCAATCGACCGAGCCGATCATTTACTTTTAATTGGTTTTGAACCAGAAGATGAATCACCAATAGTTTTTCTTCGCGCATTTAAGCAAGTGCGTAAACGTGGGTTAAAAGTATCAACCATTGCACCATTTACTTCGCGGGGCAGCAAGAAACTTAACGCAGAAGTTATTAAATCTGCAGCCGGCAATGAATCCCAATTAATCGCAAAGATTTCTGGATTAACTTCCAAATCAGTTATTTTGGTAGGCGAGCGGTTATGTGAATCATCTGGTGCACTTTCCGCAACGCTTGCACTTGCACGATCTTCAGGTGCGAAGCTGGCTTGGATTCCACGTCGCGCTGGCGAACGCGGCGCTCTAGAAGTTGGCGCAATTGGAACCCTGCTTCCTGGCGGTCGCCCAGTTAGCGATGCGAGTGCGCGAGTTGATATGCAAAGTGCTTGGGGCGTCAAGTCGCTTCCGGAAAATATCGGTCGCACGACTTCGGAAATTATTGAAGGTTTGCATAACGGAGATATTGATTCGCTATTAGTTGGTGGCGTTGACCCACTCGATATCTCAGCCAATGCCCTAGCAGGACTTGAAAAAGCATTTGTTGTCAGCCTAGAAATGCGCCAAAGCGCAATCACTGAAATTGCTAACGTAATCCTGCCGATAGCAGCAGTAGTAGAGAAGAGTGGTTCATTCCTGGATTGGGAAGGTCGCGCTCGCGCCTTTGAAGCTGCAGTCGATGTGCCTGATCTTCGTAGTGATGTTCGAATTCTTTCAATAATTGCAGATCAAATGGGTAAACCGATAAGTCTGCCAACAGTTGCAGCTGCAGCCAGCGAATTTTCAGCACTTGGGAATTGGGATGGCGCTCGCGCACCATTTACACCAACATCTGCAACGCTAATTTCTGGCGACACAATTTTGGCAAGTTGGCGGTTATTACTAGATGCAGGCTCACTGCAAGATGGTGAAACTAATTTAGCAAATACTGCGCACCCATCAGTTGCAGTTATTTCAACAGATCGCGCTGAAAAGCTAGGCGTTAAAAACGGCGATTCAGTTCGAGTTTTCAATGAGCGTGGTGCCATTACTTTGCCTTGCGAAATCAAAGATATTGAAAGCAACTCAGTTTGGATTCCTAGAAATTCCCATACCTCAAAAACGATTGCAACCCTCGGAGTTGCAAGTGGCGCAGCGGTATCGGTGGTGAAGGCGTAATGGAGACAACTGGAGGCATGACAACTGCGGAATTAATTGGACAAGATCCAGGATGGATTATCGCCCTAAAAGGTTTAATAATTTTTGCAGTCTGCATTTTTTTAACTTTGATGTCAGTTTGGGGCGAACGCCGAATAGTTGCAGTAATGCAGATGCGAATCGGACCAAACCGCGTGGGTAAGTTTGGACTTCTACAGGCGCTAGCCGATGGCGTTAAGTTAGCTTTAAAAGAAGATTTAATTCCAAAAGCGGCCGATCGAATTGTTTTCGTAATCGCACCAATTATTAGTGTAACCGCTTGCTTTATGTCGTTTGCAGTAATTCCATTTACCGGAAAAGTTAATTTCTTCGGCCGTGAAACTGCGATGCAGTTGACCGATATCCCAGTCGGTGTTTTATATTTTCTTTCAATCGCTTCCGTAGGTGTTTACGGCATTGTGTTAGCCGGTTGGTCATCTGGATCCACATATCCACTTCTTGGTGGACTTCGCTCTAGCGCTCAAGTAATTTCCTATGAAGTTGCAATGGGACTTTCATTAGTTGCGGTATTTATTTATGCCGGATCAATGTCCACCTCAGATATCGTGGCCGCGCAAGATCAATGGTGGTACTCAGTTGTGTTGTTCCCATCTTTTGTAATTTATGCAATCTCAATGGTTGGTGAAACTAATCGAGCACCGTTTGATTTAGCAGAAGCTGAAGGTGAGCTTGTTGGTGGATTCCATACCGAGTACTCATCACTTAAGTTTGCGCTCTTCTTCCTTGCTGAATATGTAAACATTATTGCGGTCTCTGCACTTGCCACCACACTTTTCCTCGGTGGTTATCGGGCATTTCCAGGACTTGGGTTTACCGAAAGCTGGCTCGGTGGTTGGTTCACGTTATTCTGGTTTACTCTAAAAGTTCTAGGTTTCTTCTTTCTCTTTGTTTGGTTGCGTGGAACTTTGCCACGACTTCGTTATGACCAATTTATGAAATTTGGTTGGAAGGTTTTGATTCCAGTTTCACTTGCATGGATTCTTGTAGTTGCAACGTTGCGCACGCTTTCACTAGAAGGCGCACCGCAATCGGTAGTGGTTGCATTTACTGGTGGAATCGTATTGATCGTGCTCGCTGTTTCATCACTATTTGATCGAGCTCGCGATAAGAATGAAATTGCTGCGCGAGATATTGGCGAAGTATCTGAACCTTCATTCCCAGTTCCGGCACTTCCTGCCACAAAAGCGAGATTGGAAGATCATGTCTGAGCTATACAACATTGAGCCTTTTAAAAATAATGCCATTGAAAAAGCTGCAATGGAGTCAACTCCGGTTGTAGATAACGGTCCAAGCACTTTCTTGACTCAGCTACTTGGATTCTGGGTCACCTTCAGAACCATGTTTAAGAAGCCAAATACAGTGCAATATCCAGAGGTCAAAGAGCCAACTGCGCCACGATTCAAGGGTCGCCACCAACTAAACCGCCATCCAGATGGCCTCGAAAAATGTATTGGTTGCGAACTTTGCGCCTGGGCTTGTCCAGCAGATGCAATTTATGTTGAAGGCGAAAGCAATACTGAGGAAGCTCGATTCTCACCAGGAGAGCGTTACGGCAAGGTTTACCAAATTAATTACTTGCGTTGTATTTTCTGTGGGCTTTGTATTGAAGCTTGCCCAACTAGAGCTTTAACTATGACTAATGAATATGAATTAGCCGATGACTCTCGCGAGAAATTAATTTATGAGAAGCAAGATTTGTTAGCACCAATTCATCAAGGAATGATCATGCCGCCACATCCAATGGCGCCTGGCGCTAATGATGGTAGTTACTACCGAGGCGAAGTTAAAGGTGGCCAACAATGATTCGGCTATCACTTGAAATTGGCCAAACCCAAAAACCAGAAGCTATTTTATTTTATATTTTGGCACCGTTGGCGGTCTTAGCTTCGCTTGGAATGTTAGTAGTTAAAAAAGCAGTCCATTCTGCGCTCTTACTTGCATGGGTGATGATTACTTTGGCAATTTTCTACATCGCCCTTGATGCTGCATTTTTAGGAATAGTACAGATTGTGGTTTATACCGGAGCGGTCATGATGCTCTTTTTATTTATTTTGATGTTGGTCGGTGTAGATGCCCCAGATTCACTTACTGAAAATATTAAAGGTCATCGCGTCGTTGCGATTGTGGCAGCACTCGGATTTGGCGGTTTGTTAATTTCGTTAATTGGTCGTGCCACTTTAAATCACGTCTCCGTCGGATTAGCGATGGCAAACGAATCCGGCAACGTTCAAGGTTTAGCATCACTTATTTTCACGCAATATGTCTTTCCATTTGAAGTTGTTTCGGCGCTACTTATTACCGCAGCTTTAGGCGCAATGGTTTTAGCGCATAGCCAAAAGAGTGCGGGTGCGCGCCCTAGCCAGCGTGCGTTATCGAGCGCTCGTTTCCGCGGGGATTCACTAGCAAACGCAGCGGGACTTCCTAGCTCCGGAGTTTTTGCCCGTCACAACGCCGTAGATGTACCAGCGCTGTTACCAGATGGCACCCTAGCCAAAAATTCAATTTCTGGAGTATTAAACGCGCGTGGAGATATCCAAGATCCAACGCAATATGCACTGGGCTCGCTACCTAAAGTTGATGATGAAAGCGGTGATAAGTAATGAACTCTGCTAATTACTTATATCTATCCGCAATGCTTTTTACAATTGGCGCGGTTGGTGTCGTTATCCGACGTAATGCAATTGTAGTTTTCATGTGTATCGAGTTGATGTTAAATGCTGCAAACTTAGCTTTTGTAACTTTTGCTCGTATCAATGGAACTCTTGATGGGCAAGTAATTGCCTTCTTCACCATGGTGGTTGCTGCCTGCGAAGTTGTTGTCGGCTTAGCAATCATTGTGACCATCTTCCGATCGCGTCGCTCAACATCAGTTGATGATGCAAATTTGTTGAAGCGGTGATTAAATGACATCAAATAACTTGGTTTATTTAATTGCACTTCCACTATTTAGCTCAGGTTTTTTAATGATACTCGGTCGCAGAGCCGATAAGTGGGGCCATATTTTTGCTACTTTAATTTCGGCATCCGCATTTGGTATCGGTGCATTTGAATTTTTACAGATGCTGGCTCGGCCATCAGAATCTCGCGCCGTCACCCAGAAACTTTTTTCTTGGATATCAGTCGGAACCTTCCAAGTCGATGCCTCGCTTTTACTCGATCAACTTTCAATTTCTTTTGTACTACTTATTACCGGTGTAGGCACATTGATTCATATCTATTCAATCGCTTATATGTCGCACGACGTAGATCGCCGCCGTTTCTTCGCATTCCTGAACTTCTTCATTGCCGCCATGTTGTTATTAGTTCTCGGCGATTCCTACTTAAATCTCTACGTGGGCTGGGAGGGCGTCGGCCTTGCGTCATACCTACTTATTGGCTTCTGGAACCAAGAGCCCGAATACGCGACCGCCGCAAAGAAAGCTTTCGTGGCTAACCGAGTTGGCGATGTTGGACTTTCATTAGCAATCATGATTGCTTTTGCAACGTTCGGTACAGTTTCATTTTCTGGAATCGAAGAAAAAGTTTCTGGCGCATCGACTGCCGCGCTTACTGGAATCGGTTTGATGTTATTGCTTGCGGCGGCTGGCAAGTCTGCACAATTCCCATTGCAATCATGGCTCGGCGATGCGATGGCGGGCCCAACCCCAGTTTCAGCGTTAATCCATGCTGCGACAATGGTGACTGCTGGCGTTTACTTAATTACTCGTTCAAATTTTATTTTCGATAACGCCCCAACTGCACAACTATGTGTAGTAATTATCGGCGTAATCACGTTGATGTTTGGTGCGTTAATCGGTACTGCCAAAGATGACATTAAGAAAGCACTTGCTGCTTCAACCATGTCGCAAATCGGATACATGATTCTTGCGACTGGGCTTGGACCTGTTGGTTATGCGTTTGCAATCATGCACCTTCTAACTCATGGATTCTTCAAAGCCGGTATGTTCTTAGGAGCAGGGTCGGTAATGCACGGCATGGATGATGAAGTAAACATGCGCAAATATGGTGGCCTTGGAAAATTTATGCCAATTACCGCAATTACTTTCGGGTTGGGTTACCTTGCAATCATCGGAGTTCCACCATTTGCTGGTTTTTATTCCAAAGATAAAATTATTGAAACGGCGTTTAACGCTGAAGGAATTAA
Organism: Actinomycetota bacterium; assembly: GCA_947491605.1. Taxonomy (GTDB): domain Bacteria; phylum Actinomycetota; class Actinomycetes; order Nanopelagicales; family Nanopelagicaceae; genus UBA7398. Next base: position 7,711 of record CANLJW010000020.1, on the reverse strand, counting down.
AGGTTTATTAATTGGCAGTGCTGCTCTACTTGGCGCACTTGTCACCGCTTTCTATATGACGCGCGTAATTATTCTTACTTTCACTGGCGCAAAGCGTTGGGATGAAAAAGCCCATCCACATGAATCCCCATTCTTAATGTGGGGACCAATGGCAATCCTGGCAATCGGATCCGTTGCTTCCGGATTCCTACTTTCCAGCGGAAATCGCTTTGTTTCTTGGCTAGCTCCAGTTGTAAATAGCCATGAAACAGATCACGCCGAACATGTCGAACGATTCCAGCCAGTAGTAGTTACTTCAATGGCGCTAGTTGCCGTGGTAATTGGTGTTGCAATTGCAATAGTTAAATATCGAAGCGAAGTTCCTCGAGTAGCACCTACCAATGTCAGATTCTTTACCAAGATAGCTCGTCGTGATTTGTTACAAGATGACTTTAACGAAGTGGTATTAATGCGTCCCGGTCAAGCGCTAACTAAATTCCTAGTAGCAACCGATGAAAAAGCTATCGATGGTGCAGTTAGAGCCGTTGGTGCAGCGGTGATTGGAAGTTCAAAAGGAATTCGAAAGACCCAAACCGGTTTTGTCCGTAGCTATGCGCTATTAATTCTACTAGGCGCATTCGCGCTACTCGCAACTATCTGGGTGGTAACGCTATGAAATATTTAACTTCGCTAATGTTGCTACCAGTTCTTGGTGCGATATTAATTTCAACTTTGCCAAAGAACAAATCCAATTATGCAAAATGGGTTGCACTTCTCACTTCGATTGTGGTAGCTCTCTTAGGTTTATTAATTGCGCTTCGTTTTGAAATTGATCGCCCTGGTTTCCAGTTTGTTGAGAATTATTCTTGGATTCCATCATTTGGAATTAATTACAGCCTGGGCATAGACGGGATCGCGCTAGTTTTAATTCTAATGTCGGTCATTTTGGTCCCAATCGTGATTGTTGCCGGCTGGCACGAATCTGAAGGTGGACGTTGGGGAAGTAAGAGTTTCTATGTTCTGATTCTGATTCTAGAAACCATGATGATTGGTGTTTTCGCAGCTACCGATGTCTTCCTCTTCTACGTTTTCTTTGAAGCCATGTTGATTCCGGTTTACTTCTTAATTGGTGGCTACGGCGTTGGCGAACGTGCTGCAGCTGCGGTTAAGTTCTTGCTATACAGCTTATTTGGCGGGCTTTTAATGCTCGCAGCCATCATTGGCATTTATGTGATTTCTGGCAATCAAGGCGGACATACTTTTGATATTGAAAAACTTTCACAATTAACGATCGATTCCACAACCCAAAACTTCTTATTCCTAGGATTCTTTATCGCGTTCGCAATTAAAGCGCCGCTATGGCCGCTGCACACTTGGTTGCCGGATGCCGCAAAATCTGCAACGCCAGGAACATCAGTTCTCTTGTTGGGTGTACTGGATAAAGTTGGAACTTTCGGAATGATTCGTTATTGCATCAAGCTTTTCCCGGAATCATCGAAAACTTTTACTCCAGTAATTATTGCTCTGGCGCTAATCTCAATTCTCTATGGCGCTTTCTTGGCCATTGGTCAGAAAGATATTAAAGGATTAATCGCATTTACTTCGATTTCTCACTTTGGTTTTATCACAATGGGAATTTTTGCGATGACCACCCAAGGTCATTCTGGCGCCACGCTTTATATGGTGAACCACGGATTCTCCACTGCTGCACTCTTTTTAGTAGCTGGGTGGATCTCTACGCGACGCGGCTCTTCCACAATTGCAGATTTTGGTGGCTTACAACGCGTTACGCCAGTACTTGCTTGGACATTCTTTATTGCAGGGCTATCCAGCTTGGCGCTACCTGGTCTTTCTAGCTTCGTTAGCGAGTTCTTAGTACTTGTTGGAACATATACTCGTTATCCGGTTGCAGCAGTAATTGGAACGCTCGGAATTGTGCTTGCTGCGCTATACATTTTAATTCCAGTGCAAAAAGCGCTCCATGGTCCAATTACTCCAGGTAATGAAAACTTGCCCGATATAACTAGACGTGAGCGAATTGCGATTGCACCAGTTATCGCAGTAATTATTTTCTTAGGTTTCTATCCGAAGCCATTATTGGATGTCATAAATCCAGTTTCCATTGCAACTCTAACTGCGGCTGGATTTAGTGATCCAATTCCGCCGGCGGGAGGGAAGTAGCCATGACTGATTCCCTGATTCTGCAATATTCATTCCTGGCACCAATAATAATCGTGCTAGGCGGTGCTGTTATTGGAGTTTTAGTAGAGGCTTTTGTCGCAGCTAAACGTCGCGCAACCATCCAACTTTTAATTGCACTCTTTACAATTTTTGTATCATTTATTTCGTTGCTAAGAATTCGTAATTTAACTTCAGCTAAAGCTGCATTTAACTCAGTCATGATTGATGGCCCAGCAATTTTCATGCAAGGGACAATTCTTTTAATTGCATTCTTCGCGGTAATGATTATCGGCGACGTTGATCATTTCACTGCGCAAGCATCTGCGGTGCCAGGATCAGAAGAAGAGAAAAGTGCTGTACAAACCGGCCGCCAACAAACTGAAGTTTTCCCTTTAACCTTATTTGCAGTAGCTGGAATGATGCTCTTTCCGGCTGCTAGTGATTTGATCACGCTTTTCGTAGCTTTAGAAGTTTTATCGCTACCGCTATATCTCATGGCTGGACTCTCGCGTCGACGTCGCTTATTTTCGCAAGAAGCTGCTCTAAAGTATTTCTTACTTGGCGCTTACTCATCAGCATTTTTCTTATTTGGTGCCGCATTTTTATACGGTTTCTCTTACTCAGTTACGCTGGCCGGAATCCATGCAGCAGTAATCGGTGGCACCGCGAATAACGTATTCTTATTAATTGGATTACTTTTTGTTTCAATTGGATTGCTTTTCAAAGTTGGTGCAGTCCCATTCCATGCATGGACTCCCGATGTTTATCAAGGCGCACCAACCCCAATTACTGGTTTCATGGCAGCCGCAACCAAGGTCGCGGCTTTTGGCGCACTGCTTCGAATTTTCTACGTAACCTTCGGTGATGCAGTCTGGAATTGGCGGCCAATCCTTACCGTAATTGCGATTTTAACAATGCTGGTTGGATCGATAGTTGCTATTACCCAACGCGATATCAAGCGGATGTTGGCCTATTCATCAATCGCTCATGCTGGCTTCTTGTTAACCGGCGTTATTGCGCTTAACCGAGCTGGATTAGCAGCCACGCTTTACTACCTACTTGCTTACGGTTTCATCACGATCGGCGCTTTCGGAGTTATCACTTTAGTGCGGGATTCATCGGGTGAAATTACCGACCTAAATCGTTGGGCTGGCCTCGGTCGACGCTCTCCAAAAATTGCGGCGTTATTTTCATTCTTCTTACTAGCATTTGCTGGAATTCCACTTACAAGTGGTTTTATTGGAAAGTTCGCAATCTTCACTGCAGCTTATGAATCAGGAAATATCGGAGTAGTTGTAGTCGGCGTACTTTCTAGTGCGATCGCCGCATTCTTTTACATCCGTGTAATAGTGATGATGTATTTTGCTGAAGATAATAAAGATTCGCTAACTGTAGTAATCCCATCGCCACTTACCTCAATTGCAATTTGGGTTTCTGGCGCCGTGACTTTAGTACTTGGGGTTTATCCAACTCCAGTGCTTAATTTCATCAACACTCTTGCAATCTTCATTCGCTAACGAATCAATTTAGATGTCTCAAGTAAGCGCAACTGGAATCCCAAATCTTGATCCTACTTTCGAGCGCGAATTGGTTAACCAACTTAATAAAGTTGAGGAATTGCTCAAACTTCGGATTCAAGGGGATTACCCACTTGTAATTGAAACTTCACGCCACTTAGTTGAAGCTGGCGGTAAGCGACTTAGACCTTTACTTGCGTTAATTACTGGGCACTTAGGAAAAATGAATGACAATGTAATTAAAGCTGCAACTGCTTGCGAACTGACTCATCTTGGAACTTTGTATCACGATGATGTGATGGATGAAGCGCCACTGCGTCGGGGAGTAGAAAGCGCAAACAACCGTTGGGGAAATAGCGTCGCAATTCTTACCGGCGATTATCTATTCGCAAAGACTTCAAATCTGCTCTCCGAAGTGGGTCCTGAAGCAGTTAGATTGCAAGCGATAACTTTCGAGCGTCTTGTTATTGGGCAGATCTTGGAAACCCAAGGTCCGAAAAATGGCGAGGATCCATTGAGCCACTATCTTCGCGTAGTTGCTGATAAAACTGGATCGCTAATCTCGGCTAGCGCGCGTTTTGGCGCCATGCTTTCGGGCGCATCAAAGGAAGTGATAGAAATCGTTACTGAGTTCGGCGAGAAAATAGGCGTAGCTTTTCAATTAGCCGATGATGTAATTGATATCGCAAGTGATTCAAATCAATCAGGCAAGACTCCTGGAACCGATTTAAAAGAAGGGATTCCAACCCTCGTCACAATTCGGGTTATGCAATCGAAGGATCCCAAGGATGCTGAGCTAAAAGCTTTGCTCGCTAAACCAATTCATGACGAGAAAACGGTAGCGGAAGTTATTTTGAAATTGCGTGCTCATCCGGCGCTATTAGAATCAAAAGTGCAATTGCATGAAGTTGCAAATAACGCTAAAAAATTATTAGAGGTATTACCAATAAGTCCAGCACGAACCGCTTTAGAAAATCTATGCTCCGCTATTGTCAATCGATCGGTTTGATTTGACGAGATCAGTTCCGAGAAATATTAGTGCAACCCAAATAAAAACAAAACCAAATAATTTAGTAGCGACCATATCTTCGTGATTTACTAAAATTCCGATAAAGAACATGATAGTTGGGGTTATGTATTGCAGTAATCCAACTGTCGTAAGTGGCAGTCTAAGCGTTGCGCCATTGAACATTAATAACGGTGCAATCGTGGCAAAACCAGCCCCGATTAGAAGTAATGTATTAGGGAAACTGTGACCAAATTGCCCCACACCTTTTTGTTGTAGATAAATTATGTATCCAGCATTAGGAATTAAGGCAAATAGAGTTTCAACCGAAAGCGCTTCCAGGGCACCAGCATTTAGCGTCTTTTTTAACAAACTATAAGAACCCCAAGTAACTGCTAGCGAAAGTGCGATCCATGGAAAAGATCCATACCCAACGGTGAGAATAACTACGCCAACCGCAGCCAACCCGACCGCTATTTTCTGCGCTTTCCTTAGCTTTTCATGTAGAAAAGTTACGCCAAATGTCACAGTGATTAACGGAGTGATGTAATAGCCAAGCGCCGACTCAACCACGCGGTCAACTGAGACCGACCAAATATAGACAAACCAATTGATGGTGAGTAACCCAGAAGTCGCTAATAAAATTGCCGCACTGCGCTTATTTTTTAAAAGTGCGAATCCATTTCCAAGTTCTTTCCGAAACTTAAGCGCAGATATGCAAATTACTAGTGACCAAATGCCACGGTGCGCCAAAATCTCACTAGGCGAAGCATCGTTAAGTGCTTTCCAATAGAACGGCAACGCTCCCCATAGTAGGTATGCGCCTAATCCAAGTAATAGTCCAGCTTTATTACGAGTCAATGGGGGTTATCTGAAATTCTGAAATTGCACGGCAAAATCGAGCGATGCATTTTTAATCATGGCGATAGCTTCCTGCAAGTCATCTTTACTCTTGCTAGAAACTCGCAATTCATCACCCTGAATTTGAGTTTTTAAGTTCTTAGATCCTTCATCTTTAAGTAATTTCGCAATTTTCTTAGCGTTCTCCTGTGAAATTCCCTCTTTAATCGCTGAAAAAATCCGATAAACCTTGCCACTAAGCATCGGCTCGGCAGTATCTAAATACTTCAAGGAAACTGTTCGCTTGACCATTTTTTCCTTCAACACATCTAGCGCTGCTTTGGCTCGTTCTTCGGTCTCGGATTCCACCAATATTTTCTCACCCGACATCTCAATCTTGCTACCGGTGTTTTTAAAATCAAATCGAGTAGCAATTTCACGCGAGGCTTGGTTTAGCGCATTATCAAGCTCCATGCGATCTACTTTTGAAACTACATCGAAACTCGAATCGGCCATTGTTCTGCTCCCACTTATATATTTTCAGATTTCTATACTTACCAAGCCCCTACGGTATAACCTTTCGCGGTGAACGAGAAATTTGACGTTGTAATTATCGGAGGCGGTCATAACGGACTCGTTGCAGCCTGCTACTTAGCCTTATCTAATAAGAAAACCTTGATTCTAGAAGCTAAATCTGAATTGGGTGGCGCATCAACCAGCGTCCGAGCATTTCCGGATTTTGATGCAAATCTCTCGAGGTACTCATACTTAGTATCTTTACTGCCAGACCAAATCCTTAAAGATCTAGCTATAGATTTTGAAACTATAAGTCGAAAAGTTTCTTCGTTTACGCCAACAACCCGAAGCGCTAAAGATATTGGATTGCTAGTAAATAGAGAGCTAGATAACGAAAGCAAAGATTCATTTTTTGATTTAACTGGAAGTAATGCAGAGTATGAAAAATGGGATACTTTTTATAATGAGCTCTTTAAATTAGCCCAAGTAATTGCACCTACGATGCTTTCACCGCTCTTAACGCGAGCAGAAATGAAGCAATTAGCCATCGATAACGGGTTATCGCAAGCTTGGAACGACTTTATCGAACGACCACTTGGTGAGGTGATTCGCCGTGAATTTAACGATGACTTAGTAAGAGGCGTGGTCTTGACCGATGCCCTGATTGGAACATTTACCCCAGCCGATAATTTGATGGCTAACATCTGTTTTCTTTATCATTTAATCGGTAATGGCACCGGAGAATGGAAAGTACCGCGCGGTGGCATGGGAGCTCTAGTCAAGGAATTAACTACAAGAGCGCTGGAATTAGGCGTTGAAATCCGCACCGATTCTAAAGTCACAAAAATTGGTAATGAAGGTTTGCTTAAAACAGTTGAAGTAAATAACAAGGAGATAATTTCAACCGAATTTATTGCAGCGAATTGTGCACCTCAAGTCTTGGCAGAAATACTTGGCATTACGCCACCGAAATACACAAAAGGTTCACAATTAAAAGTTAATATGTTACTAAAGAAGCTACCAAGGCTTAAAAGTGGTACCGATCCAAAGGCAGCATTTGCTGGAACTTTCCACATCGATGAGAGCTACGCTCAATTTGAAAAAGCTTTTCAAGAAGCTGAATCCGGAAAAATTCCAAATATTATTCCAGCAGAGATGTATTGCCATACTCTTACCGATAGCAGCATTCTTAGCGATGATTTAAATAAGGCGGGCTATCAAACCCTTACTTTATTTGCGATTCACACGCCAGCATCTTTATTTGATCACGATAACGAAGGCGTAAAAGCAAAGATGCTTAGTCAAATTTTCTATCAACTCAATCAATATCTACTTGATCCAATTGAAGAATGTTTAGCGGTAAGCGCTAACGGAGCGTTATGCATTGAAGTTAAATCACCACAAGATTTAGAGAAAGATGTTTCATTGCCAGGCGGCAATATTTTTCACATGGATTTGCAATTTCCATTTAGCGAAGCAGCTAAAATTACGCGCGCAAACCGTTGGGGCGTAGAGACCGATGATAAACAAATCTTTATTTGTGGCGCTGGTGCAGTTCGCGGCGGCGGTGTAAGTGGTATCGGCGGTCACAATGCCGCAATGGCAATCCTCGGTAAATGATTGGTAAATAAGAACTTTTTTGCCAAACATTGGTCATACCTTTAGACTTCAG
>CANLJW010000019.1:0-19489 GCA_947491605.1 Actinomycetota bacterium | reverse complement strand
AAAGATTTAGAAAGTGATTTAGGGGAAGCACTTTTTACATTCACAGCATGGGCAGTTGAAAATGGAATTGACCCAGAGGCAGCGCTCCGAAAAGTCGCGCTGAAGTACGCGGAAAAAATAGCGAGCGGAAAGACCCTGTAGACTTAGCAAATAATTTACAAGCTCACAGACTTCAAATTGGGAGGTTAACGTGGCATTAATAGAGATAATTGGCGCAAGAGAAATTCTGGATTCCCGTGGAAACCCAACGGTTGAAGTAGAAGTAATTTTAGAAGATGGCACCACCGCCCGAGCCGCAGTCCCAAGCGGCGCATCTACCGGCGCATTCGAAGCCGCAGAACTTCGCGATGGTGGTGCTCGCTATCTGGGTAAAGGTGTTGTGAAAGCCGTCAACTTTGTAATTGATGAAATTGGACCAAACCTTGAAGGTTTAGAAGCGCAAGATCAACGCGCAATCGATCAGATCATGATTGATTTAGATGGCACCCCTAATAAATCTCGGCTTGGCGCAAATGCAATTCTTGGTGTATCGCTTGCGGTTGCAAAAGCTGCCGCCGAAAGTTCAGATCTCTCGTTCTTCCGCTACATCGGCGGCCCAAATGCATCGATGTTGCCAGTTCCAATGATGAATATTCTTAACGGTGGTTCACATGCTGACACCAACGTAGATATCCAAGAATTTATGATTGCACCGATTGGTGCGCCAACATTTAAAGAGTCACTCCGTTGGGGCGCTGAGATTTATCACAACCTAAAAGCTGTTTTAAAAAAGCGTGGCCTCGCAACCAGCATTGGCGATGAAGGTGGCTTTGCGCCAAACCTAGATAGCAATCGTGCAGCGCTAGATTTGATTTTAGAAGCTATTGAAAAAGCGGGCTTTAAGCCAGGTAAAGATATTGCGCTAGCTATGGATATCGCCGCCACCGAATTTCATAGCGAGGGTAAATACGCATTCGAAGGGAAGAAATTATCTGCGGCAGAAATGATTGCTTATTACAAAGGTTTAGTTGATTCGTATCCGCTAGTTTCTATCGAAGATCCACTATCTGAAGATGATTGGGATGGATGGGCCGATATTACGAAGGAACTCGGTAGTCGAGTACAGATAGTTGGCGATGATTTATTTGTGACAAATCCACTCCGACTTGCGCGTGGAATTGCCGCAGATACCGCAAATGCGCTTTTAGTGAAAGTAAATCAAATCGGGACTCTTACCGAAACGCTAGATGCGGTTGCAATGGCGCATCGCGCTGGGTATCGCACCATGATGAGCCATCGATCTGGTGAAACCGAAGACACCACAATTGCAGATTTAGCAGTCGCAGCAGAATGTGGCCAAATTAAAACCGGTGCACCAGCTCGTAGCGAGCGAGTTGCTAAATACAATCAATTACTTCGCATCGAAGAGGAACTTGGCGAAAGTGCTCGTTACAACGGGCGCGGCGCATTTCCGCGATTCTCTAATTAAGAATTAACCTTTTGTTATGAAGAAGCAACGATTAAAACGGCCGCATTTACTTCTCGGCTCGTTTCTGACTGAAAAAGGAATTTCGGGGCGCTTACTTGTTCTCTTCTTGGTTGTATTTGCGATGGCAATAACGCTAGCGCCACCTACCCGACATTATTTTGCACAGCGCGCCCAAATTAGCGCGTTGCAAGCCGATGTTGCAGATAACCAGAAGAAATTAAGTGATGCGCTAGTGGAATTACAACTCTGGCGCGATCCCAATTACGTTAAATCACAAGCTCGCGAACGATTACATTTTGTGATGCCAGGCGAACGCCAATACATAGTAATTGGCACTAATCAATCAGTATCAACTGATGCAAATACTGCAGCTCCGGTAAGTGAAAAATTCCCTATCGGAATCCCTTGGTATGCCCGCGTTATCTCTTCGATAACTTCGGTCGGAGCTACAAATCCGTGAGCGATAAACCAAGCCAAACCGATTTAACGGCAATCGAGATCCAACTACAGCGCACCCCAAGAGATGTGCACGGCATTGCACATAGATGCGCGTGCGGTTCACCAGATGTGGTTGAAACGCCACCTCGGCTAAGCGATGACACCCCATTTCCAACTTTTTTCTACGCAACTTGTCCAAAACTTACCGGCGCAATTTCTACTTTAGAATCTAGCGGTTTAATGGCAGAAATGAATCTTCGATTAGAGAGCGATCCCGAACTTTCCGGAGAATATGCGGCAGCACATCTAGATTATTTAGCAGCTCGCGCAGCGCTTGGTATTGAAGTTCCAGAGTTAGAAAATATCTCGGCTGGTGGTATGCCCGACCGCGTTAAATGTTTGCACTCCTTAGTTGCACATTCACTTGCAGCTGGACCTGGCGTTAATCCACTTGGCGATGAAGCGTTAGCAAAGTTACCTAAATGGTGGCTTAACGGCACTTGTATCGATGTTGCCACAAAATGACTCGAGTCGCAGCCATTGATTGTGGCACCAATTCAATTCGACTTTTAATTGCTGACATTGATAATGGAAATTTTCGTGAAGTTTCGCGCACTATGGAGATTGTCCGCCTTGGCCAAGGCGTTGATAAAACGAAATCATTTCATCCAGATGCAATCGAGCGGACACTCGCTGCTGTGCAACTATTCGGCGCTGAAATTTCAAAACGTGGCGCTACGAAAATTCGCTTCTGTGCCACCAGCGCGACCCGCGACGCCACCAACCGCGATTTATTTATAGATGGAGTTGAATCAATTCTTGGCATCAAACCAGAAGTAATTCCAGGTGAAGAAGAAGCTGCGCTCTCATTTATCGGAGCAACAAAGGAACTTGCACTTTCTGATGGCCCGTTCTTAGTTGTAGATATCGGCGGCGGATCAACCGAATTTGTGTATGGAACCGAAAAAGTAGAGTTCGCTAAAAGTGTAAATATCGGATGTGTCCGAATGTCCGAGCGACATTTCACATCAGCGCCACCGACCCCAGGTTCAATTGTCGAGGCCATCAGCGATATCGACGAAGCAATTGCTATGGCGGCAAAAGCAGTACCAATCACTGAGGCCAAGACCTTAATCGCAGTTGCTGGCACTGCAACCACAGTAGCTGCGGCAGCCTTAAATTTAGATAATTACGATCGCTATGCAATTCATTTATCTCGAATTAGCGCAGAAAAAACTTTAGCAGTTGCAAAACGTTTCCAAGGAATGGAGCGAGGTGAGATTGAAAACCTTGGCTACATGCATTCTGGCCGAGTAGATGTGATCGCAGCTGGCTCTTTAGTACTCTCTCGAATTATGCTTGCAACCGGCGCTAAGGAATTCGTGGCATCCGAATCCGACATACTCGATGGCATGGCGTGGTCGATTAGTTAAAATGGCTAAAGATCCAACGAAAATCAAATCTTTATCGGAATTAGATAAAGCAATCACTAGTTGCAAACTTTGCCCACGCCTGGTGGATTGGCGCGAAGAAGTTGCAATTACCAAACGCAAATCTTATGAAACCGAAAAATATTGGGGGAAACCAATCCCAGGATTTGGTTCTGAAAACGCTTCACTTCTTATTGTTGGCTTAGCACCCGGAGCACATGGCGCAAACCGAACCGGCCGAATCTTTACCGGAGATCGTTCTGGTGATTGGTTATTTGGTTCCCTCTATCGAAATGGTTTAGCAAAAATTGCAATTAGTGTTGACCGTAATGATGGTCAGGAGCTTCCAACTTCACGGATCGCATGCGCAGTCAGATGTGCGCCGCCGGATAACAAACCAAGTACTGAAGAGAAAGCAATCTGTGCGCCTTGGCTGCATCGCGAAATGGAATTACTCTTTCCAACCCTTAGATCAATTTTAGTTCTCGGAAATTTTGCTTGGGGTGCGGCCATTTCAGCGCTAACCGCGATAGGCGAGACGTTGCCAAAACCCAGACCAAAATTCGGCCATGGCGCTAACTTCAAATTCAAAGGAAAAGATGGTGCCACTCGCTTAGTAATAGCTAGTTACCACCCGAGCCAACAAAACACATTCACTGGGAAGTTAACGGAAAAGCAGTTGGATTCTGTGATAAAAAAAGCAGGTAGATTTGCCCAGTTAGGTACGCCCTCGTAGCCCAATGGCAGAGGCAGAGGACTTAAAATCCTCCAAGTGTCGGTTCGACCCCGACCGAGGGCACTCTCAGGAAAAAGCCTTAATATATGGGCTCCACCAACCGAAAGGGAAGTAATGCAAAGTTCAAACCCTGTTTTAGGACGGGCTTTTAACCAACGCGGCTATGCCGCAATGGGCACCACTACGGCTAACGATGTTTCTGCTGATCAACTAGAGAAAACATTTAACGCACCAGCCGCATCTTCAATGCGAACTGGCCGGATGACAATTGATGATGTCATTACTCGTACTGGAATTTTGTTTGCAGTATTAGTCGCCGTTGGCGCAGTTGCTTGGACTTCTAATCTTGGCAGCGGAGCGTTAATGCTCGGTTTCTTTGGTGGCTTCATTCTTGCGATGGTTATTTCATTTGGAAAAACAGTTCGCCCACCACTAATCATTGCTTATGCTGCGCTACAAGGTTTAGCACTTGGCGTAATTAGCCATATTTACAATCAAATTTATAGTGGGATTGTGGTGCAAGCAATAGTAGCAACGCTCGCCGCATTTACTGGAGTGCTATTTGCATATAAGAGTGGCCGAGTACGGGCTACCCCAAAATTCCAACGCGCACTTATTGGTGCTGTCATCGGATATTTAATTCTCGGTGTGGCAAGTTTAATCGGTGGCGCATTCTTTAACTTAGGTAATGGCATGGGACTTTATGGTCTTAGCTCCGTTGGACCACTACTTGCAATTGCCGGCGTTGCGCTAGCAAGTTTCTTCTTAGTGCTGGATTTCGATCAGATTGAAAAAGGAATCCAAGCTGGCGCACCAGTCGAACAATCTTGGATCGCAGGCTTTGGCTTGATGGTCACAATTGTCTGGCTATATTTAGAAGTTTTACGCTTGATTTCGATCTTGCGGCGCGACTAAATTTCTAGTTTCAGGTAAGCGAGCTGCAAGCAGTATCGCAATTGAAAAAACAAAAGCTGTTGTGGCAAAGGCGGTGCGATAGGAAGAGATATCGGAGATATAGCCGAGCAAAATCGGTCCGACCATCATTCCCGCATCGCCAGCCATCTGAAATACCGCAATAACTTTTCCGCTACGCCCTTTAATTACATCTCCAACTAAAGCTGCACCGGTGCCACCAAATGCGCCACCTAGGCCAAAGAAAAGCATTGAAAGCAAGAACATCCAAGTTGTAGTGGCAAAGATTAAAAAGCCCAAGCCAATTGAGATCATTGTGAAACCAATAAGCAACGCAGCTCGTCTACCTGAATTATCAGAGAATCGGCCAGCGCGAATTAAAATTAAACCTTGCGCAAGTGCGCTTAACGTAAAACCAAATCCAACGATTGTTGTTGTGCCATTCAATTCTTCAGTTACAAATAGTGGAAGTATTGACGAGCGCACCCCAAATAAAACCCAGGTTGATAAGAAAGTCATAATCAAGGCATATCGGAATGGTCGAATTTTAAGCGCTTCAAACATTTTCGTTGCTGGCTGCGAATCATCGTTTTCGGTTTTAGTGCCGAAACGTGCTTCATGTAAATAAAATAAACCGATTGAACCAGCGATTGAGAGTGTTACCGCATAGATAAAGAATGGTGCGCGTGGTGAGAACGCAATCAAAGCGCCACCGAAAGCTGGACCAGCAATGCTGCCAACTAAAAAACCGCCATTGAAGACCGATTGGGCGCGAGCGCGTTGGCTATCGCTAGCAACTCGTAAGATTAGCGATCCGGAAGCAACTGAAAACATTGACGAACCTAATCCACCGGCCGCACGTAAGAAGAGTAATTGCTCGTAACTCTGTGCTAACCCAGAGAGAAATACAAAGAATGCGACCATAAATAAGCCACTTCCAAGCGTTAAACGCTCGCCGAATCGATCTACTAATTTTCCAGATATTAAGCCAGAAGCTAATCGAGTAATTGCAAACATTGAGACTACTAGCCCAATTGCGGCATTGCTGACGCCAAAAGATTTAGCAAAGATTGGAATAGCCGGAATTATTAAGCCAAAACCGAGTGCAACGAAAAACGAAACGGCAGTAACCACCGCTACTTCTTTAGGTAGGTCGGCAAACGGTGATTTAAAACGTTTAATTAGCCAAGCGCCTCTCCGGCTGCTTCATGTTTGGCCGTTGCATGATCCGCACCACTTTGTAGCGGTTTCTCTCTCAGAAATAACGAGAAGAGGAATCCAACTAACATAATTGGCGCAGCAGATAGGAAAACCACATGGAAAGCGTTGCTAAATCCGGTTAGTACCACGTTCTGTACCTCGATTGGAAGATTCACTAAACCAGCTGTGTTACTTGTAAGTCCAGCAATCTGAGTTTTATCTATACCAGCCATCAGAGTTGGGTTGGTAGTAGCTAAATCAGCGAAGCCAGTTGCGAGGTTATTAGAAACCCGGTTATTTAAAATTGTGCCAAAGATTGCAGTTCCAAATGCGCCACCAAGACTTCTAAAGAAAGTGTTTGAGCTTGTAGCAATACCTAAATCTTTGAAATCAACTGCATTCTGTAACGCGATTACAAGAGTCTGCATTGATAGACCTAATCCTGCACCCACAATGATTGCATAGATTGAAACTTCCCAGAAAGGTGTATCAATACCTAAGCGAACCATCAGTAACAAACCAACTGTCATTAATGCAGTGCCAATAACCGGAAACTTTTTATATTTTCCAGTAGAGGAAATTAATTTACCGCTGGTAATGGTCATAGAGACGATACCTAGCATCAATGGAATCAATTTAAGACCAGAAGCTGTTGCACTATTTCTCTGAATAACTTGAAGATAGAGCGGCAACATTACGATTGCGCCAAACATTCCAGCACCGACGATAAATCCAAGTACAGAAGTTAACGAGAATGTGTGGTTTTTAAAGAGGTAGAGTGGCAAAATTGGCTCGACAGCTTTTCCCTCCCAAATTAAGAAGAGTACCGAGAATAGAACTCCACCAAAAATCAAGATTAAAGTTTTCGGATTGGTCCAACCGCTTTCCGGACCATAAACAGAAACTCCCAGCAAGAGCGTCACTACACCGATAACCATCAAAAGTGCGCCTAAATAATCAATTTTATGTTCGCGCTTAACTTTAGGGATGTGAAGCACGATTGATGTAACCACCATTGCAAGAATTCCAAATGGAATGTTGATATAGAAAATCCAACGCCATCCGGTAATGCCAAGAATTGTTCCGTGATCTGAGAAGAAACCACCAAGCAATGGACCGGCGACTGATGCAAGACCCCAGACTGCGCCAAAATAACCTTGATACTTTCCGCGTTCGCGCGGTGAGACGATGTCACCAATAATTACGAAAGTAAGACCCATCAATCCGCCAGCGCCTAGACCTTGCAGCGCACGAGTTGCGATTAGTTGAGTCATGTTCTGTGACATTCCGGCGAGCAGTGACCCAATCAGGAATGTAACGATTGCAAATTGATAAACCGGTCGACGACCGTAAAGATCGGAAATTTTTCCATAAAGTGGTGTTGATGCAGTTGAAGTTAAAAGGTATGCAGTTACAACCCATGAATAATGGTTAAGTCCGCTGAAATCTTCTACGATTCGCTTTAGCGCGGTAGATACGATGGTCTGATCAAGAGCGGCAAGTAACATGCCAGTCATAAGTCCGCTCAGGACTACCATGATTTCTTTATGAGTTAGTGGACCGGGCGCTTTAGACATAGGTACCTCTCAATACGGGCAAAATAGGCTTTGCAATAATCTTTGAACTTTCAACTACTAGCCTACTACCCGAGCCACTATAATTTCGCATGAAGCGATTGATTATGTAGAAAGTGATCTAAATGAAGAGCATTGTTGCGCAGGATTTGCTTAAGACTTATAACAAAGGATCTATCCGCGCACTTGATCGTTTAAGTCTTGATGTGGAAGAAGGCACCGTCCTTGGTGTTTTAGGGCCAAACGGTGCGGGTAAAACCACAACAGTTCGAATACTTGCCACCTTACTAACGCCTGATTCTGGTAGCGCAAATGTCGGTGGCATTGATGTAATTAAACATCCCGACAAAGTACGCGAAATTATTGGACTATCTGGCCAATATGCGGCTGTCGATGAAACGTTAACTGGTTGGGACAACTTAGTAATGTTCGGTCGGCTTTATCATTTAGGTAAAGCGGCATCGATTAAACGTGCTGAAGAATTGTTAGAAAGATTTTCCTTAACTGAAAGCGCACGCCGTCCGATCAAAACCTATTCAGGTGGCATGCGACGGAGATTAGATTTAGCAGCGTCATTAATTGTGAAACCAAAAGTTTTATTTTTAGATGAACCAACAACTGGATTAGATCCGCGCGGTCGGTTGGAGATGTGGGGTGTTATTGAAGAGTTAGTAAAAGATGGCGTAACGCTATTGCTTACTACTCAATATTTAGATGAAGCCGATCAATTAGCCGATGACATCGCTGTTATCGACCATGGGAAAGTTATTGCGCGCGGGACTTCCGATCAATTAAAGCGTGAGGTCGGCGGCGAACGATTAGAAGTTGTGGTCGAGCAAGCACATGTGGCGCAAACTATGGCGATTGTCGCAAAAATCAGCGGCACGAAAGCATCCCTTGATGAAGCGTTACGCAAAATTTCAGCTCCAGTAACCACGGGGGCGGGGGCGTTAATTGAAGTTCTGCGGGCGCTAGATGGCGCTGGAATTCATCCACTAGATGTGGCCCTTAAACGACCATCGTTAGATGATGTGTTTATGGCACTTACCGGCCACGTAGCTGAAGTCGAAGAAGTACCGACTGATAGCAAGAAGAAGCGAAAGGGTGGAAATCGTTAATGCATGCTTTTACTGATGCGCTCGTAATTACCAAGCGCCAATTATTGCAACTTGCTCGAGTTCCAGAGGTATTAATTTTCTCAACGATTCAACCCGTGATGTTCGTGCTGCTATTTAGATATGTATTCGGTGGCTCGATTGAGACCGGTCAACCCGGTGGTTATGTCCAACTTTTAATGCCGGGAATTTTCGTTCAGACCACTGCATTTACGCTTGCGGCCACCGCTTCTGGGCTAGCTGAAGATATGCAAAAAGGTTTGATTGATCGGTTCCGTTCACTTCCGATTGCGCGCTCTGCTCTAGTTTTTGGTCGAACTCTGGGTGATGGGTTATTAAACATTTTAGTATTAGCCGTAATGGGGTTAGCTGGTTATCTTGTTGGCTGGCGACCAACATCTGGGATCTTAAAAATTTCGCTAGCTTTCTTATTCCTACTTGCATTTGGATATGCACTTTCGTGGGTTGGAATTTTTGCTGGCTTAGCAGCACGTGATGCGCGAGTTGTGCAGAATGTGAGCTTCTTAGTTACCTTTCCGATGACGTTCTTATCAAATGCATTTGCTCCGACCACCGGGATGCCAAAACCGTTGCAATATGTGGCCGAGTGGAATCCAGTTTCAACAATGGTTGCTGCTTGCCGCCAACTATTTGGGGTAGAGAATAAATTTGGCGCTACCGCTGGTTCATTCCCAAGCGAGAATCCGCTGACCATGTCCTTGATTTATATGGTAATTATCTTGGTTATTTTCGTACCGCTAAGCGTTCGGAAATATACAAATAAAGTTACTAAATAATTAGGCGTAGAACTCAGCTTCTAAAATCGCAACCGTAATGGCTTTGCCGTTTGGTGCGGTGTAGGTGACGGTTTTGCCAACTTTCACGCCCATAACTGCCGACCCAAGTGGTGATTTTTCGCTATAAACATCGAGATCGCCAGAGCTAATTTCGCGGGAACCTAAGAGAAATTGCATCTGATCACCGCCGATATCTACCGTGACTTTCATACCGAAACCAACCACGCCAGATTCACCAGCAGGCGGCTCCCCGATATGCGCATGTTCCAACATATGTTTAAGTTGGCGAATTCGGGCTTCGATTTTTCCTTGTTCATCTTTAGCGGCGTGATAGCCACCGTTCTCTTTCAAATCGCCTTCTTGGCGCGCTGCTTCTATCTTTTTAATGATTTCGGAGCGGCCTTCATTTTCCAGGTACGCCAATTCAGCGGATAACCGATCCGCTGCTTCTTGGGTCAACCAAGTATTGGTCTCTGGTGTCGTAGCCATAAGGGAGTACGGTACTTAATTACTCACGTAGTTGCACATCTGATAACTGCGGCATTAACTGGAATTGAGCGTGCCAGAACCCGAGTTTTGCGGGTAATTACCGAAGTGGTTGTAGCTGGGATTTGATCGGCAAATTCACCGACGATGTTCTTATCGATATCGCGAGCCACTAGCGTGCAAGTAATTGGAACCATTGGATTTCGTCGCTCAACTTCATAGGTAATGTCGATTGATGGGGTTGTGGAAGTTGAATCGCTTTCAAAAGAAATTAACGTATAACGAATTTCTGGCAGTGAGTGATGGGTAGCGGACCAAATTAACCACGGAAGGCCAAATGCTAACGCAATGATTGCGGGAACCTTCCAATTTAATTGGCGTGCGTTCCCATATCTCTGATTTAAATGCGCAATTTCAGCGCTGGAAAAATTGCGATTGGGAAAGCGTTCGCGCCAATGCCCAGTCGCTTCCGTAGGTGTTGAACTATTGCCTGACATGGGATGATTCTTTCATGGATGAAGCAACCGTAAACCCAGGAACCGCCGGATCGATAACGGTTTTTGTATTGATGGTTGCGGTCTCGTTACTACTTTGGAGTTTCTATCGCCGTTATCAAAAAATGCAGAAGCGCGTGAACCCAGAAGATAATTCGAATGGTTTCGAGAGTGAATCTAAGTAAGTTCCGGAAATTGGTTTCAACGCTATCGGTAGCTCTGTTATTAATCACAATTTTTATTGGCTTAGGAATTTGGCAATTACAACGCGCGGCAGATTTACAAGAACTACAAAAACCAGTCATTGATAAACCAGCAATTTCGTTATTGGCAATCGCAAAGCCAAGTGTTGCGTTAGCTGGCTCCGCCCCAAACCGAATTGTTAAATTTTCTGGAAGTTATGGGAAAACTTTTATTGCACCAAACCAGAAAGGCCGCGAGAATAATCGAGAAAGTTGGGAAGTAGGGATTTTTGAAATTCCAAACACCGGGGCGATTTTGGTAGCTCGAGAAATTTCGGCAACATCGGGTCCAAGAAATCTACTACCGAGCGGACCAGTTGCAATTGTGGGACGGTTAATGCCACATCAAAATGAAGATCGAGCAGTGTTTACCAATGAGGTTAATGTTTTATCCAGATTAGATAGCGCTCTAATCGCAGATAAGACCAACCTCCCCATCTTTGATGGTTTTGTGATTGTGCAGACGGAGGCAATTTCTGGGATTGAGAGCAGGTTAAAGTTGATTTCATCCGAACCTGCTAGATCCACGGTGCCGGGCTATTACTGGCAACATATTTCGTATGTCGTCATATGGTGGTTGATGGCTGGGGTAGTAGTTTTTCTTCCGTTCTACCAAAAATTCAAGAAGAATGAAGATAGTGAAACCGATCTAAGGAGCAGAAATTGAGTGGCGTGCTAAAACGATTTAGGTTTATGGCGATTTTTGCAGGCGTGATGTCGCTACTTTTATGGTTTGTTGAGCTCCCAATCGTGTACATATTGAATAATGAAAATTGGGAGAGCAACGTAAAGTGGATACCAATCGTGCATGGTTATGTCTATCCCTTCTATGTTTTTACTGCGATCCATTACTCAGTCCGAGCTCGCTACGATATTAAGAAAATGATTTTCTTTATCCTGGCTGGCACTTTGCCGGTCGCATCTTTTATTGCAGAACGTCGAGCGCTTCGGGAGAGCCGCCAGAGCTAACCTATGACTAATGCTCTTAAATCCAGCATCAAATCGTTGCTCTACCCATTATATGAACGTCGGGTGGCGCGCTCGCTTGATTTTGCAAAGACCCCGCATCATGTTGGGGTAATTTTGGATGGCAACCGAAGGTGGGCAAAAGCTAACCCATCGATTGATGGCGATACCTCCTCGCGCCGCGGCCATAAAGCTGGCGCCGATAAAATTATTGAACTTCTGGATTGGTGTGAAGAGAGCAATGTAAAAGTCTTAACTTTATGGCTGCTTTCTAATGACAATTTAAAGAGATCTGCCGAAGAGCTAAAAGCTTTAATCGAAATCATCGGATCAACAGTTGATGAGTTAGGTCGGCGTGGTCGTTGGGAGATTCACCCGGTTGGCTCACTCGAACTTCTGCCGGAAGAACTGCAAGATCGGTTGGCGGCAGTTGCCACCAAGAGCCGCGGGATCAAAGGTGTTGTCGTAAATGTGGCAATTGGTTATGGCGGCCGTCGTGAAATTGTCGATGCCGTTAAGTCGCTGATCATAGAAGCTGGCAAAGCTGGAAAAAGTCCGGCTGAAATCGCAAATGAAATATCGGTCGAAGAGGTCAGTCAATATTTATATACCGCAGGACAGCCCGATCCAGAGTTGGTAATTAGAACTTCAGGTGAGCAACGCCTAGGCGGCTTTCTACTTTGGCAAAGCGCTCATTCTGAGTTTTATTTCTGTGAAGCCTATTGGCCAGATTTCCGTAAAGTTGATTTCCTCCGGGCGCTTCGCTCCTACTCGCTTCGGGAACGTCGGTTAGGCGCTTAGCCAACCCTCAACTTGTTATTTAGAATTTACCTTCTATTGGCGCGTGTCGCCAATGTCCGAAAGGTCCCAGGATTTACCTTTTACCCCATAAGCCGTTTTCAACGTTCTTTGCGTAGAAATGGATCCAACGATTACAACTGAAAAAACGATTGGTAATAATCGATCAAAAACCGGTAAAGCGATGCCCGAAAAATCAGCTAAAACTGGGCTTAAAACATATGTAATTGACACTAGCGTTTTACTTGCCGATCCATCGGCGCTCTTCCGGTTTGCTGAACATGAAGTGATTATTCCAATCGCGGTGATCGGTGAACTTGAACAGAAACGGGATCATCCAGAGCTTGGCTACTTTGCCAGATCAGCACTTCGCGCACTTGATGATTTAAGAATTTCCCATGGCCGGTTAGATCAACCACTTGAAATTACAGTTGAAGGTGGCACGCTTTCAGTTGAGTTAAACCATACCGATACATCATCACTTCCAGCTGGCTTTTATCGCGATGGCAGCAATGACACCCGAATTCTGGCGGTTGCTAGAAATTTAGCAGCCGATGGTAGGGAAGTAGTTTTAGTTACAAAAGATCTACCGCTACGAGTCAAAGCTTCATCAATGGGAATTTCGGCAGAGGAGTACCGCGCCGAATTAGTCCCAAACACGGGTTGGACTGGGATGGAAGCCGCAACTGTTGGTGGCAACACCATCGATGCGCTCTATGAAAATGAAAAGATTTCAGATTCGCTAGCGATGGATTACCCATGCCATACCGGAATTGTGTTGCACTCTGAAAAAGGTAGCGCGCTAGTTCGGGTAACTCCAGATAAGAAGTTGCAATTAGTTCGTGGCGACCGGAGCGCTTTTGGACTACATGGGCGAAGCGCGGAACAGCGGGTTGCCCTTGATCTACTACTTGATAACGATATTGGGATCGTCTCCCTCGGCGGTCGGGCCGGAACTGGAAAATCTGCGCTCGCGCTCTGTGCTGGACTTGAAGCGGTAATGGAGAAACGACTTCATAAAAAGGTAATTGTCTTCCGACCGCTCTACCCAGTCGGCGGCCAAGAGTTGGGTTACTTGCCAGGTTCGGAAGGCGAGAAGATGTCGCCCTGGGCGCAAGCAGTTTTTGACACTTTGGGGGCCTTGGTTAGCGCCCAAGTAATTGAAGAAATTCTGGCCCGCGGTCTAATCGAGGTTTTACCGTTGACCCATATTCGTGGCCGATCACTTCATGACTCCTTTGTAATCGTGGATGAAGCCCAATCGCTAGAACGGGGAGTCTTACTAACCGTGCTCTCTCGAATCGGCCAAGGTTCCCGAGTAATCCTGACCCACGATGTCGCGCAACGCGACAACCTTCGGGTCGGTCGCCATGATGGCGTAGTCGCGGTTGTGGAATCTCTAAAAGGCCATCCGCTCTTTGCCCACATCACCTTGACCCGAAGCGAGCGCTCTCAAATCGCAGCTTTAGTTACTGAAATGTTGGAAGAACCGATCCTTTAATAAGTGATAAATCGGACATTTCGACCGGTGGTATATCTCTCATTCACAAAACGGGTATAACGGACTTTCCCCAGTCTGACCTGCAGTTATATATATCCACAGTTTTCGCTTTTCGATAAAAATCGCGCCACGCGCTCGTTTAGATTTGCGGAGGCTCACCCCCTTTGCCACCCTAACGACATCCCCGTTAGCTAAAACCTCTTAATTGAGGTTTACGGCGTTGGCGGAAACGAGCAGTTGAGAGGAAGCGATAGCGATGCGAATTTCAAGAGCGCACCGACGGGCAGTCACCGTTGCCGCCTTCGCGACCCTTTCGCTGGCGATCATGGAGCCAACCTATTCCCAAGGTCCAATGTCGGTAATTATTGAACTCACGGTAGACCTCAAGAGCACCGCCCCGACCCATACCACCGACCTTCAGGTTGGGACCGGATCGACCGCGCTAGTTGAATTTGATCCAAGCGTGATGGTGAACGCCTTTGAAATAGCCCTCGTTTCCAAACTTTCTGGCCAGCTCGAAGCTGCTCGCAATCCGCTAGGTGCCAAGAAATATGCAAAGTCTTACGCGCTCGCTAATTACAGCTGGGGCGATAAGCAGTACTCCTGTTTAAATAAACTTTGGACAAGAGAGAGCCATTGGAACTATAAAGCTCGAAACCCGAAGAGCGGGGCGCATGGAATTGCGCAAGCTTTGCCCGCAACCAAGATGGAGATTATCGCCACCGATTGGCGGACTAACCCGCTAACCCAGATTCAATGGGGGCTCCGCTATATCGAAGCTAGATATGACACCCCATGCAAAGCCTATGCAAAATTCCAAAGGTCGCGTTACTACTAAACCCAGATTACTTTAAGGGCGCTTGCCGATCGAGATTGGCTTACTTGTTTCAGCAAAGAAGTCATTACCTTTGTCATCAACCACGATAAAGGCCGGGAAATTTTCAACTTCAATCTTCCAGACCGCTTCCATGTCGAGCTCCTTGAAATCTAAAACTTCAACTTTCTTGATGCAATCTTGGGCTAAGCGTGCTGCCGGGCCACCAACTGATCCGAGATAGAAGCCGCCATTTTTCTTACATGCATCGGTAACGGCTTTCGAACGATTTCCTTTTGCCAACATCACCATCGAGCCACCGAGGGCTTGGAATTGCTCAACATAGGAATCCATTCGACCAGCAGTAGTTGGTCCAAAAGAACCAGAGGCATATCCCACTGGGGTTTTCGCTGGGCCCGCGTAATAAACCGCGTACTTCTTTAAATACTCTGGCAACGGTTTTCCCGAATCAATTAACTCTTTAATTTTTGCATGGGCTAAATCCCGAGCCACAACCAATGTGCCAGTGAGCGAAAGCCGCGTCTTTATTGGGCTTTTCGCCAGGGTCTGCAAAATCTCAGCCATCGGCTTATTTAAATCAATTGCCACAACGTTCTCATCTAGGTGCTCATCGGTAGTTTCGGGCAAGAAGTGGGCTGGGTCTTGCTCGAGTTGTTCTAAGAAGATTCCATCCTTAGTTATCTTCGCTTTTGCTTGGCGGTCTGCAGAACATGAAACCGCTATCGATATTGGGAGCGATGCACCATGGCGAGGTAATCGAATTACGCGCACATCGTGGCAGAAATATTTACCGCCGAATTGAGCACCGATTCCTAAACTTTGGGTCAATTTGTGAACTTGCGCTTCAAGTTCAAGATCTCGGAATGCGCGACCAGTTTTAGCATCACCTGTTGTTGGAAGTGAATCCAAATATTTAGTACTCGCCAACTTTGCAGTTTTAACTGTGAACTCGGCGCTAGTTCCGCCAATGACAATTGCTAGGTGGTAAGGCGGGCAAGCCGCAGTCCCGATAGATCGAAGTTTCTCATCCAACCAATTCATAAATGAAGTTGGATTTAAAACCACTTTACTCTCTTGATAGAGGAAAGATTTATTTGCGCTACCGCCACCTTTTGCGATGAAGAGGAAGTTGTACTCATCTGGATGCTCGCTATCGGAGTAAATCTCAACTTGGGCAGGCAAATTATTTCCAGTGTTCTTCTCTTCCCAAGTTGTGACTGCAGCAAGTTGGGAATAACGGAGGTTTAACTTGGTGAATGCGTCATAAACCCCGCGCGAAATGCTCGCCTCATCACGACTCTCGGTCAATACATGTTGGCCTTTTTTGCCCATCACGATTGCAGTCCCAGTGTCTTGGCACATCGGCAAGATTCCACCGGCAGCGATATTGGCGTTTTTTAATAGATCTAACGCTACAAATCGATCATTCGGTGAGCTCTCTGGATCTTTCAAGATATCGGCGAGCTGCTGTAGATGCTCACCGCGCAAGTAATGTGAAATATCGTGAATTGCCGCTTCAGTTAATTTTGAGATTGCATCGGCGGAAACTTTTAAGAATTCACGACCATCTGCAGTAAAAGTTGAGATACCTTCTTTTGAAACCAATCGATACTTTGTGGTATCCGGCCCAACCGGTAATAACTCTTCATAACTAAATTCTGGCATTTACTTATCTTCCGCTGGTTTCGCCGCTTCCAATTTCTTCCGTGCGCCATCGAGCCATTCTTGACAGATCAACGCTAACTCTTCGCCGCGTTCCCAGAGCTTTAGCGAGTCTTCTAATCCAGCGCCACCAGCTTCAAGGGTCGAAACAACTTTTGTGAGCTCATCCCGAGCCTCTTCATATGACAATTTTGCAGCGGCCATGTTCGTAATCTACTCCTTTAATCTTGCGCGGTTAATAACTATTTCTTACTCTCGCCTGTAGCTGTAGCCAATGCCACACCATCAGCGAGCCTTAGTTCTAGCCCATCACCTTTTGCTAAATCTTTGGCAGCTCGAACGATGGAACCATCAGGTTTTTGCACAACTGCGTAACCACGATCCAAAGTTGCTTGGGGAGAGAGCGTTCGAACTCGAGCCGCGATTTGCTTGATCTCTGATTTCGCATGTGAAATCGCGCTATCCATACTGCGCCACCCACGAATCCGAATTCCCTTAATGATCTCTTCCCGGGAGGTAACCATAATCATTGGCTCTCGCATCACCGGACGTTGCATTAAGCCAGCGATTTTCGTCATTTCCAGCACTACTAAATCATTTATTCGACGATCTGCGCGATCGCGCAAGTTTGAAATTTTAGTTAGCTCCTCATTCATATCCGGCACAACTTTTTTACCGGCATCGGTAGGAGTCGAAGCGCGCCAATCAGCTACTAAATCTAGGAGCGGTGAATCTTTCTCGTGACCGATCGCGCTAACGATTGGAGTTTTTGCATTAGCAACTAAGCGAAGTAGGGATTCATCTGAAAATGGCAGTAAATCTTCAAAGTTTCCGCCGCCGCGAGTAATGATGATTACATCCACGTTTGGATCAGCATCTAATTCCAAGAGCGCTTCCGAAACTTCGCTAACCGCTGCCGCGCTTGCTACCGCGACTTCGCGAATTTCAAATTGGACCGAGGGCCATCGACGTTTTGCATTTTCGACCACATCTTTTCCAGCATCGCTATTTCGGCCGCAGATCAGACCAACTTTATTTGGCAGAAACGGGAGTGGAAGTTTTCGTGATTCATCAAATAAACCTTCAAGAGCCAACTTATTTTTCAACGCTTCAAGTCGAGCAAGCAACTCACCTTCGCCAACTTTACGAAGTTCATTTACTTGGAATGCAAGTGAACCGTTCTTGCTCCACCATTGCGGTTTAGATCGAATCACAATGCGCGCGTTCTGTTCTAGCGGTGCAACCGAATCAAAAACATTCTTAAAACATTTAATCGAAATGCTCATATCTGCGCTGGTATCGCGCAACCGCATAAAAATAGTGGGCGAGCCCGGCCGTACATTTATCTCAGATAATTCGCCCTCTATCCAGAGCTCTGGCAGATCATCAATAATCTGCCCAATCCGCTCGGTTACATAGCGAACCGATACCGGCTTGATTTCTGGAGCGTCAGACATGGCGTGATTCTATTAGGATGCACACATGGCAAAACGGGTTCTTTTAGCAGCGCCACGTGGATATTGCGCAGGCGTTGATCGCGCCGTTATTACCGTCGAGAAAGCGCTCGATCTATATGGCGCACCGGTTTATGTCCGCAAACAGATTGTTCATAACAAGCATGTCGTTGAAACTTTGGAAAAGCGCGGCGCAATATTTGTTGATGAAACTAATGAAGTTCCAGAAGGTGCGATTGTGGTCTTTTCGGCACACGGTGTTTCGCCTAAAGTGCACGAGGAAGCTGCAACTCGCAATTTAAAAACTATCGATGCAACTTGTCCGCTAGTTACCAAAGTTCACCACGAAGCTAAGCGCTTTGCTGCGGAAGATTTACAGATTCTCTTAATCGGTCATGCTGGCCATGAAGAGGTCGAAGGTACAGCTGGTGAAGCCCCAGACCATATGCAAATAGTTGATGGCCTAGAAGGTGCTCGCACCGTTGCGATTGATCCAAATAAAAAAGTAGCTTGGCTTTCCCAAACTACCTTAAGCGTTGATGAGACTTTAGAAACGGTCGCAATCTTGAAAAATCGCTTTCCTAATTTGATGGATCCGCCAAGTGATGACATCTGTTATGCAACCCAAAATCGCCAAGTAGCAATAAAGCAGATTGCTGCAGAGTCGGATTTAGTACTTGTAGTTGGATCTGCTAATTCTTCTAATTCGGTTCGCCTAGTTGAAGTTGCCCTTGAATATGGCGCTAAAGCTTCGTACTTAATTGATTATGCAGCTGAAGTAAAAGATGAATGGTTTGAAGGCGTGGAAACCATCGGCGTAACTAGCGGCGCATCCGTCCCAGAAATTTTGGTAACAGATTTATTAAACGATTTGAAAAATCGAGGTTATGGCGATGTTGAGACGGTAACCGCAATGGAAGAGCACTTACTTTTTGCGATTCCACCTGAGCTTAGAAAAGACTTACGCAGCGCTGGTAAGTGAGCTTTGCCGCTTCTTTGTAATGTAAAACCCCCAACCAACTAACGCGCCAGTAATTAGAAACGGCGCCACACTAGCTAAACCGGTAACTAGATCAACGCCGATTCTAGAAATTCGAAGTGAAGAGCCACCGACGGTTGGCATCAGAAAGAAAATAGCAGCAGCAAATGCAATCGGAGGATTAACAATTGCGGGATAGAGCGTGCCCGGGCGACCAAGTTTGATGCCACCGAAGTAGGAAAGCCAGATAGCAATTCCAGTAAGTGCGCCAACATTGGAACGGAAGAAGATTTCTACCATTGCCCAAAATCCAATAAAGACGAATT
Source organism: Actinomycetota bacterium (assembly GCA_947491605.1). Classification (GTDB taxonomy): domain Bacteria; phylum Actinomycetota; class Actinomycetes; order Nanopelagicales; family Nanopelagicaceae; genus UBA7398. Next base: position 76 of record CANLJW010000019.1, on the reverse strand, counting down.
GCAGAATTACAACACCGGGCGCAGTAAGACCCGCACCTTGGATTGGGTTCTTAAGTTCGATCTTTGGCAAGTTAGT
>CANLJW010000018.1:0-21280 GCA_947491605.1 Actinomycetota bacterium | reverse complement strand
AAGAGCTAGCGTTGTTAACCCAAAAAGCTGAGAATGATTATGTAGGCGTCCCCTGCGGGATTATGGATCAATCTATTTCATTGATGGGAAAGTCTGGTTTTGCGCTATTGATTGACTGTAGTGATTTAAGCACCACGCTAGTTCCACTAGATTTAACTAGAGCAGATCTGCAACTTCTAATTATTGATACCGGAGTGCATCACGCACTTGTCGATGGTGGATATGCAGAACGACGAGCCTCATGTGAGAGCGCAGCAGCCAAGATTGGGGTGGCATCAATGCGGCAACTCTCTGCTGCACTTCTTGAAAATAATCAAAAGAATTTAACTGATTCAGAATTTATGCGGGCGCGCCATGCAGTTACTGAAATTGCAAGAGTTTTAGAAACGGTAACAAAATTGCAAGAATCGGATTACCGAGCAGTCGGTAAGATTTTAAATGAATCTCACCGTTCGCTCCGAGATGATTACACGGTTTCATGTCCAGAATCAGATTTAGTTGTGAATACCGCAAATGCAAACGGTGCGCTTGGCGCGCGGATGGTTGGTGGTGGTTTTGGTGGCAGTGTGATCGCCTTGATTAATCGAGCAGAGACCGGAAAAATTTCAATTGCAGTCGAACAAGCTTTTGCAAATGCAGACTATAAACCGCCTCGATTTTTTACTTCGCTACCAAGCGATGGCGCTAGCTTAATTAACTAACTGGATTGATTGAGAGTACTTCTACTCCGCCAATTGCATTTAATACATTTAATAAATCAGTTGAATCACTGCCAGGGATCGCAATTGTGATGTCATCTATGCCACGCCCATCTTCACTTCTAAGAACTACAAGTCCCCGAATATCGCCACCAGCAAACCCAATTGCCGAAGCAACTGCTCCTAATGAGCCAGGACGATCTGGTAACGAAATCTGAACTCGGAAGATTGCCATGTCAGAAGTGTAAAGGATATTTACTTAAACTAGAAATATCTCATCACCTTTTACTGAAATCTTAACTTTTGGCAATGGTGTGGTTGTTGGGCCAGCAAGAACTTTTGCGCTGTTTGCAGGATCATACTCTGCGCCATGGCAAGGGCAAATTAAATGTTTACTATTTTTATCGAACTCAACAGTGCAACCTTGGTGGGTACAAACGGCAGAATAAGCATAAACCCCAGATTTTGTGCGAAAAATAATGGCCGGTGCGCCAAAGGTATCGACAATGTTTATTGAGGTTCCGATTGCAATATCACTAACTTTAGCGATTGCATTTGAAGAACCAGCACTCGATAATTTTTTAGGTCCACGTTTGAAATTCTTTCCAGCAATAACCCCAATTATCGAAAGCCCACCTAAAAGTGCAAGAGTTAAAACTTCCCGGCGATCAGAAAAATTAGGTAAACGTAACCTGCCAGATTTCCTGAAAATAGAGCCAAGCAAAACTGCCCACATAATTACATATGCGCTATTGCTACCTAGAAAATATGGAGATACCGTCCAAGAAAGCGTTAACCAAAGTGTTAACGACATAATTAATCCACCAAGTGCGGCATAAACCAACATAAAACCAGAAAGTGTTGCTAATCCAATTGCAAACTCAGAAATCATTGCAACTAATCCCATTAGATCTGCATTTTCAACTAATTTATTAAGTGCGAAATTAAGTGGCGATGATTTTGGAATTCGTGCAAGTTGTGATCCGATATACCCGTTCGCGCCTTTAGTTAAGAAGCCCGGATCAGTGGCTTTATGCCAACCCGCATAAATCCAAGTGACTCCAAGCCAAAGGCGAAGTATTGAAATTGGAAGTGAGTGAATCCGCCAAGATCTTTGGATTGCAGTAAACATGGCTCCATTATTCACATTAATTTGCGAAATGGCTCCCTGACTTGGACTCGAACCAAGAACCTGCCGGTTAACAGCCGGCTGCTCTGCCAATTGAGCTATCAGGGATTGCTAAGTGCGAACTCTATCTGAAAATCAGAAAGGCTCTAAATCTCACCTAAACCCAACTCATGCTGGGTTCTGCGAGTGGTCTCCATCGCTACTAAATCGCCAAATATTCGATTGTATTCAGCCTCATTTTCAACTGGGTTAATTCGTTGCAGGGTAGATTTAATTTCAGCAATTGCACGACTAATCGCAACCTCTCTCAACCTTGCAATAATGCTGGACACATAACGATCTGAAACTTCGCCATCAGTTCTAATTGGTTCGACAGTTAACTCCGTTATAAATGAACGCAAATCTTCGGATTCGGCGCGATCAATTGAAACCGATTCATATTCGGGTTGGGTCAAAATAAAGTCTCGTAATTTTTGATATGCAGGATGAGTAAATGCACTGCCTTCAATATCTTTCCAGCCGCGACATAACGCCGGCATTTGTAACCGTGCTTTTAATACTTCACGTTCCAAAATTAGGCGAGGCTCCGATGGGTCTGGTCGCCAAGCTTGCGCATTTTCCACTTCAATGTTTTCAGTGCGAGCAACATTTGAAATACCGCGTTTAACTGCAGTACTTACAATCTCAACTTCCATGCCAAGCCAGCCAGCAAGTGAACGGGCGTACTCTGGACGAAGTGAAGTATCGCGAATTTTTCCTATTAATGGGGCCGCAACATTTAGCGCACTCACTCGACCTTCTGGTGTTGCTAAATCGTATTGTGCTATCGCACTCTTAATCGCAAACTCAAATAGTGGAACTCGACGCGCAATTAAATCTCGAACTGCGGCATCGCCAGAATCTTGGCGAAGTTCGCATGGATCTTTGCCATTTGGCTCTACCGCCACAAAAGTTTGCGCTACAAATTTCTGATCATCAGTAAAAGCTCGAAGCGCGGCTTTCTGTCCAGCCGCATCGCCATCAAATGTAAAAATAACTTCACCTCGGAATGCATCATCATCCATCAATAACCGACGAAGAATTCGGATGTGGTCATCACCAAATGCAGTTCCGCATGTTGCAACCGCTGTTGTAATCCCTGCCAAATGTGCCGCCATTACATCGGTGTATCCCTCAACAATTACCGCTTGACGTTTCTTGGCAATCTCTTTCTTCGCTACATCCAGCCCGTATAAAACTTGCGATTTCTTGTAAATCGGAGTCTCTGGCGTATTTAAATATTTTGGACCTTGGTCAGCTTCATCGGTTGCTAATTTCCGGGCACCGAAGCCAACTACATCACCGGAGAGATCTCGAATCGGCCAAGTTAATCGATTTCTAAACCGGTCTATTGGACCTCGGGTACCATCTTTTGAAAGTCCAGCCAGCATAATCTCTTCATTACTGAAACTTTTTCCTAATAAATATTTTGTTAAAGCATCCCATTCATCAGGGGCAAATCCGACGCCAAAACTTGCGGCAGCTTCTCTATCAAAACCACGTTTTTGTAAAAAATCACGACCATGTGCAGCAGTTGGCAATTGCAGTTGCTCTTGATAAAAAATAGATGCTGCTAAATTTGCTGCAACTAGTCGAGAGCGTTGTCCCGCCGGAGCTCTAGTCCCAGAAGATTGATCAAAAGTTAATTGGTAGCCAATTCGTTCTGCTAATCGTTCTATAGTTTCGGTAAAAGTTAAATGTTCCATTTTCATTATAAAGGCGATGACATCGCCACCAATCTGGCACCCAAAACAATGGAAATAGCCTTTGCTTGGGGTTACATGAAATGACGGTGATTTCTCATCGTGGAATGGGCAGAGCCCCTTTTTTTGACCACCACCCGCGTTTTTAAGTTGAACATATTCACCAACAACTTCATCTATCGGAGAACGGTCGCGAACATATGAAACATCTTCATCTCGAATTCGACCGGACATAGCGCTTATCCTACTTTGGTCAATTTATCGTGCAGTAAATATGCGCCCATATCAGTAAGCGAAGCTACTTGGTCAATCACAACCCGCAATTTTTCACTTTCGTCGCTTGCGCGCTCCCATTCTTGTAAAAAGAAACTCTCCAAAGTGCCAGGCGCACCTGCCCTAACCGCTTCCACAAGTCGGTGAATTGTGGTTCGTTGTTTTGCATAACGGTCTTGCGAATCTTCAGCTTGAATAATGTAATAGCCCGCAATTGATTTCAGTAGCGCTACTTCCACGCGATGTGGGCGTGGCACTACTAAATCGGCGTTATATCTAACTAAATCGGTAACACCATACTTCGCACGGGTTTCGCGTTCAGCGGCCAGCGCATAGCGGCCAACTAGTTGGCTGGTTAAATCTTTCAATCGCGCAAGATGTCGATGGCTCCTATCGAAACTTGTTGGCCAACAAGAAAGGCTCCTTAACGATTCCATCGCACTTTCCGCTTCAGAGGTTGTGATATCAGCGAGATAACTTTCTTGCGCTACTTTAAAAAGTTCTGACAAATTGCTCTCGATTTTTTCTATCACCACTTGACCGGTGACTAGCCCATCTTCGAGATCGTGCACGGAATAGGCAACGTCATCTGACCAATCCATAATTTGTGCTTCCATGCTGGTGTATCTGGTTGGCGCACCTTCCCGCATCCAATTAAAAATAGGCAGATCGTCTTGGTAAACCCCAAATTTTTTAGAATTTTCTAAATTGCTCCATGGATATTTAGTTGCGGCATCTAATGATGCACGTGTTAGATTTAAACCAACCGAAATCCCAGCTTCATCTACAGTTTTTGCTTCGATTCGAGTTAGCAATCTAAAACTCTGTGCGTTTCCTTCAAAACCGCCACAACTTGTTGCAATCTCAGCAAGGGCATCTTCCCCGTTATGACCAAATGGTGGATGGCCGATGTCGTGTGCTAAACACGCGCCTTCCATCAAATCTGGATCTGCGCCAAGTGCTGCGCCAAGTTCGCGTCCGACTTGCGCGCACTCTAAAGAATGCGAGAGTCGAGTTCTCGGAAAATCACTTGCCCATGGAACTGCTACTTGGGTTTTTGCGGCAAGTCTTCGTAACGCAAACGAGTGAATAATTCGAGCGCGGTCGCGCGAAAATTCAGTACGCCCTGGACGCTTTGCTGGTTCATCAAGAAATCTTTCGCGGGCATCTGCATCGTAAGCAGAATGTTCAATCGCGGGTCGCAGCACCATAGTCGTTAGCCTATTGATTTCGGTCGCTGATATGAATGCCGCGGCGACCTAGCGTTATATAGGCTAAATACGCGCCAGTTTCGCGAATCAAATAGCGATATCCAGCGTTTTTTATCGATGATGGGCCAGTAGTTGCGGGCGAACATGTACTAACAATTCCTTGATCATTAGCCATCGTCATCGCTCGGTAACAGTGGTATGGATCCGTAACAATAATGGCATCGAGTTTCATTCGAGCTTTCATTTCATCGGTAAAGCTAATTGTGCTTGCATAAGTGTCGCGACCAATCGCAAGCGCAGAAATAGCTTTCCTTGGAACTCCGTGGCTAATTAACCAATTCTTACTCGACGCAGCTTCAGTCGTTCTATCGCCAGGAGCGCCAGAACCAACGGTAATTATTTTTGGGGCTAAACCTAAATCATAAATTCGTTTAGCTTGTTCTAATCTGGCTTGTAGAACTTCACCAGGTCGACCATCAAGTTGTGCAGCACCCAATACCACAATGACATCAGCTTTTCTAATAGTTGGATTATGTGCGGCGTACCAGACTTGACCAAGTGGCCAAAGTAATGCAACTAAAATTAATAAAATGATAAATGAAACCAATTTACGTATTATTTTAAAACCAAACATTTAGCCACCCGACCCAGCATTGACTTCGCTAACTTCAGCAAACTCATCTGGATCGTTTAGCCAACCTTGCGGTAACGAAACTGATCTAGAACGGCTGGTGCGACCACGTGGCGCATCACCAATTGCTTCTGGATAAGGAGCATCTACTAGTTGATCTAGTAAGTAACGGAGTTCAACTAATGAAGAAACCATTCCGAACCGGGCTCGTAAATCACCTTCAACTCTAAAACCTTTTAAGTACCAAGCTGTGTGCTTCCGTAAGTCTCGGCATGCTCGATCTTCGCTACCAAAATATTCGGTTAGTAATTCGGCATGTCGGAATAGAACTTCACGAACTTCAAAAAGACTCGGTAGTGGTCGCTCAGATTCACCGTTAAATGCCCGAACTAAATCGGCAAATAACCAAGGTCGGCCTAAACAACCACGCCCAACCACGATTCCGGCGCAACCGGTTTCTTCGATCATCGCTAAGCCATCATTTCCCGACCAAATATCGCCATTTCCCAAAACAGGAACACCCGTAGGAGCTAGATGTTCCACCAATCGAGTAATCGTGGACCAATCAGATTTTCCTTCATAAAACTGCGCTGCGGTTCGCGCATGTAAGGCGACCCAAACAACTCCGATTTGCGCAGCGCTCAGCCCTGCTTCTAAATAAGTTTTATGTTCGTCATCAATCCCAACTCGCATCTTTACAGTTACTGGGATGCCAAAAGGTTTTGCGGTATTTACTGCAGCTTCTACAATCGCTGCAAAAAGATTCCGCTTAAAAGGAAGTGCTGCGCCACCGCCATTGCGGGTAACTTTTGGTACTGGACAACCAAAGTTCAGATCAATGTGATCAGCTAAATTTTCATCACCAATCATTTGCACCGCATTTTTAATATCAAGTGGCTTAGTTGAATAAAGTTGTACCGAACGTGGACTCTCGCCTTTGCCTGGCACAATCATCCGAAGCGTTTCAACATTGCGTTCGGTTAATGCTCGAGCTGTGATCATCTCGGAAACAAAAAGCCCGGCTCCTTGTTCGCGACAGAGCATACGAAATGCTGCATTTGTAATGCCTGCCATCGGCGCTAGCACAACTGGCGGATTGATGGTCACGCCACCTTCGGGAAACCCACCATTTGTAATTGGTAGATGTAGCGGTGCAATTTTTTTAGTTAACAAAATTTTATTAACAACCAAGTAAGCGCGGTGCTAACCAAGCTTCAACTTTATCGATTGAAATTCGATCTTGTTTCATGGTGTCACGTTCTCGAATTGTGACTGCGTTATCTTCTAAAGATTCAAAATCGATAGTGATACAAAATGGGGTGCCAATTTCATCTTGTCGACGATACCTTCGGCCAATAGCGCCGGCATCATCGAAATCAACGTTCCAATGTTTTCGAAGTTGGATAGCAAGATCGCGCGCCTTCGGCGATAAGTCCGCATTTCTAGATAGTGGCAACACCGCTACCTTTACTGGAGCTAACCGGTGATCCAGCTTTAACACTGTGCGTTTTTCCATCTCGCCTTTAGAATTTGGCGCTTCATCTTCGGTATAGGCATCCATCAAGAAGGTAAGTGCGCATCGATCCACACCAGCCGCCGGTTCGATAACAAACGGGAACCACCGCTCGTTTTTCTCTTGGTCAAACCAAGAGAGATCTTTTCCAGATTTTTCTGAGTGAGCTTTCAAATCAAAATCAGTTCTATTAGCGACGCCTTCTAGTTCGCCCCATTCGGTTCCAGTAAATTCAAATTTATATTCAATATCTACAGTACGTTTTGAATAATGTGACAACTTCTCTTTCGGATGTTCAAATAACCGTAACCGTTCTGGATTAATACCTAAATCAACATACCAAGCAAAACGAGTATCAATCCACTTTTGGTGCCACTCTTCATCAGTGCCGGGTATGACAAAAAATTCCATTTCCATCTGTTCGAATTCTCGAGTTCGGAAAATAAAGTTTCCGGGAGTAATTTCGTTGCGAAAAGACTTTCCAATTTGGCCAATTCCAAAAGGTGGTTTCTTTCTCGATGTGGTGGCAACATTTTCAAAGTTAATGAAAATTCCTTGCGCGGTCTCTGGGCGCATATAAGCAAGACCTGATTCATCTTCGACCGGTCCCAGGAATGTTTTTAATAACCCAGAAAATTGGCGCGGTGTTGTGAATTTTCCTTTGTTGCCACAATTTGGGCAATTAATATCAGAAAGTGAATCTGGCTTCTTCTTGTTTTTAGCTTCATAGGCTTCTTCTAAATGATCTGCTCGATAACGCTTATGGCATTCAGTACATTCAGTTAGTGGATCGCTAAAAGTTTCTACATGTCCAGATGCTTCCCAAACTTCTTTCGCCAAAATTACGCAAGAATCTAAACCGACAACATCTTCACGCCCGGTAACCATTGATTTCCACCATTGGCGTTTTACATTGTTTTTTAATTCGACACCAAGCGGGCCGTAATCCCAAGATGCGCGAAGTCCACCATAAATTTCAGATGAGGGATAAACAAATCCGCGACGTTTCGCGAGGCTAACAATTACTTCTAAACGATCTTGGGCCATGGTGCTCTCCATCCGGCTGGTTGTCGGCGGTGCGCACCTTTCGCAATTACTGGATGTAACTGGGCGCAGAGCGAAATTTTACCGCCTCCGCCACGAAGTAATTATGGAAATGACAATCATTTTCATTTGTGGTACTTTCCATCCATGAACAACGCCATCGTCTTAGCCGCAATCACCGTAATCGCTACCACCGCTGGTGGGGCCCTCGCTATTCGCTCAAGAGATCGCTTGCACTTAGTTCTTGGGCTATCAGCTGGTCTGCTTTTAGGGCTGGTTGCATTCGATTTACTTCCAGAAGTATTTGAAATGAACAGCGACACCTTCGGTAATGTTCCGGTCGTTGCCCTGGCGCTGGTGGCCGGTTTTCTCCTCCTGCATTTTGCTGAACAATTATTCGGATCACACGAACCCGCAGAATCTGATTACGGACATGACCATAGCCACTCCAGCAATATCGCCGGAACTTTAGGTGCGGTGGCGATGGGTGGGCATGTATTTCTTGATGGCGTTGCAATTGGACTCGCATTCAAAGTCAGCAACGCTCTAGGGATCGCCGTTTTCATCGCAATTTTATCGCATGCCTTTTCTGATGGTCTTAATACAGTTTCGCTCTTAATTAAAAGTGGTAACTGGACTAAGCGCGCAACCGCACTATTAGGTCTTGATGCTGTGATGAGAATAAGTGGCGCAGCAATTGCTTCCTATTTAACTATTAGTGATTACGCCTTATCAATATATCTGGCCATGTTTTCGGGATTCATTATCTACTTAGCGACTTCACATATCTTGCCTGAGGCTCATGCGCGCCATGCTTCTAAACTAACTATGGCTTCAACAATTGTTGGCGTATTAGCAATGTGGTTAATTGTTGGAAATATAGGTATTAAGTAAGAATAAATGAGCCGATCTAATCCAAGAGTGTTAGCCACTCTCGAACGTGCCGGTGGCTTTGCCAGTGCGCAAGAGGTATATCAGCTTATGCAACGTGATGGCGAAAGCATTGGATTAACAACGGTATATCGCTCGTTGCAATCGTTGTTAAGCGACAAGATCGTCGACGTCTTGCGACGTGATGATGGTGAGGCTATCTATCGTCTCTGCGGAGATGCCCATCATCATCACCTCGTCTGTAAAAATTGCGGAGATACCGTAGAGATAGAAGGTGGCGCAATTGAAAAATGGGCGAAGCTGATGGCAGAAGAACACGGTTTTCGCGAAGTAGGCCACACTGCAGAAATATTTGGCCTCTGTCAGAAATGCTGATCAAGCCTTACCAAACCTACGTTCACGTTCGGCATATATCTCAATCGCTTTCCAAAGTGTCGCTCTAGTTACATCTGGCCATAAAACATCCATAAATACCATCTCAGCATAAGCAGATTGCCACGGTAAGAAGTTCGATGTTCGTTGCTCCCCGGAAGATCTTAAGAAGAGATCGACATCTGACATCTTCGGCTCATCTAAATATTTAGCAAATAATTTCTCAGTTACATCTTCAGGTTTAATTTTCCGTTTTGCCACATCCTTAGCTATTGCTTGCGCAGCATCTGCAATTTCAGCTCGTCCTCCGTAATTAACGCACATATTTAGCGTAAGGACCTTATTTTTCTTTGTGAGCTCCTCGGCTTCAAGTAGCTCGTTCATCACACTTTTCCAAAGTCGTTGCGGGCGCCCAACCCAACGAATTCGCACACCTAAATCATTCATCTGGTCGCGGCGGCGCCGGATGACTTCGCGATTGAATCCCATTAAGAATTTAACTTCATCCGGCGATCTCCGCCAATTCTCGGTAGAGAATGCATATGCACTTAGCTCTTTAACTCCGATTTGAATTGCACCTTCCACAACATCAAATAACGAGGATTCGCCGGCTTCATGCCCTTTAGTTCTTGGTAGGCCGCGTTTTTTCGCCCAACGCCCATTGCCATCCATAACCAACGCAACATGATTTGGAATTGCAGATTTTGGTAACTTAGGCGGATTCACGGAGTAATTCTTTCAACCAATGGCAGGCTTCGCAAGCCACGCTCCAAATGCCATTGCAAATATGCAGCGATTAAGCCAGACGCTTCACGGCGGTATCTGAGTTCACTTTTATCAGCGCCTTCCCATTCACCAGTTAATAAATCAGACATTAATTCTAATGTTTCAACTGCTGGCGTTGCCGATGCTGATGGTTTGCAATCAACACATACTGATCCGCCACCAATTAATGAAAAATATTTATGTGGTCCAGGTGCTTCACATCTTGAACATATTGTCATTGATGGCGCAAAACCTGCTACTGAAAGCGAGCGCAGTAGATAAGCATCAAGAATTAGTGACGCGTCATGTGATTCGTGGGCTAACGCTTTTAGTGACCCAATTACTAAAAGAAATTGTTGCAGCGCCGGTTCATGCTCATTATTGGTAAATCGTTCCGCAGCTTCCAATATTGCGTTGGCAATTGTCCACTTTTGATAATCCTGGGAAATGGTATCGCCGTAATTTTCGATACTCTCAACTTGGGTAACTATGTCAAAAGTTTTTCCAGTATATAACTGAATATCGATATGACTTCCTGGCTCTAATCGAGCACCAAATTTAGATTTTGTGCGCCGCACACCTTTTGCGACAGCGCGAACCCGACCATGCTCTTTAGTGAATAAGGTGATGATGCGATCAGCTTCACCCAATTTTTGAGTGCGCAAAATAACCGCATGATCTCGATATAGCGCCACGGGCACACCGTAACGAGTAGAACTAGCGAAGTGCGCGATTTACCGCCGACACAACGGCTTTAAGTGATGCCGTTGTGGTGCTTGGGTCGATCCCAACTCCCCAATAGGTGCCGCCGCTGATGGTGCACTCTAAATATGCAGCAGCGTTGGCATCCCCACCAGCAGACATCGCATGTTCATAGTAATCCGCAACTTGGACATCTACACCGTGCGCTTGCATTAAATGACAGAAAGCTGAGATCGGACCGTTACCTTGGCCAGTTAACGTCAACGGCTTTCCAGAATCTAAAATATTTACAGTTAGCTCATTACCTTTTTCTGGTGAAGAAGTTTGAGTTAGTGATTGGATTCTAAATCTTCCCCAACGATTATCATCGCTAGGCAAATATTCATCAACGAAAATATTCCACATCGCATCTGCTAGAACTTCGCCACCTTCGTTGTCGGTCTTGGCTTGGATAACTTGGCTAAATTCAATTTGCAAGCGACGCGGCAATTCGAGTTGATGTTCACTCTTCATTACGTATGCAACGCCGCCTTTGCCAGATTGGCTGTTAACTCTAATAACGGCTTCATAAGTTCTGCCAATATCTTTTGGATCGATTGGTAAATATGGCACCGCCCAAATAAATTCATCAATCTTTTTGCCAGCCTTAGCGGCATCAACTTCTAAATGTTCCAAACCTTTTTTAATTGCATCTTGGTGCGATCCGGAGAACGCAGTGAAAACTAAATCGCCACCGTATGGATGACGTTCTGGCACGCGCAGTTGGTTGCAATATTCAACAGTTCTCCGAATCTCTGGAATATTAGCGAAATCAATCATTGGATCAATGCCGTGGCTCATTAAATTCAAACCTAGCGTTACTAAACAGACATTTCCGGTCCGCTCACCATTTCCAAATAACGTTCCTTCGATTCGATCTGCACCAGCTAGATAACCAAGTTCAGCGGCTGCAACACCAGTGCCTCGATCATTATGTGGATGTAAACTCAAAACGATGCTGTCGCGGTATTTAAGGTTTCGATGCATCCATTCGATTGAATCTGCGTAAACATTTGGGGTAGCCATTTCGACGGTCGCAGGTAAATTTATAATTGATTTCCAAGCAGGGGTTGGTTGCCAAATATCGTTTACCGCATTGCAAACTTCGAGCGCAAAATCTAACTCGGTACCGGTAAAAGATTCTGGTGAGTATTCGAAAGAAACTAAAGTTCCTGGAACTGTATTTCGTAATTCAAGGCATAGTTTTGCGCCATCAGTTGCAATCTTCTTAATGCCTTCTTTATCTTGGCCGAAAACTACTCGGCGCTGCAAAGTTGAAGTTGAGTTATAAAGATGAACTACCGCTTGTTTAGCGCCTTTGATCGATTCATAGGTACGGCGAATTAATTGCTCACGAGCTTGAGTTAATACTTGGATTGTTACATCATCGGGAATTAGACCATCATCAATAATTTTTCGTACAAAATCAAAATCTGTCTGACTTGCTGACGGAAAACCAACTTCAATCTCTTTGTAACCCATCTTCACTAACAGCGTGAACATCGCCAATTTACGGCTGGCATCCATTGGATCAATTAACGCTTGATTGCCATCGCGCAAATCAACCGAACACCATTGCGGCGCGTACTTCATCTGTTTTGTTGGCCAAGTACGATCTTTTAGATCTACCGGGATAAAACTTGAATAACGATTTACTGGCATTGAGCTTGGACTTTGTGGCGGAAAATTCATTTCTTGCTCCATTCGCGGGTTGGGTTTATTACCGGCGTAGCCAAACCCCGCGACGAGGGACCGGTTATTTGGCCCCGTCGCGGCAGCGAAGGAGGAGTCCGCGAAGTAGCACGGATCCGATTAATAACTCGCTGCGCAACATGGCTAAAGGTTATCGCGCATTTATGCGCTACGCAAAAATTTCTCTAACGCTTCTCGAATCAGCTCGGAGCTGGTTTTACCTTGCCGTTTCGCCTCCAGCAACAAACTCTTCTTTAACTTAAGCGGAACTCTGGCCTTAATTTCAGGAGATTCCTTCCCTGCCCCAGTGAGCGAGGGCCGGCCCACCACTTCATTTAGAACCTCTTGACTTATGCTTCTGGCTCGAGATTCTGTAATTCTGCTGCCACTTTTATCAAAAATTATTTCTTTATCTAAGTCTATATATCGAGCAGTTATTTTTTTCTTAGCCTTTTTCATTACTTCTCCTCCTTTTAATTCTTCGAAAATTTCTGGGCATTACATGAATAATTAATATTTGAGATTCGAGTTGAACACCGATGATTTCCAGCTCAACTCCTCTTGAATCTTGGCCAATCCAGTAAAGTCGAGGCGATTTGCCGGCAAGCGCCGCAAATTCAACTGGTGCATTTTTTGCAATGACAAAAAGTGTATGAGCTCGACCGATTTTATGTTTACGAGCTGATTTCGCGAAGAGGTACTCCATAACCAAAAAATAGCTAATGTAAACATGGGATAATTATGTGGCACACAATTATGTGTGTCAAGAATGGTTGTGGAGAAACGCTCTAACTAGAGGACTGGCAAATATCGGTCGAGTTCATAGGCACTTACTTGGCGGCGATACTCGGCCCATTCGGCCCGCTTATTGCGGAGAAAATACTCAAAAACGTGCTCCCCTAAAGTTTCTCGAACCAATTCACTCTTCTCCATTGCCTTGATCGCTTCATTTAAATTAGTTGGGAGCGAAACTAAATCACTAGAACTTTTTAGTTCGTACTTCCCCTCAATTCCTTTTAAGCCAGCGGCAATCATTACGGCATAAGCAAGGTAAGGATTGCAGGCTGAATCTGGTGATCTAAATTCAATTCGAGTTGAGTTCTCTTTGCCAGGTTTATACATCGGTAACCGAACTAACGCACCACGATCACTTGGACCCCAATTAACTAGAGCCGGCGCTTCGCCGCCACCATGTAATCGCTTATAAGAATTCACCCATTGATTTGTAACGGCGGTGATTTCGCCAGCATGAGTCAAAATGCCTGCGATGAATGAGCGACCAACGTTAGATAAGTTGAATTCAGCTTTTGCATCGTAAAAGGCATTCTCTTCGCCGTGGAATAGTGAGACGTGGGTATGCATTCCACTTCCAGGGTGATCGGTAAATGGTTTTGGAATAAATGATGCATAGAAATCTTGATCTAGCGCAACTTCTTTAATGACATGACGGAAAGTCATGATGTTATCTGCAGTTGTTAGCGCATCGGCATCGCGCAAATCAATTTCTTGTTGCCCTGGCCCACCTTCGTGATGGCTAAATTCAACGGAAATGCCCATCTCCTCTAATAATGTAATTGCTTGACGTCGGAAATCATGACCAACTACAGCAGGTGTGTGATCAAAATAGCCGCCTTGATCAACCGGAATTGGCGCCTGACCTTTTACTGGCGCAGATTTAAATAAGAAGAATTCAATTTCTGGATGTGTGTAACAGGTGTAACCCATTTGCGCAGCTTTATTTAAGATCCGACGAAGTACGTTACGAGGATCAGCTGGAGATGGTGTGCCATCTGGCATCGCAATATCGCAGAACATTCGCGCTGCTCCAGGTGCTTCAGTTCGCCATGGCAGAATTGAGAAAGTTGCAGAATCTGGTTTTGCCAACATATCCGCTTCAGTAATTCGCGCAAAACCTTCAATTGCAGAACCATCAAATCCAATACCCTCTGCAAAAGCATTCTCTAACTCTGGTGGCGCAATTGCAACAGATTTCAAGAAACCGAGTACATCGGTAAACCAAAGCCGGACGAATCTAATATTTCGTTCTTCCAGAGTTCTAATTACAAACTCTTCTTGCTTCTGGAGTTGGCTATCTGCTGGGGACATGGCGGCCATACTGCCAAAGCCGCGTTACAACCATGTTAAATCATGAAAAGTTCGGAAGCATCCCGCTCGCTTCGAGCGACTACATCCTTCAAGATCACCGAATTAGCGCTAATTACCGCATGTTCGCCGATCGTTATATTGCCAAGGATTCTTGCGCCAGCTCCAACAATTACATCGTTTTTCAAGGTTGGGTGGCGCTTACCCAAATCATAACCACGGGCCCCGATCGTTACATCGTGATAAAGCATTACATCATCACCGATGATGGCACTCTCCCCGATTACAACGCCCATGCCGTGATCAATAAAAAATCGTCGCCCAATCTTTGCACCAGGATGAATCTCAATTCCGGTTGCACTTCTTGACCAATTAGATAGAACGCGCGCGATTAATTTAAGTCGGTGGTTCCAGAGAAAATGTGAAACGCGATGCGCCCAAAGTGCATGCACACCGGGATATGCAAGCGCCACTTCTATTCGATTACGCGCTGCCGGGTCGCGAGTTAACGCAACATCAATATCTTCAATAATATTCTTTAGAAATCTCATTACGCATCCATTAAATCTTGATAAAGAATTGTTGAAAGATATCGCTCGCCAAATGATGGAATTATTACCACAATAGTTTTACCGGAAAATTCTGGACGTTTTGCTATTTCAGATGTTGCCCAAAGCGCAGCCCCCGAAGATATGCCAGCTAAAATTCCTTCTTCGGTTGCAGCGCGGCGCGCATATTTCACGGCATCATCTGCAGTTACATCTAAGACTTCGTTGTAAATTTTGGTATCTAATACTTGCGGAATGAAGTTCGGCCCAATTCCTTGAATCGGATGCCCGCCAGGTGCGCCACCATTTAAAATTGGCGAAGCAAATGGTTCGACTGCGAATATTTTGATATCTGGATTTTTCTCCCGTAGATATTGGCCAACCCCAGTTATCGTGCCGCCAGTTCCAATTCCCGCAACGACCGCATCTACCTTGCCATCAAGGTCGCGCCAAATTTCAGTGCCCGTTGTTTTTCGGTGAATCTCCGGACCAGATTCGTTCTCAAATTGTCTTACCAATACTGCGCCGCTTGCGCCAAGTTCTTCCGATTTGGCGACCGCACCGCGCATTCCATCTTTTGCTGGCGTTAAAACCAACTCCGCGCCGAAAGCTTTTAATAAGGTACGTCGCTCTTTCGACATTGAATCTGGCATCGTCAAAATGGTTTTGTAGCCACGGGCTGCACCGACCATTGCTAACGCTATTCCGGTATTGCCGGATGTCGCCTCAACAATTGTGCCGCCTGGCTTTAGCGCACCGCTCTTTTCGGCAGCATCAACCATCGCAATTGCAAGTCGATCTTTTACTGTGCTGGTTGGGTTGTAGAACTCTAACTTTGCATAAACGGTAGCCGCGGCCCCATCCATCATGCGATTAAGTCTTACTAGTGGGGTGTTTCCATAAATTTCGGTAATGTCGTTATAAACCTTCATGATTTTCCATTTCTAGGATTTTGGGATTTTAATTTAAATATGCAGAGAGCTTTGAGATCACGGTGCGCAACCACCAGGTTGGCAAATCTAAGAAGTTAGCAAGCGCAAGAATTAGCGCGATGAAGATCGATCACGATGCGGCGAGTAAAGAACCACGTAACGATTTTCAACATGGGGTAATTTTAGCGAAGGTTTTGAGATCAGCAACTTGCGAATGATTCGCAAGTTAACGAGATTCCCGCCAATGCGAAGTCATTGGCAATCTCCGGTCTTTTCCAAATGCTAACGAAGTAACTTTTGGCCCAGGCGGATATTGGCGCCGTTTAAATTCTGCGCGATCGACCATCAAGATTACTTTCTCCGCTAAAGCTCGATCGAATCCAGCCGCAACGATTGCATCAACGCTGCCAGCTTTCTCAATATAGATTGCGAGAATTTGGTCGAGGATCGGGTATTCCGGGAGCGAATCAGAATCTTTCTGTCCCGGACGAAGTTCAGCGCTCGGTTCTTTCGAAATGGAGTTAGCTGGAATAGGTGGTGTTTCACCGCGCTTAATCGCTTGATCATTTCGCCATTTAGCGAGGTTCCATACATCAACTTTAAAAATATCTTTAATCGGCGCAAAACCGCCAACTGCATCGCCATAAAGCGTTGAGTACCCAACTGCCAACTCAGATTTATTTCCGGTTGCCAAAATTAAATGACCCTCTTGATTCGACAGCCCCATCAAGGTGGTGCCGCGAACTCGAGCTTGCAAATTCTCTTCCGCTAACCCATCAAGATTTATCGAGTTCAGATAGGCAGTAACTATAGGCTCAATCGAAATCACTCGATAGTTCAACCCGGTATTTAACGCTAACGCCAGCGCATCCTCTAGCGAGTGAGTTGAAGAATAACGACTCGGTAACGCGATCGCGTGGACAGCCTGCGGACCAAGTGCATCAACTGCAATTGCTGCGACTAACGCAGAATCAATTCCACCTGATAGGCCAAGTGCAACGCTCTTAAAGCCATTTTTAGTTACATAATCTTTTAGCCCTAAAACTAAGGCTTCCCAAATTTCGCCATAACCATCTAACGGATCAACTTTCCCAACTTTCAACTTTTCATACTTTGCAATTGGAATATCAGTGATCACTAAATCCGGATCAGCCGAGCCCAAGCGCGCCTCGAGATCTACCAGCGCTAAACCCTCCACAAATTGTGGTGACCGCGCAATCAATTTTCCGCCAGCATCTACAACTATTGAATCACCGTCGAAAACTAAATCATCTTGGCCGCCAACCATATTTACATAAACAAGTGGCGCACCAACTTCGCGGGCTCGACGACTAGCTAGTTCCAATCTTTTATCATCTTTAGCCTTTTCATAAGGACTGCCATTTGGCACCAACAATAAGGCAGCGCCTCGGTTTGCTAATTCCGCAACTGGGCCACCGTCTTCCCAAATATCTTGACAGATTGCAAAACCAACATCGATGCCATGAATTCTTGCGATTAAAGATTTGTTGCCCGGCGTGAAATTTCGAAACTCATCAAAGACGCCATAATTTGGGAGATGGTGCTTTATATATCTCGCTTTGATCTCACCGCGATAAATGATGGCTATCGCGTTCTGCGGAGATCCGCTCTCGCTTTCATCTAAATACCCAACGACTGAAACTAAATCTTCAAATTCGGACTCAGCTAGCGCGAGCGCTAACTCATTAATTGCGCGGCGCGAACCATCTCGGAACGAGGGCCGCATCGCTAAATCTTCAACTGGATATCCGGTAAGCACCATCTCCGGGAAGAGCACAATATGAGCACCGCCCGATTTTGCATGACGAGCGAATTTAAGAATTAACTCGCGATTTCCCGATAGGTCGCCAACGGTCGGGTTGACTTGGGCTAACCCAATTCGAATCGGTGCGATCGCGGTATTCACCGTTCAAGAGTATCTCGATACAATTAATCCGCACGTTCCATAAACCCGGGGACCATATCGGCCTCGAGGATGAAGGGAATTTCTGATGAGCCGTTACACGATTGCCGATTTAGCCGCCTGGAAAAAGAGCGGGAAGAAGTGGGCGATGCTCACTGCTTACGAATCTATGACCGCTTCGATTTTTGATGGCGCCGGCATCCCACTCCTCTTAGTTGGTGATAGCGCCGGAAATAATTTCCTTGGTGAGGAGAACACGATTCCGGTAACTGTCGATGAGTTAATTCCACTGGCCCGAGCTGTAGTTCGTGGCTCAGAAAAAGCGTTAGTTGTTGCTGACCTCCCGTTTGGATCCTATGAGGCGAGCTCTGAATTGGCGCTAACGACCGCCATCAGATTTCTCAAGGAAGCAAAAGCTCACGCCGTAAAACTCGAGGGTGGCGCTCGAGTTACTGAACAGATAAAAACTTTGGTGGCCGCTGGAATACCAGTAATGGGGCATCTTGGCATGACCCCGCAATCGGTAAATGCGCTCGGTGGTTTTAAAGTGCAAGGTCGAAATGGCGATGGTGTGAAAATTCTTGCAGATGCAAAAGCAATTCAAGCTGCGGGTTGTTTTGCGATAGTCCTTGAGTTGATCCCAGCAGAATTGGCTGCGCAAATAACCGCGGAATTATCGATTCCTACTATCGGAATTGGCGCGGGCAAAGATTGTGATGCGCAAGTATTGGTCTGGACTGACTTAATGGGGATCACGGTAAACCCACCAAAATTTGCCCGGGCATATCGAAATTTCCGTGCCGAAATGACCGCTGCTGTAAGTGAGTGGGCCAGCGACGTAGAATCGGGAACCTTCCCAGGAGAGAAAGAAACCTTTCATTAAAAAATTCGCGATAGACATTTCGCCACTGCGAAAATATCGCGATTTCCGAAACCTTTGGAGTGCCGGTTTAGTAACCTATTTTGGCTCGATGATTACTTATGTAACGCTCCCCTTTCAAATTAAAGAGTTAACCCACTCCTTTTTAGCAGTTGGGCTAATAGGCGTTGTGGAACTTGTGCCGTTAATCGTTTTCGGACTCTACGGTGGCGTCTTAGCCGATGCAGTTGACCGAAAGAAAATGGTTTGGGCAACCGAGTTTGCGGCGCTGATTATGACTTTACTTCTACTTGGCAATTCCATGTTGCCAAACCCGAATTTGGTGCTCATCTACATCGTGGCCGGCACTTTCGCCGCACTTAATGGATTGCAACGCCCCAGCATGGATGCAATCTTGCCCAGGATCGTCAGCCATGATGATCTGCCCAGCGCTAGCGCTTTAATGAGTTTACGCGGGCAATTTGGGGTAATTGTGGCTCCAGCAGTCGCTGGGATCGTCATTTCCAGCTACGGCGCCACCTATGGCTATCTGCTCGATGTAATTACCTTCGTAATCGCGCTAATTTTCTTATATAAAGTTCGGAATATCCCGCCTTCCGTCAACGCAGCACCACCTTCATTTGCAAGTTTGGTGGAGGGGCTCCGATACGCAGTCAATCGGAAAGATTTGCTGGGAACTTACTTAGTTGATTTAGCCGCCATGTTCTTTGCGATGCCAACTGCGCTCTTCCCGTTTTGGGCCGACCAAGTTGGCGCACCATGGGCGCTCGGATTTTTTTATGCCGCCGGAACGATTGGCGCAACTCTAATTACTTTAACAAGTGGTTGGATCAGAAACTATCCGCACCACGGTCGCGCAATTGCAATTGCGGCACTTGGTTGGGGGGTGGCAATAACGCTAGCGGGTGTGACAAATTCGCTACCGGTAATCTTATTATTCTTAGTGTTAGCTGGCGCATCCGATATGGTCAGCGCGCTTTTTCGGGCCGCAATTTGGAACCAATCAATTCCGGATGAATTGCGCGGTCGGATGGCAGGCATTGAATTACTTTCTTACTCCGTAGGTCCACTTGGTGGCCAAGCCAGAGCAGGTGGCATGGCTGCTGCAACATCACTTAGAACTTCAGTTGTAGGAGGAGGCATGTTATGCATCGCCTTTGTCTTTTCAATTTCAGCGGCGATGCCAACCTTTCGTCGCTACGATGTTAGAAGTAACGAATTTGCAGTCGAAGCGGCGAAAAAACGTCAAAAATCGGGAAATATTTAAAAATATTTTTATATTACTGGTGCGTTAATTTAGGTAACATTTTTCGTAAAAATGTCGATTTTTCATCAAAACTAACTTTTTACGCATGAAAAATGCCACTTTTTTCGATTATTTTTCTTGCAAATACACATTATTTTTAAAAAACCAATTACGACACGCACTGCAATATTTATGCAAAATAGTGGAATCTTTTGCCAAATACTGTCAGGCTATGCCTTGAACAGGTTCGGTGACGGATCGAACCATTCCGATAGGAGATCTACGTGGCTGCAAAGCGTCGTAAGAAAGCTGCTGCTAAGGCAGCACCAAAGCGTCGTCGTAAAAAGGCTGCTGCTAAGGCAGCACCAAAGCGTCGTCGTAAAAAGGCTGCTGCTAAGAAAGCAGCACCAAAGCGTCGTCGTAAAAAGGCTGCTGCTAAGAAAGCAGCACCAAAGCGTCGTCGTAAAAAGGCTGCTGCTAAGAAAGCAGCACCAAAGCGTCGTCGTCGTAAAAAGGCTGCTGCAAAGTAAGCCCGTCTTTCTAAAAAGACCCGACGCGAAAGCGCCGGGTCTTTTTTTATTTAATGCCTAGATTAATTTTCGGTTTTATATTGTTCGCGAAGCTCTTCCGTTAAGTGGCTAAATATTCCAGCTAGCTCGGCCTGCTCTTTAATTGATATCTGATCTAAAAATCGCTTGCGCACGCTATCTACATGGCAAGGCGCGGCAGCGGCAATTGCCTTAAAGCCTTTATCAGTCATAGTTGCCCACGAACCACGTTTATCTTCACTACAAAGTTCGCGGCGAACCCAGCCAGCTTTTTCCATAACTTTCATTCGATGTGAAAGTCGCGATTTAGAGAGCATCGCTAATTCAGCTAACTCACTCATTCGCATCCGTCGATTTGGCGCATCACTTAATTGCGCGAGTACTTCATAATCTGCCA
>CANLJW010000017.1:0-25761 GCA_947491605.1 Actinomycetota bacterium | reverse complement strand
TCGGTTCATAGCGGGCATTTATTAATTCTTGGCGCTGATGGTCGTGAAAGACTTTCACTTGGTTCTACAAAGCATGCGATGTATCCAAGATCTGCTATCAAAGCAATTCAAGCTTCCGCAATGGTGCGAAGCGGTTTGAAATTAGATCCAAAATTATTAGCGCTAGTTTGCTCAAGTCATGCTGGAACATCCGAACATATGGATGGCGCGCTAGCGATTTTAAAGTCCGTGGGCCTCGATGAAAGCGCTCTGAAAAATACACCAGATAAACCACTGGGCGAGAAAGAGCGAAGGGCGTGGGGAAATGGCGCCCCAACCTCGTTAGCTGCAAATTGCAGTGGAAAACATTCTGGAATGGTCGCAACTTGCGCGCTTAATGGTTGGGATATCTCTACCTATTTAACTCCAAACCATGAGTTGCAACTTGCATACCGAAAAGAGTTGGAACAATTATCAGGCGAGAAAGTTTCCCAAGTTGCGGTAGATGGTTGCGGCGCTCCGCTATTTGCAATCTCCTTAACCGGTTTAGCTAAAGCAATTCATGCACTTACAGTTTCAAAGGATCCAGTACATCAAGAAGTAGTAAACGCATGTCGGAATTTTCCAATAATGGTTTCTGGTGAAGGACGATTACCAACTTTGGCAATGCAAAAAGTTCCGGGGTTGTTCTGTAAAGATGGCGCTGAAGGCGTAGTAGTTCTTTCGTTGCAAGATGGCCAAACCCTGGTTTGGAAAATTAGCGATGGATCATTCCGCGGTGCAGCACAATTAATGGCAGCTGGCTTAGCAAGAATGGGAATCAAGGTTGAATTTGAGCCTGAAAAGGTATTCGGCGGCGGCCAGGTTGTGGGAGAAATTCGCGCTAGTACACTTTTGCATCATGGCTAAAAAATCAGCAAATCGAATCGCAACTTTAATGTTGCATACCTCTCCGCTTGATCAAGCGGGTACTGGTGATGCTGGCGGCATGAATGTTTATGTGGTCGAGAGCGCTAAGAAAATGGCAGCTTCCGGAGTAGAGGTAGATATCTTTACTCGGTCAACGAAATCTGGTTTGCCTGAAAGAGTTGAGATTGCTCCTGGGGTGAATGTTCGACATATTGAAGCTGGTCCTTACGAAGGTATCTCTAAAGACGAATTGCCATCCCAACTATGTGCGCTTACTTCTTCTTTTATGCACGTGGAAGCGAATTTACCGCGTGGTTATTACGATTTAATTCATTCCCATTATTGGATCTCAGGCCAACTCGGTTGGATGGTTTCAGAACGTTTGGGGATTCCGTTGGTTCACACCATGCACACGATGGCTAAAGTTAAGAATTTAGCGTTAGCCGATGGTGAAACTCCGGAGCCAACTACTCGAGCTATCGGCGAAGAACAAGTTGTCCATGCGGCAAAAGCTCTGATTGCAAATACTGATGCTGAAGCGGCAAGTTTGGTTTCACTTTACGATGCCTGCCCAGATAATGTTTTTGTGGTTACACCTGGAGTTGATTTGGGAAGATTTAAAATTGGAGTCGGCAAGAAAGCATCTCGTGAAAAGTTAAAGATTGCACCGGATGCGCTAGTTCTAACTTTTGTGGGGCGGATTCAAGCACATAAGGGTCCTGATGTTTTAGTGCGGGCCGCTGCTGAAATGGTGATGCATTCACCGCATCTCCGTGCAAAATTAGCGGTAATGATTATTGGTGGCGCTTCTGGAAACGGAACATCCGAACCAACAAATTTAAAGAATTTAGCAAAGTTTCTCGGAATCGCAGATATTGTGCATTTTGTACCTCCGGTAGTTAGCGCAGATTTGCCAGATTGGTATCGTGCTGCGGATTTAGTTTGCGTACCTTCATATAGTGAATCATTCGGCTTAGTTGCACTTGAAGCCCAAGCTTGCGGAACACCTGTTGTAGCAACTGCAGTTGGTGGTTTAAGAACTGCTATCTCTGACGGTATTTCTGGGTCCTTAGTTGATGGCCACGATCCAAAAGCTTGGTCAGCCGTTATTTCACGCCTACTTTCCGAGCCACAGAAGCGGTTGTTGCTTTCTATGGGAGCGGTCGAACATGCATCGCACTTTGGTTGGGATGCAACGGCGCGCGGCATGCTCGATGTATATGACCGTGTGCTTTCTAGCGAATCTCAAAGTTCGCAAGTGCGGCTTGCTTAAATATGTCGGCACAATCTTTAGCAATTGCCACAATTGAAGAGTTTATCCAATCGCACGATATCGATGCAGAACGCGGTAACGAAACAACTTTCTTAATTACTTTGCCTGGCGAAGCGAAACAACAAACCCATTGCGCGCTTGTAGTTGGTGATCATTCATTAAGCATCAACGCTTTTGTAATTCGCAAACCTGACGAAAATACTGCGGCGGTACACCAATATTTATTAACTAAGAATGCAACTATGTATGCCGTTGCGTTTGCAATTAATGAATTAGGCGATATTTATTTAGTTGGAAGGTTACCTTTAACAGCAGTTTCAGAACAGGAGCTAGATCGAATTTTGGGAGCAGTTCTGCAATATTCTGATTCTTCTTTTAATCCATTGCTTGAATTGGGCTTTGCTAACGCGATTAGACGTGAGTGGGCTTGGCGGGTTTCACGTGGCGAATCGTTAGCGAACTTAGAAGCCTTCACACATTTGGTTTAAGAAGTACAAAATGAATAAGATAGCGCTATGACTTACTCGCTAATTCTGCTCCGCCATGGCGAAAGCGAATGGAATGCAAAGAATTTATTTACTGGATGGGTGGATGTTGAGCTCTCTGATAAAGGAAGAGCGGAAGCAAAGCGTGGCGGCGAACTTTTGAAGTCCAAAAATTTACTTCCGGATATTTTGCACACATCGGTATTACGCCGCGCCATCGATACTTCACAAATTGCGTTAGAAGCGTGCGATCGTGCCTTGATTCCGGTTCGGCGTTCTTGGCGCTTAAATGAACGGCATTACGGTGATTTGCAAGGGAAGGATAAAGCTGCAACTTTGGCGGAATATGGCGAGGCTCAATTTAAATTATGGCGCCGATCATTTGATGTACCACCACCGCCTATAGCCGACGACAATCAATTTAGCCAAGCAAATGACGCTAAATATGCGGGCTTAGGCGCTGCGCTACCAAAGAGTGAATGTCTGAAAGATGTTGTCGTGCGCATGATGCCTTATTGGAATGAGTCGATAATTCCAGATTTAAAAAGTGGAAAGCGAGTTCTAGTTACCGCACATGGGAATTCACTTCGAGCCTTGGTAAAACACCTTGATGGAATTTCAGATGGCGATATTGCAGAGCTAAATATTCCTACCGGCATTCCATTGCGCTATGAATTGAACGAAAATTTTATGCCAATTAAAAAAGGTGGCGAGTACTTAGATGCAGAAGCGGCCTTAGATGCAATTTCAAAAGTAGCAAATCAAGGTAAAAATTAAATTAATTTGCGTTTGAATACTTTCCAGTTACTTGGAAATATACTCGGCGTGCTACTGAAACTGCGTGGTCTGCATATCGTTCGTAATATCGACCAATCAAAGTAATATCAATTGCAGTTTCAATTCCATGTGACCAATTATCATCTAAAAGTGCCACAAATAATTGGCGATGTAATTTATCCATCTGATCATCATCTGTTTCGAGCTCAACTGCTTTTTCAATATCCTTGGATGAGATAACTTCACCAGTTTTTAGAGAAATTAATTTAGCAACTTTGCCCATCTCTTCGATAGTCAGCAATAGTTCGGAAGGAACCGCACCTTGCGGGTGACGGAGTCGCGTAATTTTCGCAACGTGGTGCGCCATATCTCCCATACGTTCTAAATCCGCACTCATACGTAGCGCGGTAACTAAGGCTCTCAAATCTGAAGCTACTGGTTGTTGACGCGCGATGATATCGATGATGCGTGCATCGAGGTCATGTTGAATTTCATCAATCTGATCATCCGATTTAATGATGGCTTCCGCCTCTGCCAAATCCGCGGTAAGTAGCGCATGAGTTGCTTTATCAATTGCATCAGTGACCAGCACCGATAGGTTTACTAGGGTTTGAGTTACGCCATCTAGCTCGTCTTGGAATGCAGTTCTTAACCAGGCCATTGGCAAACCGTAACGGTGAATTACGACTCTGGCGAGTAACCAAGTGAACGTGTGTTTGCCAACGGGTGAACAATTGGTAACGCTATATAAAGGTGTAAAAATCACTCACTATCTCCGTACGATAGCCCCGTGAAGTTCTTGAGGAGCAAGGGTGAGGCTGAATTTAACGACGCACCCGAATTAATTCCGGAAATATTGATTACGACCTTATTAGCACTACAAAGCGATTCATTAATTTTACTTCCAGGTGAAGTTCCAATATTTCAATCCGCAGGAGTTTCAAACTTTGGCGTAGTTCGGGAAAACCGAGTGGTTAGCGAAGAGTTATTAGCACTAGTACGAGTAGTACGCAGAACTAGTCAATTACATCGCGGCGCAATTGAATTACCTAGAGGTCCGATTGGCGAGGGTAAGCGAGAGTTAACCATAACTGTTGCACCATTAAATAATTCCGGCATGATTCTGGTTCTAATTTCTGATGAGAGCGAATATCAAAAAGTTGATGCCATCCGACGCGATTTCGTGGCAAATATTTCACACGAACTTAAGACTCCAATCGGTGCACTTTCGTTATTGAGCGAAGCAGTGTTAGGCGCAAAGAATGATCCAGAAGCAGTGGTTAAGTTCGCATCGAAAATGCAGAAGGAGTCACGACGTTTAACTGATTTAGTTCAAGAAATTATTAATTTATCTAGATTGCAAGGCAATGATCCGCTGATTTCGGCATATGCAGTAGATGTGGAAGACATAATTCGAGAAGCTGTAAATCAATGTCAAACAAGTGCAGAAGGACGTAATATTGAAATAGTCCTTGGCGAGATTTCCAATACGACAATATTAGGTGATCGCGATCAATTAATAATGGCATTTCAAAATCTGATTGAGAACGCAATTAATTACAGTCCAGAGAATACGAAAGTTTCAGTCAGTGCTTCAATCATTGAAGGACTTGTGGAAATTTCGGTTGCTGATCAAGGAATTGGTATCAGCGAATCTGAACTTGAAAGAATTTTTGAAAGGTTTTACCGGATTGATCCAGCTCGTTCGCGCGAAACTGGTGGCACTGGTCTTGGACTTTCAATTGTTAAACACGTTGCGCTAAATCATGGCGGCGATATAAAAGTATGGAGCAAGTTAAACGTCGGCAGCACTTTTGCGTTGCGATTACCGATCGCACCAGATGAAAGTATTGAAGAAGGCGAAAACTAGAATGAGGAGCGCATGGTCCGAATATTGATCGTTGAAGACGAGTCATCTTTTTCAGAAGCATTGGAGTTTCTCTTAAGCAAAGAGGGGTTCTCAATAGTCACCGCGGCAAATGGCAGCGAAGCCATCACAAAGTTCGATCAAGGCGGCATTGACCTTGTACTGCTCGATTTAATGATTCCCGAGGTTTCTGGAACCGAAGTCTGTCGCCAAATCAGAACTAAATCTAAAGTGCCAATAATTATGTTAACCGCTAAAGATTCCGAGGTAGATAAAGTGGTTGGGCTAGAACTTGGCGCTGATGATTATGTAACAAAGCCTTATTCGACGCGCGAATTAGTGGCGCGAATTCGCGCAGTACTCCGGAGAAACTCGGGCGAGAGCGCGATCGGCGATATCGGAATTATGACAGCTGGCCCGGTACGAATGGATACCGATCGTCACCAAGTTACAGTTAATAGCGTAAACATCTCACTCCCGTTAAAAGAGTTTGAATTACTTGAATTCCTAATGCGAAATTCTGGACGAGTGCTGACGCGCGTGCAATTAATTGATCGCGTTTGGGGAAGCGATTATGTAGGAGATACTAAAACTTTAGATGTGCACATTAAACGTTTACGCGCCAAGATTGAAGTAGATCCAGCTAACCCAATCTTTATTCAGACGGTTAGGGGGCTGGGGTACAAGTTGGAGCTTTAGGATCTTCGCAAAGTACGGGAGTTTTTAAAACTACATCTTTGAATTCGCCAGTTTTCTCACGAACTAGTGCGGTGAAATTAATTGTGCCAACGCTAGAAAAAGTTATTGAAACTGGAACTCGATTGCCAATAGTTGAATTCAATGAAGTTACGCCAGCACTTGCATTTGAACTGTCGCCTGCAAATATGACCGGGTTATTCTTTGAGACTACATTTGATCCTGAAATCGTTGCCACATTTCCATTGATAGAGATACTTCTTACAATTTCGGCTTCCTCACTGCTATTTACTAAAGTTCCAACCAACACGCCTGAACCATCTGGCTGTGCCACGATTAAAAAGTGACGTACTTTTACAGAACCTAAATCAGCTTCAACGCCATCAGTAACTTGCTTGATGTTACGAGTTGACGCATCAAAGCCAGCTCCACAACCTGTTAGAAATAGTGCAGATATTGCAGCGATAGCGAGCGCAGTAAGTGACGAAGGTTTTTTCATGAGGGAATCTTATGCGAAAGTATTTATCGCATTGCACAAAAAATCGCTAAAAATAGGTGATTTAGGCTGGCTTTAGGGGATTTCACCCTCCGCTTACCTGCTGGTAGAATTGCCCTCTATCGAAAGGCAATAAATGTCATTCAAGGTTGGCGAAACCGTTGTTTATCCCCATCACGGCGCGGCTCTCATCGAAGCAATCGAGACCCGGACCATCAAAGGCGAAGAAAAGATCTATCTAGTCCTAAAAGTTGCACAAGGTGACTTAACTGTTCGCGTACCAGCCGAAAATGTTGATTTAGTAGGCGTTCGTGACGTAGTGGACTCAGCCGGCTTAGATCGCGTCTTTGGCGTATTACGTCAGCCATATACCGAGGAACCAACAAACTGGTCTCGTAGATATAAAGCAAACTTGGAAAAACTCGCTTCTGGCGATGTTATTAAAGTTGCTGAAGTTGTCCGCGATCTTTATCGCCGCGACCTTGACCGCGGTCTCTCCGCAGGCGAAAAGCGAATGCTCGCTAAAGCCAAATCCATTTTAGTTTCAGAACTCGCACTCGCTGAGCACACTGACGAAGCAAATGCCGAGTCCATCCTCAACGAGGTACTAGCTTCTTAATTGGTTCTTGATGAGCCAATCTTCAAATAAATCTGCCGCGATCATTGCGGCCGCTGGCATGGGACACCGTCTTGGTGCGCAAATGCCAAAAGCGTTAGTTCAACTTGATGGCATTACATTGTTGGAGCGCGCTTTTACAGCGTTATCTCCAGCAGTGGATGAAATTATTATTACTGCGCCACCGGGATTTGAAGATCAATATCGCGCGATAGTTGGTGAGAGCGCAACCGTTATCACTGGAGGCATATTAAGAAGTGATTCAGTAAATTTAGCGCTCGCTGCAGTATCTAAAGATGTAAAAATCGTTTTAGTTCACGATGCTGCTCGGGCAATGGCTAGCACTGGTTTAGCAATTCGGATTCGCGATGCCGTTGCAAACGGTGAAAGCGCAGTAATTCCAGCGTTAGCGGCTATCGATACCATCAAAGAAGTTGATCGCGAAGGTTATGTTCGAAATACCCCAGACCGTTCCGCACTTGTTGCCGTACAGACTCCGCAAGGTTTTGTACGTGATGTGTTGGTGCGGGCACATGCGGCAAGTGAAGATGCAACCGATGATGCTGCGTTAGTTGAAGCGCTTGGCATTAAAGTAAAAACTATTTTGGGTGAAACAAACGCCTTGAAAATAACAACGCCTGAGGATTTAGCAATTGCAGCCACATTTTTACTTGGTAACGAAAGTAATTTACAGAGCGGCGTTGGTGTTGATGCGCATGCATTTTCTGCAGATTCAAATCGACCAATGTGGTTAGCCGGATTACTTTGGGAGAATGAAGTCGGTGTTGATGGCCATTCAGATGGCGATGTCGCTGCGCATGCAATCTGTGATGCACTTTTTGCCGCCGCAAATATTGGCGACCTAGGTTCTAATTTTGGAACTTCGGATCCAAAATATGCTGGTGCTTCAGGTGAAACTTTGTTGAGTGAAACGCACGAGCGAGTTACAAAAGCTGGATTTGGCATTGCAAACGTTTCAGTACAAATTATTGGAAATCGACCAAAAATTGGGCCACGAAGAAGCGCAGCAATTGCAAAGCTTTCGCAGGCGTTAAACGGTGCGACAGTTTCAGTTTCAGCAACAAGCACTGACGGCCTTGGGTTTACCGGTGAAGGAAAAGGAATATCAGCGATTGCAATTGCGTTGGTTTATAAGTTATCAACGGCAGAGAATTAGAATACGACAATGAGCGCCTTGAAACTTTACGATACTGCGACGCGCGCTGTTCGCGATTTTACGCCGATTAAAAAGGGCGAAGTATCAATTTATTTATGTGGCGCTACCGTGCAAGCTGCTCCGCATATTGGACATATTAGAAGCGGCGTTAACTTCGACATTTTAAGGCGTTGGTTAATTGCTTCCGGAAATAGCGTAACTTTTGTAAGAAATGTGACCGACATTGATGACAAAATTTTACAGAAAGCAATTGTAGAAAAAACCCCATGGTGGGCTGTAGCAATGAAGTACGAGCGCGCATTTAGCGATGCTTATGTGGCGCTTAATGTATTGCCGCCTACTTATGAGCCGCGCGCAACTGGTCATATAACTCAAATGATTGAACTGATGGAAATTTTAATTTCAAATGGATCGGCATATGCCCCAGGAAATGGCGATGTTTATTTGGAAGTCCGCAAATTGAAGCGTTATTTAACACTTTCCAATCAAAAACTAGATGACTTGTTACCAGCTGACGATGCGGCTGAAACATATAAGCGAGATCCGCGTGATTTTGCACTTTGGAAAGCAGCTAAACCGGGAGAGCCTTCTTGGCCAACTCCGTGGGGTGCTGGCCGACCAGGTTGGCATTTGGAATGTTCTGCAATGGCCCAAGCTTATTTAGGTGAAAGCTTTGATATTCATGGCGGCGGTTTAGATTTAATTTTCCCACACCATGAAAACGAGATTGCCCAATCTCAAGCTGCTGGATATAGCTTTGCAAATACTTGGATGCATAATGCTTGGGTCACAACTGCTGGTGAAAAAATGAGTAAGTCTCTCGGAAATTCGCTTTTAGTTACCGAAATTTTAAAACGTGTGCGAGGCGTAGAACTTCGTTGGTATTTAGGAAGCGCGCATTACCGCTCTATGTTGGAATTTTCTTTTGAAGCTTTAGAAGAGTCAGCAGTCGCCTTTAGCAGAATTGAGAATTTCTTAAACCGTGCGATTGAAACTTTAGGCAAGAACCCAGAACCTGTAATTTCGAAAAATTTTGCAAAGTTAATGGATGACGATTTAGCAGTGCCGCAAGCGTTAGCCCTAGTTTCAGAGTGGTTAAAGAGCGGGAATAGCGCGCTCACATCGGGAGATTCAAAGAGCGTAAGTGAATCTGCTGCAAATATTCGAGGAGTTTTATCGATTCTGGGTTGCGATCCATTCGAAGCTGCGTTTGCGCAATCTGGAAGTGGAAATTTGAATGAAGCAATGGATGGTTTAATTGCGCTATTGCTGGAACAACGCGAAGCAGCCCGATTACGTAAAGACTTTTCCGCGGCTGATTCCATTAGAGATCGAATTACTTCGTTGGGAATTACCATCGAGGACACCGCACAAGGACCACGTTGGAGTGTGAATTAAATGGCCGGTAAAAAAATGGGCAAAAATCCGGGCGCAAAACAGCGTCGCGGTTTGCGCGGCAAAGGCCCGACTCCAAAAGCAGCAGATCGTCCTTATCACGTAGCTGCTAAAGCGAAGACTCGTAAATCAACTTATAAACCAGAACGTAAACGGACCGATGATGAAAGAAGTGAACGTCCAACTTCGGATCGTGCGCGTCCAACATCGGGTAGATCTACAAGTAGTCGTCCGTCAACTGGTCGCCCATCCACATCGCGCGGGAAACGACCTGGCGCAGATCGCGGTCGTCCTGAAAAACGTGGTTCTACTCGCCCACGTCAAGATCGTGCAGTTCGCGAAAAAAGTAGCGCAACTTATGTGGACACAATTGCTGGTAGAAATACTGTTGTTGAAGCGCTTCGCGCAAATATTCCAGCAAAAGAACTTATCGTTGCAATTGGTTTAGATGTTGATGAACGTATTACAGAAATCTTAGATCACGCCCGAGTTAGTGGTTTAACGGTTCGCGAAGTTACCCGGCATCAAGTTGAATCTATAACTGGAATGGCAAACCATCAAGGCGTTGCATTAATAGTTAAGCCATACGCATATTCATCGCAGAAAGAAATATTCCAACGCGCAAAAACTCCCGCGCTATTTGTGGCTGTTGATGGCATTACTGATCCTCGAAATATTGGGGCAATTGTTAGAAGTGCTGCAGCATTTGGTGCTGATGGTGTGCTAATTCCAGAACGACGTAACGCCAGCATCACCGCCACTGCCTGGAAAGCCTCCGCAGGTGCGGCAGCGCGATTACCTATTGCCCAAGTAAAAAATCTTGCCCGTTCGATCGAAGATGCTAAAGAATTCGGTTGCTTTATCGTGGGCCTTGATGGTGAGAGCTCAGACACGGTAGATGGCTTGAAAATCGCTACCGATTCGCTCTATGTCATCGTAGGCAGCGAAGGTAAAGGGCTTTCCCGACTAGTGCGCGAAAAGTGTGATGTTGTAGTTTCGATTCCAATGCGTCAAAGCGTGGAATCTTTAAATGCAAGCGTTGCGATGGCAATTGCACTTTACACAATTGAAGAAAAACGTCGAAAAACAAATTAATCAGTTAGAAAGTTAGAACCATGAATTACCAGAGATTTATTGCACTTGGTGACTCAATGACCGAGGGCATGACCGATGAAGTAATTAATGGAAAATTTCGCGGTTGGGCTGATCGAGTCGCTGATGTCTTAGCTAAAGATAACCCCAACTTTTCTTATGTAAATCTGGCCGTTCGTGGAAAATTAATCGGCCAAGTTGCACGTGAGCAAGTACCAGCTGCGCTCAATTTGATTGAAGGTAAATCAACTTTAGTTTCATTTCATGCCGGAGCAAACGATGTGATTCGTCCTAACTACGACCCAGATAAAATTATTGCGGAATACACCGCTACTGCAAAGAAGATCGCAACCGGTGGCGGCACACTGATGTTATTTTGTGTTTTAGAAAATACCGGCGAGGATACAAGAAGTGCGAAAATTTGGCAGAAGCGATTTGAAGTTTTCAATGCGAATACACGCAAAGTTGCTAACGAACTTGGCGCAATCTTGCTAGATCCAAATAAAGATCAATTTTGGAAAGATCGCCGTTTTATCTCTGATGATCGTTTGCATATGAATGCCGAAGGACATTATCGAGCTGCGCAAGGCGTTCTATTCACTTTAGGTAAAATCGTTGATGAGAATTGGCGCAAACCACTGCCGCCTGTGAAGACAGACTTATTAGCAATTCGAATCTTTAAGAATTTTAAGTGGTTCATAACTTTTGGAATTCCTTGGATGTCACGTCGCATTCGCGGCCGCTCTTCCGGAGATGGCAGATCACCTAAATACCCAACACCTACAAAGTGGCCGATTTAAGTTAAATAGTTTCTGCGCTCCACTGCCAGGTGAAAACCCCTGGTTTTATTCGATATTTAGCCAAAGTATCAGGTCCGCAAGATGCAGTTCCTAGTCCGCGAAGTGCTGCATCGATAGTCACGACAGTATTTCCAGAAGGATAAACGTCGATGTTATGAGTTGTGTTAGCTAAATCAATTGAACGCATCGGAGTTACTGTAACTTGGCGTGGTTTATCAAGTGCAAAATGAAGACCTCTACCTGATGAATTGGTCAAATCAAACCAACGAACATCAGCATGGCTGCCATTTTCTTGTGGCTTAACATATGGAATGTATTGATCGGCTACTGCGCCGGCCCACTTATGGACTCTTCCCAATTTACGATCTGGATAATTTTCCGAAGGTCCAATACCAAACCAAGTTAGTTTGTGCAGATCTTCACTAACTTCAAAATTTGTTCCTACGCGGGCGACATCATTTAGTTGAGCCGGTAGTGTGATCGATTCAGTTACCCTTACTCCATCAGCAATACTTTCAATTAATTGAGAGTGCTTAATTTTAATGCCAGTTGCGCTCTGCCAAATATTGGAAATTTTAATTTTTCCAGCTTTATTTGTAATTACGCAATCCGTGCGAGATAAATCGCGGAGTCCCCATTCATTCCAACGATCTGCAAATAATCCAATGATGTCGTTATCGGTTGGTGCGCGCCATAGCGTTAATTGGGGGGCAATTACGCCATAAGGAAGAACTATCTCGCCTTCGGCAGTAACAAATTCAACTGGTTTTGTATTAAGAGTTTTAGGTTTTGAAATACTTTTACTTGTAATTGGGAATTGTGCCCAAGCCACTTCGAAATTAGCTGGCGCCCAAGAGGTTGGTGATTTATGCGTTAATGAAAAGGTAATAAATGATTCACCGCTACGGTTAGCCGGCTTAAGAAATTTAGAGGAGATGGCAAATGCGGTATTTCCACGCGCCTTAGTTTTTGGAATCTTAACTATGCCACGGTCGAGGATTTCGCCATTTGCCGCAATCGTCCATCCCAATTCGTACCCTTGTAGATCTATAAAAAAGTTCTTATTTAACACGGTAAAACGACCAGTGTTAGCGTTCTTTGCGGAAATTAAAATTGGTGAGGCGATGTGCTTCATTTCGTATAGAGCTGGTTTGGGTGTGCGATCTGGGAAGAACATTCCGTCACAACAGAAATTTCCATCATGTTTATCTTCGCCGAAATCACCACCGTACGCGGAGCGCATTCGACCATCTGGAAGCTTCTGATCAATTCCATGATCCCAAAATTCCCAAATGAACCCACCTTGCAAACCTTTTGTGGAATGAATTGCTTCCCAATATTCAGCGAGCGTGCCATTGCTATTTCCCATTGCATGCGAGTACTCGCACATAATTAACGGCCGGTCAGCTTTTTTCGATTTTGCGTAAGAAACAATCGCGCTAATATTTGGATACATCGGAGAAATAACATCGGTAACTTCTTGGCCATGTGTCCAATTACCTCGGATGCCACCTTCGTAATGCAGCGGCCTGGATGAATCAAACTTTCTAACAAAAGCGGCCGATGCTAAATGATTTAATCCAAAACCAGATTCATTACCTAGTGACCAGAAAATTACGCTTGGATGGTGGATATCTCGCTCAACCATCCGGGACACCCGGTCCACAAAAGCAACTAGATATTTCTGATCATCACAGATGCTATCTAGGAAGGCATGAGATTCGATATTGGCTTCACCGATAACATAGAAACCTAACTCATCACACAGATCTAGAAAAACTGGATCATTTGGATAATGAGAAGTTCGAATTGCATTGAAATTCCAGCGCTTTAATTCAAGTAGATCGCTCCTAAACATATCCCGAGTTAAAACTCGGCCGGTTTCGCGATTGAAATCATGGCGATTGATGCCATAGAGAATTACTGGTTTGCCGTTAAATAGAAATTCATTTCCAACAACTTTCACATCGCGGAAGCCAATTTTCTTAGTTGTAATCTCGGCTACTTTGCCAGATGGATCTAAAAGTTGAATTTCTACTTCATAAAGGGTTGGCGATTCGGCTGACCAAGGTGAAATATTCGGTACTTTTACCTCAAATTCAGCATAGCCAGGGTTAGGTGGATCTAACTCGCGTAGCACTTTCTTAACTGGATCTGGAACATTTCCATCCCAATATTTTCCATGGAATTCGCTATCAGTAATTTCTTTCTGTTCTCTAGTTTTTTTAGTCCAAAGTGTTCGACTATGGTTAATAAAAGTTTGGCTCATTTTTTGAGCTTTACTAACTCCCACTATGCGAACTTGGAAAGTCCAATCAGCGAGTGGGGCTTCATTGATTGAATTTACATAAGCGCGAATTTTCAGAGTGCCAGTTTTGTTATCAGGCAATAGCCCTGGAGTTAGATAGAGACGCTCGATAAAAACATGCTCAGTTGCAAATAATTTAATACTCCGGCTGATACCGCCATGCCACCATTGATCTTGGTCTTCAATAAAAGTTGCATCTGACCATTTTACAATTCTTAAACGAATTGAATTGTTACCCTTTTTTATGTAAGAAGTAATGTCAAACTCGGATGCTAAATGAGAATCTTTAGCCATTCCGACATCTTTATTATTTATTGTTACAACCGCTACAGATTCAAAGCCGCCCAGGGAAAGCACGATTCGCTTCTTCTCCCAAGCATCCGGAATTGTGAAATCTCGTTCATATATTCCAGTTGGATTATGCAGTGGTACAGAAGGTGGCAAATTATCAAAAGGCATTTGCGTGTTTGTATAGATTGGCGAATCTTTATAATGATGTTCACCCTTATTGATAGTCCACAAACTTGGAACGTTTTCAATGTTCCAGCTACCTGCAGGAGATGCATCGGCACGATCTAATAACTGGAAGCGCCACGGCCCATCTAAAGTGATTGAATGCAAATGCTCCATATTTAGCATCGGTAATCGATTTATCGAAGTTGTTTCCGGACTCATCCAATACTTGCCGTACATGAGCCCTCCAAACTAAACCATCGCCAGATTTACCTGCGAAAGTCTGCCAGAAATTCCTGAAGCTGCACTACCTCGTCTCAGAGAAAATTCGAGGTTAGAAAGGGTCGAGAGTTGTTGAAGGTCTAGCAACTATTTAGAATATACACCCCTATGTTTAACTTCCCGTTCATAAAAGGTTTCAATAATCAACCCATGACTACTGAATTCCCCGATGATTTTTCGAGTTTTCTAATCGATCGGGAATTAAGTTGGTTAGATTTCAATCAACGAGTTTTAGAACTAGCTGAAGATAATTCACTGCCGCTGCTTGAAAGGGTTAGATTCTTAGCAATTTTTTCCTCAAATTTAGATGATTTTTATATGATTCGTGTTGCCACCGTAAAACGTAAGATTGAAAATGGAATTACCCAAAAAGGTATCGCTGGACTAACTCCGAGCGAATTACTGAGTAAAGTCCTAATAAAAAGTAGAGAGTTGGCTGACCGACAAGCGGTTCTGTTTCATCAAGAATTGAAACCGACGTTAGAGGTTCAAGAAATAAATATCGTAAGCTGGAAAGTTCTTACCGATATTGAAAAAGCCTATTTGAACGAATACTTTTTAAACACGATATTTCCAGTATTAACTCCGCTTGCAGTAGATCCCTCTCATCCGTTCCCTTACATTTCAGGACTCTCTTTGAACCTTGCCGTAATCGTTAGTCATAAAGAAAAAAGTGATAAATTCTTTGCGCGGGTTAAAGTTCCTCCAGTAATCCCTAGATTTGTGAAAACTCAAAAATCTGCGATATATAGATATGTAACTCTAGAAGAAGTAATAATTGCGAATTTACAAGAGCTATTTCCTGGGATGACTATCGAGGATTATTTCACCTTTAGAGTAACTAGGAATCAAGATTTTGAATTTGAAGAGGAAGATAGCGAAGATTTACTTGAGACCATGGAGCAGGAGTTGCTCCAACGAAGATTTGGCCCACCAGTGAGATTAGAAGTTGATCGCAATATCAAACCTGATTTATTGAAGCGATTAATGGAAGAGTTAGAAATTACCGAGAACGAGGTAATCCACAATCAAGAACCAATCGACTTAACTTGCTTAAATCAAATCGCGGATATTGATAGAAAAGATTTGAAATATCCAGTTTTTAGGAGCAAAACCTCACAATTCCTGCTTGAAACTGAGGGCGAGGATAGCGAGGCTTTCTTTGACTCATTGAAGAATAATGAAGTACTGCTCCATCACCCATATGAATCATTTACAACTTCAGTTGTTAGGTTTTTGGAGAACGCTGCAAGGGATCCGCAGGTGTTAGCAATAAAGCAGACTCTTTACCGAACTTCCGGAGATTCACCAATAGTTGATGCCTTGATTGAAGCGGCTGAGGCTGGAAAGCAAGTCTTAGCGGTTGTGGAAATTCGTGCACGTTTTGATGAACTCGCAAACGTTCGCTGGGCCAGAAAACTTGAAAGTGCTGGAGTTCATGTTGTGTATGGGCTTATGGGAATGAAAACTCATGCAAAGCTCTCTTTGGTTGTTAGACAAGAGACCAATAGTTTACGTCGCTACTGCCATGTTGGAACTGGAAATTACAACCCTAAAACCGCACGTTTATATGAAGACTGGGGATTGATAAGTTCGGATCCCGATCTCGGTCACGATCTTTCTAGATTATTTAATCAATTATCTGGTTTCGTAGTAGATACGAAATTTTCAAGACTTCTCGTGGCGCCAAGATCTTTGCGAAGTGGATTGTTAGGAAAAATTGAGAAAGAAATAGAGAACGCCAAAAAAGGGTTGCCCTCGGGAGTTAGATTCAAACTGAATTCACTATTGGATGAATCATTTGTTGAAGCACTTCATCGAGCATCGACAGCTGGCGTAAAAGTGGAGTTAGTAACTAGAGGAATTTGCTCATTGAAACCGGAAATTCCTGGAGTTTCCGAAAACATTAAGGTTCGTTCAATTGTTGGTAGATTTCTTGAGCATTCCAGAATATTCAATTTCACCAATGGCGGCGAAAGCGAATTCTGGATCGGTAGCGCCGACTTAATGGAACGTAACTTAGATCGCAGAGTTGAAGCCCTTGTGAAGATTATTACACCAGAACACAAAGCAACGCTAAATGCTGAATTAGAAGGGTATTTTGCCGAAGATATTGACCGGTGGGAGTTAGACCAAAACGGTACTTGGCATAGAAAAGATAAAGATGCTCACGGCAAGAAATTAGTTTCTTTGCACGCCCGGCTAATCGATAGATTGAAACGATGATGAGTTCCAGAGTACTTGCGGCTGGTGCCATAGTTTGGCGCAGGAACGATAGCGATGAATTAGAAGTTGCACTTATACATCGTCCGAAATACGACGATTGGTCGTTTCCAAAAGGTAAATTAGAAGAGAATGAAATTGCAATTGCTTGTGCATTTCGAGAGGTGATGGAAGAGACCGGGTTTTCAATAGTTATGGGGCCATACATTGGCGAACTAAATTATTTAACTAACGGAATCAATAAGAATGTGCAATATTGGTCGGCTCGGTTCATATCTGCAATAGGTCAACCACAACCAAGTGAAGTAGATGTCGTAAAGTGGTTTTCAATTTCTGAGGCTGAAGTGAAACTCTCCCGTCCAGACGATATTTCAATTCTAAAGACTTTTATGAATTTTGATTTGGATACAAATGTTCTTGTTTTGTTACGGCACACTAAAGCGTTAGATAGAAATGAATGGATTGGTGATGATGGCGACCGGCCGCTAATTCAATTAGGACAATTACAAGCTAAACGTTTATTAAGTACGATGCAAGTTTACGGAATTGAAGAGATTCATTCATCAGCTGCGGTCAGGTGTTATGAAACTGTTACACCAATCGCGCGTAGCCTTAATTTAAATTTAATATTTGCAGAAGATTTAAGTGAATATGTCTACGCTAAAAATCCAGATAAACCTTTGAAATATATTAGAAAACTCCTAAATTTACATAGCAATGTGATTGCATGCAGTCATAATCCAATACTTCCGGAAATTATGGCAAATCTAGTTGAGAAATCTGGCGTAGAAACCACGAATACTAAACTCGAACCCGGTGATGCATGGATTGTGCATCATGTTGATAATGTCGTAATTTCGATTGATTTTTTAGCAGCACCTGCCGTTTAAAAACTAAACTTCCATCCAATCCATCCATTTTAGAACAATGCCTTCACGAAGCGCCCAAGGACAAATTTCTAGTTGATCCACATCTAAGTTGCGCATGACACTTTCGGCAACATAAGCACCGGCCACAATTTGTCGGGCTCGACCGGCAGATACACCAGGTAAATCTGCTCGGTCATCAAGGCTCATCTCCGCCAATCTTGGCGTTATTTTCCGCAATGAATCAATTCTTAAATCCTTACCATTTCCTGGAATCCAGTCAGCGCATAATCTTGCAAGTGTTCGGAAAGTCTTGCTTGTAGCAATCGCACGATCAGTACCTTGATTTTGTACAAGTGCGGGTAAAATTTCGCCTAATTTATTCTCTATATGATCTCGCATAGATCGTAAACTTTTTTTAGTAAATGGGTCACCTTCCAAAAGATCTTTAGTTAACCGAGCTGCACCAAGTGGTAGCGAGAACGCCACATCGGGAGCTTCATTAACACCAACTGCAATTTCAAGTGAACCTCCACCAATATCTAACATTAGAAGTCGGCCACTGGACCATCCGTACCAACGTCTGGCAGCTAAGAAAGTTGTCCGTGCCTCTTCTTCGCCGGAAAGTACTTGCAGATCAATTTCATATTCCTTGTTGATTAACTCAATTATCTCTGCACCATTTTTTGCATCTCGGAGCGCTGATGTAGCAAAGGGGAGCAACTCTTTTGTATTTGCCAAGTTTGCTTCTTTTAGAGCGCGCCCAATGCAATTTCGTAAAGCTTCAATACCGTCATTCGAGATATTTCCATTTTCATCAAGGTATGAAGTTAACTGGAGATCTTCCTTAAAATTCGCAGTCGGATTTGGACGAGCACCTGGAGCTGTATCTACTATCTGTAGGTGAACCGTATTTGATCCAACATCTAAAACACCTAGCCTCATTTTTTAGAACCTTTATTAGGTAATTCATAAGCACGGTTTGCAATTTCGTGACGGCGCTGCAGATATTCTGGAGATGAGTTTGAAATCAGATGTTCGAATCTTCTTGGAGCTTTAACAAATGCCTGTAGCTCTTCTGCTTTTGACGAATTAGAGTAAATAGGCGCTCCTGTAATTTGCGGAGTATTTGCTTTATGTGGGAATAGCGTTCTATAGGAGAGTCCAACTTTTTCCAGAAAGAAAATAGTTAAATACTTAATAGCGTTGATTGGACTCTTGCGCAGGACTTCAAATATAGAGAACCCACCATAACGGATACTTCGCAATATTCGAGTTGCTACTAACGGCTTTGAGAGAGTTAGCAAGAAATCAGCAATTTCCGCTGCGCCGGTTGTCGCTGGAAGTTTTGCGCAACTTTCGGAGAGTGATTTCCTAACGCTCTCGATTTGAAGTTTCTTAACGGTATTTTCAATATCAGTAAGGTTAGATTGGTCGGCCATTAGCGCGACGTTGTTATCAGCACACCAACGGGCACGGGTTTCTTGATCATCGGTACCTCGGATATTTGCTACAAAAACCGTTGGCAAACCTGCAGCTAATAATTCATGGACACCGTTATATCCGGCAGCACAAATACCAGCTTCGAAAGCATGAAGTAAGTCTGCCAACGGAAAGTAACGGGCCACTTTGAGATCAAGTCCAGCAGGAGCTAACGAATTATCGTTCTTGTCTTTTGGTTCTTTGGTCAAGACAACCTGTAGATCTTTCCAACCAATGAGCCCAGATAGTGCGGCTCGCATTTTTTCGTTTACATCTGCATCGCCGGTACCAAGCTGGACCAAAACTGCGGGACGATTTACATCCAAACCTAATTTTTCTTTTGCTGCCTTTTTATTTAGCGTGCTACTTTCTTTATAAAGCGAGACAGGTGAAACTAATTTTGATTCTTTTCGTTTTGATGTTGGCCCTTTATCGTATGCGCGCGCGTAATCACCAGGCTCGATTACATAATCCATAATTTTTGATTGCGCTCCCAATACAAAGCGCTGTGGTTTCTTCTGCCATAAACCACGGCGGATCCAAATTAACGTCAACTCAGGTTTTGCCATTTTTGCTGCGAGTATTCCTGGATATGGAACTACGCCATCAAAAGTAAGAATTGTGGCGCCAGTCTCTTCAACTAGCGCAAGAATTCGATCTTTTAAATATTTATCCCACTTATATCTAGGCATAAGTCCACGATCTCTGCCAGTTATATATTCGACAGGGATTCCGGTTGCATCAGGAATCTCTGCAACTGCGCTAGCCATTGAAATAATTATTGGATTTGCACGATCTTGAAGTGCTACTCCGATCGCCGTAGCGCGAGCTAAATGGCCCATGCCAATGCCGTTGCTAGTCGCAAGGATGATGGTTGGCTTTGCGTTACTGGCTTGCATGTGGCGAGGGTATCGGAAGCTATAAGTGAGTATCTAATAACGCCATGAGATACTTCCCAGATGAGCAATTCAAATACTGGTGCATCCGTTGAAATAATTAGATTTCTAGAGTGGGATGAAACTGATGCTGCTGGGCACCACCATTACGCCAGCGTTTTCCGCTGGGTAGAAGAGTTAGAAGCAAAGCTTTATCGCGACCTAGGGCTTCCGGTAACGCTATTTGGACAGATTCCAAGAGTTAAAGTTCAAATGGAATATCGCCGTCGGATTTTCTTTGGGGAAGTTGTTAGAACCCAGCTAAAAGTAATTCGCGTGGGCAATTCTTCAATGGAGCTAGATTTCAAAGCGTTTGTCGGCGATGAAATTGCGGCCGAAGGAAATTACATAATTGTGCATTCACCAGATAAAGAAACTGGTTCGAAAACTTGGCCAGCTGAGTGGAAGAAAAAATTTCTTAACGAATAATTTTTGCAACCATAGCGCCACTGCCGCCGCCAACTCCACCACCTGGCCAGGTACCAGAGCCGCAAATAAATAGCCCGTCAATCGGTGTTCGATGTCGATTCCAAGATGGAGTTGGGCGTAAGAAAAAGAATTGTGCTGGATGATGACTTCCGCCGAGTGAATCGCCTTTAATTAAGTTCGCGTTATATCGCTCTAAATCAGTTGGAGTTAAAACTTTTCGAGAAAGAATTTTAGATTTAATTCCTGGCGCATAATTTTCAATAATTTCAATGATTCGATCCGCGTACTGTTCGCCAATTTGATCCCAAGTATTGCCAGAAATTTCACCACGGGCGTCACCCTTGATATCAAGCGGTAGAACTCGTACTTGAATCCAAAGCACATGTTTACCTTCTGGTGCACGTGATGAATCGGTAACGGTTGGTTGTCCGATAACTAACGCAGGAGAACTTGGTAATAATCCCGCAGCAGCTTGGGTATATGTCATTGCTAAATCATCAATATAAGGCGCGATATGGATGTAATTGAATTCTTTAGCTTCTGCAGCTTTCCAAGGTGGAAGGTCATCCATTGCAAGATGGATCATCATCGTGGATAACCCAGGGCGAAATTTCTTAACTTCAGCCACTTTTTCAGAGTTAGAAACAGTTGAGTTTAATAGATTTGGAATTAGAGCTGGGTTTACATTCGCAATTATATTTTTTGCGTTAAATACGGCACCATCTGCAGTTCTGACCCCAATTGCTTTCTCATTCTCCGTAATAATCTCAACGACCTTTGAACTAACTTTTATAGTTCCGCCATTTTCTGTAATTACACTAGTTAATGATTTAACCAGAGTATCTGCGCCACCTTTACCTAAAACCATTCCGAACTCTTGTCCGCCAATAGATTCCAAGAATGAGAAGAGCGCTCCACCAGAAATGTCTGGACCGTAATCTAAATGCATTCCCCAGATCGCGGCTAGCGCTTTGGTTTCTGGATGCACAAAATATTCTTCGGTAAAAGCTCTTGATGATTGCAGCAGCAATCTAATTAATTGGAATAACCCAGTTGTACCTAATGCGCGCCAAGTTTTAAAAATTGATTTAGCGGCAGCAAAAGATGGTAACTCTGCACCCAAGAGCGGGAAGAGGTGTGGTGCAAATTTTCCAAGGAGAGCCGTTAAAGCTTGCCATGATTCAACATCGTTCGGTGCAACTTTTCTAAGAGTGGCAATATTTGTTTCACGATCCATCACGATCCCAAGTGATTTACCATCTGGAAAGAGCGATATAAATGGTTTGCTAGAAGGAACAAATTCCAACCCATTACGGATTAGATCATCTTTAAGTGCGGCCATAATTGGGCCGCCCGCAAAAAGACTTAAATTTGTAGCAAATAAATCGTGTTTAAAGCCAGGCAGCGTTACTTCTTCGGTACGAACTGCGCCACCACAAGAATCGTTAGATTCGAGAACTAAGGTTCGCTTACCGCGTTTAGCTAAAAGAGCTGCAGAGCTGAGTCCATTTATGCCAGACCCAATAACGATTACATCAAAATTACTCATTTGCTGATCCTCTCACGCGTGCTAAATCATTTCAATAATTTGCCATTCTGGACTATCTATGAAAAATAGACTTAGATTTCAACACCAAGTCGCGGGGAGAATTTAAATGAGCCAGAAAAGTTATGACGCAATAGTTGTCGGCAGCGGAATAAACGCGCTGGTAGCTGGAGCAGTGTTATCCAAATCTGGTTGGAAGGTTTTACTTTGCGAGCGAAATAACGTTGCTGGTGGTGCAATTCGAACCGAAGCGGCCACTCTTTCCGGGTATACCCACGAACTACTTTCAAGTTGGCATCCGTTATTTGTTGGCGGACCTGCATATGCCGAACTAGCCGAAGAACTTACAAAACGCGGAGTTATATATAAAAACACAACATCACCAACTGGTGTTGTTTGTAGCGCCGGTACTGCAATTCTTTCAACTGATCCGATAGAGACTGCAAAAGAGATGGACCGCTTAGGCGATGGCGCTGCTTGGTCCGGGATGATGCAAGAGTTTGGTGGAAAAATTGATTTAGCATTTGGATTGCTAGGCGCTGATTTCTGGCGTACTAATTCGCTGAAGTTGGCACGCACTGCACGTAAACGTTTTGGAAACCGCGGCTTAGTTGCAACTGGTGCGGAATTACTTGAACCAGCTGCGCCTTGGTTAGATAGAACTTTTTCTTCCGAAGTTACCAAATCACTTTTAGCACCTTGGGCGCTACATAATGGACTTGGCCCAGATGATGCTGCAAGTGCTTTTATTACCAAAGTTATTGGTGCTGCCGTTGCTTTTGGCGGAATGCCTGTGCCGGTCGGCGGCGGGATAAAGTTAGTTGAAGCGTTAACCGGAA
This sequence comes from Actinomycetota bacterium, assembly GCA_947491605.1. Taxonomy (GTDB): domain Bacteria; phylum Actinomycetota; class Actinomycetes; order Nanopelagicales; family Nanopelagicaceae; genus UBA7398. The sequence goes on along the minus strand of CANLJW010000017.1, from coordinate 2,836 downwards.
TTATAAAAGATGCTGGCGGTGAACTATTAACCAGCGCAGATGTTATTAAAATTACAACTTCAAATGGCAAAGCTACCGGTGTAAAACTTGCGGATGGTCGAGAATTTTCTGCAACTAAATCAGTTCTAGCTTCAGTAACGCCGCAAGCGTTATATCAAGGATTGTTATCTGAGGAAAAGATTCCAACTGAAATCACAAAATCCGCGGATTCATTTAGATATGGTCGCGCCGCAATTCAAATACATCTTGCGCTATCCGAACCACCACAATGGAAAGCGGATTCACGGTTAAAAGATGTAGCAATAGTTCATATCTTGGATGGTATGAATTCATTATCTGAATCGGTAAATGCTTCAAATCGTGGTTGGTTAGCTAAGCGACCAACAATTGTGGTGGGACAACCTACAACTGTTGATCCTTCACGAGCACCTGCGGGAACATCGATACTTTGGATTCAATTACAGGAAAACCCACGAAAGATCCTCGGTGATTTAGCGGGTGAAATAAATCCAGGTGATGGTTCTTGGAATGAAGAACGGCTAAATAAGTATGCAGATCGTGTGCTTGCTCAGGTTGCAGAGCAAATCCCAAACTTATTTAAGGCAATCACAGCGAAAATTGTGCTTGGACCAGAGCAGATCGAAGCGATGAATAAGAACTTAGTTGGGGGCGATCCTTACGCTGGCGATTGCCGAGTAGATCAATACGCCCCATGGCGCCCACTTAGTGCGGCAACCGGGCATCGCACACCTATAAAGAACCTCTGGCATATCGGTGCATCAACTCATCCTGGCCCTGGATTAGGCGGCGGTTCTGGATTTTTAGTTGCAAAACGTTTAACCCAGAAGAGTTTCTTAGAGAGAATAAGAAATCGGTAATTATAAAATAAAAAAGCCCGCCAAAATAATTGGCGGGCTTTTTTAATTAACTATTTATTTTGCAACCAGAGCCAATACGCGACATGGGCTACCAGATCCGCCAACAATTTTTAGCGGAGCTGCAATCACGATTGCACCAGTTGTAGGCAACTTATCTAAATTACGAAGTTGAGTTAGACCGTATTTATTATTTCCAAGGAAGAGTGTGTGACATGGGAATGGCATAGAGAAGCCGAAAGCTCCACCAGCATCAGTTCCTACTGTTTCAACGCCCATTCCTAGAATTTCAGTTTTAGTTGCGAAGTATTCTGCGCACTCAACTGTTAGGCCAGGTGTATGTGGACCATTCTCATCTGCATTAGCAAAAGCTTTTGCATCATCACCGAATTTTGACCAACCGGTGCGGAACATTACCCAAGCGCCTTTTGGAATCGCTCCGTTAGCTTTTTCCCATGCTTGCACATGAGAAACGTCTAAACAGAAATCAGGATTTGCGGCAGCTTCCTTAGCGAAATCTAAAACTACTGCTGGACCGACTAAACGTGCTGGCGGTACTTGCGAAACATCGTCAAGATCTTTACCAGTCACCCAGTGAATTGGTGCATCAAAGTGCGTGCCAGTGTGTTCGCCGGTGTGGAAGTTGTTCCAGTACCAAGCTGGACCCTTTTCGTCATAACGAGAGATAAGTTCTAATTTAAAGTTTGCGGTTTGGCCCATCTCTGGTGGTAAGCCAAGAATTGGTGTGCTCTCTTGCAATGGTGCAGTTAGATCAATAACTTGAACTGATCCTGAAGCGAGATCATTGGCAAGTGCTTTTAGGTCGGCCATTCATATGCTCCTAACAAAGTTGTGGCTAAAACAGTTGCGAAAATCTCTCACTAATTTGAGATATCGGCAAGGGGGGTTCGGGTAGACATCGCTCACACGGTAGGCGAAGATTAGCTGGGCCTGAGAAGCAGGCTCGCGGCAAGGAGAGAAACCATGGCAGAGCGCTCATTTGCGGCTGAAGTTGAAAAGCTGCGCGTAGGTGCTGGCACGGAATTTGCCGGCGAAGGAATTCTCGCTGTAACTAAAGCGCTGCTGCAATCAGGAGTTTCATATGTAGGCGGTTATCAAGGTGCGCCAATTTCGCACTTGATGGATGTACTTGGAGACGCGCACGAAATATTAGAGGAACTCGGAATCCATTTTGAAAACTCAGCTTCCGAAGCAACTGCAGCTGCCATGTTGGCCGCATCAGTTCATTATCCATTACGCGGTGCAGTAACTTTTAAATCAACAGTCGGTACCAACGTTGCATCAGATGCGCTCGCCAACCTTTCATCCGGCGGTGTTACCGGTGGTGCGCTAATTATTATTGGCGAAGATTACGGCGAGGGTTCTTCGATTATGCAAGAACGCTCACATGCGTTTGCGATGAAATCACAAATTTGGTTAATGGATCCACGTCCAAACCTAACTGCAATCGTAGATTCGGTTGATTTAGGTTTTAGATTATCTGAGGCCAGCAACACTCCCGTTATGTTAGAACTTCGACTTCGCTCTTGTCACATTCATGGAAAATTTATTGCAAAAGATAATGTTCGCCCTTCCTTCACTTTGAAGGATGCGATTGAAAATCCACGTCAAGATCCAGCTCGAGTAGTTTTGCCGCCAGCATCTTTTGCACACGAGCAAGAAAAGTTAAATGTTCGTTGGCCGGCTGCCGTAAAGTTCATCAAAGATAATAAAATCAATGAAGTTATAAATGATGGCGCGCAAGATTTTGGCATCATTTTGCAAGGCGGTTTATACAACACAGTAATTCGGGCGTTACAACTACTTGGACTTTCTGATGTCTATGGAAATAGCAAAATTCCACTTTATATTCTCAACGTTACCTATCCAATAATCGATGACGAAGTTATCGAATTTGCGAAAAGTAAGCGTGCAGTCTTGCTAGTTGAAGAAGGTCAACC
>CANLJW010000016.1:0-27241 GCA_947491605.1 Actinomycetota bacterium | reverse complement strand
AAGGTGCCACCAAAAGTTTTCGTTAACCCATGAAGTGCGATGCCATTCATGATTGAACCCATAGCGTGCTCACGAATTCCGTAATGAATAATTCGACCGTAGGGGTTTGCGTTCTTGAGCCCGCTAGATAACGGCAAGAAAGATCCGCCACCTTCAATAGTGGTGTTATTGCTCTCAGCAAGGTCTGCTGAGCCGCCCCAAAATTCTGGGAGCGTGCTTGCTAGCGCTTGAATAGTCTCGCCCGATGCTTTTCTAGTTGCAATCTCTTTTTCAATTGGAAAAGTTGGGAGCGTCTCTTCCCAATTCACGGGTAATTCTTTTAGCTGTAGCCGTTGTAATAAGTTTGCGCGTTCTTGATTATTTTTCCGCCAGAGATCAAAATCTTTCTGCCATTCCGCTTTTAGAGCAGCGCCACGGGTTTTAACAGCTCGGACATGGCTTTCAACTTCGCTTGGGAAGTAAAAGTCAACTTCAGGGTCTAAACCTAAAACTTTTTTAGTGGCAGCCACTTCTTCTGCTCCCAACGCGGAGCCATGGCTCTTAGCGGTATTTTGCAAAGCTGGAGCGGGCCATGCAATAACCGTTTTCAATCTAATCAAAGTTGGCTTATCTTCTTCGGAAACTGCAGCATCCATTGCTTTCTCTAACGCATCTCGATCAACATCGCCATTGCTCATTGTTGCTACTTCAATCACGTTCCAGCCGTAAGATTTGTAGCGCATCGAAACATCTTCATTGAAAGCTAAGTGAGTGTCGCCCTCAATCGAAATTCGATTGTCGTCATAAATTACTTTAAGGTTTCCAAGTTTTTGTACCCCTGCAAGTGAGGAAGCTTCGGCGCTAACACCTTCTTGGAGATCTCCATCTGAACAAATAACCCAGATATTGTGATCAAAGGGGCTAACTCCGGAATTTTCTGAATCAAATAAACCGCGTTCATATCGAGCGGCCATCGCCATACCAACACCATTTGCAATACCTTGGCCTAGCGGTCCGGTCGTTGTCTCGACTCCGGCAGTATGTCCATATTCGGGATGGCCAGGTGTTAACGATCCCCAAGTGCGGAAATTTTTTATATCATTAAGTTCTACACCGTAACCACTGAATAACAATTGAATATAAAGGGTTAACGATGAATGGCCACAAGAGAGAACAAATCGATCGCGACCCAACCAATTTGGATCACTTGGATCATGCTTTAAGAACCTTTGAAAAAGGGTATATGCAACGGGAGCGAGCGTCATTGCGGTACCAGGATGACCATTCCCGACCATTTGTACAGCATCCATAGCTAGCGCCCGAGCTACGTTGACCGCGGCATCATCAACGCTATTCCATGGAACTCTATTTAATGGCACGGTCATCGCGAGAATACCTTTCCAGTAATGGCTAGATTCCAAGCAGAAATCCAAATTAGCGTAGCCCCTAATAGGTGAAAGCCAACCAAGATAATTGGCAATCCGTTGAAGTACTGCACATATCCGATTAAACCTTGAGCAAGTGAAACCGTTAATAGTAATAAAACTTTTCGGCCAAAATTGCGTTGTACTTCCGTACTTTCACTCATTCGCACTGTGAAAAAAAGAGCGATAGTGAACAGAACAAATATAATGACGACCTCAGCATGAATCCGTGATATTAATTCTGGATCAAAATCAAAACGTTTAGCTTGTGCATCTCCGGCATGCGGCCCAGTTCCAGTCACGATCGTTCCAAGTGCAATAACTACAACGCTAAGCGCAACGACAGCCTGTGCTAATTTCTTCGTAGTGGAACGTAATTGAATTTTAAGATCTTTACCCAACGCTCGTTGTCGTAATGAAAGCGCACCAGCTATTAATACAATTGAAAGTAAGAAGTGGCCAGCAACTGGAATTGGATTTAAATCAGTCAGTACGGTGATGCCACCCAATACTCCTTGACCAAAAATGCCAGCGATTTGACCGAGCGCTAGCCACCGTAATTCTTTTGCTCGGCGTCTAATCACGATAACAATTACGGCTAACGCTGCAAGAAGTAGCGCAAAAGTTAGAAGGCGATTTCCGAACTCAATCCAGGAATGGAACTTGCCTTCAATTTGATCAGGTAGTGGAGTGATTGAACCCGGTGTGCACTCTGGCCAAGTTGGGCACCCAAGGCCCGAACCAGTTAAACGAACTGCGCCGCCAGTAACGACGATCGCTGCTTGAAATAAGACCAAAAGGCTTAGAAAGAAACGTTCAATTCGGGACATACCCGAACCTTATTGTGGACACGGCCTTGAAGAGCTGAGGTTGGATTGGCGGTTTAGGGCGAATTACGCAACACTACTGTTGTGAAAAAGACCTCCACTCAGACGCTGCCAAGCGAAGATCTAAAAACCCGAGATCGGTTAGCCCGGGCAATTTTAGAAGCTGGCCCTTCGACCGCGGTAGCGCTGGCGGAGCGATTGCATATAACGCCGGCTGGGGTGCGCCGCCATCTTGATGCTTTAGTAAAAGATGGATTGCTAGAAGCGCGGGAGCCATATCAACACAGTTCAAACACCAGGGGACGTGGTCGCCCATCAAAAGTTTTCGTGGTGACTGAAATTGGCCGCGAAGAATTTGAACATTCTTATGACGATCTCGCCCTCTTAGCGATTAAATATATGAACTCCGAATCTGGCGCAGCGATGGTCGCGGGTTTTGCGAATGCGCGCGCTGAAGATCTGGAACGAAAAGCGAAACCGTTTATGGCTAAAGCAAAGACCGACGCTGCAAAATTCACAGCACTTGCCGAATTTCTTAGCAGTGAAGGTTTTGCCGCCAATATTCACGATCAAGGCATTGGCCAAGAACTTTGCCAACACCATTGTCCGATTGCACACGTCGCCGCACAATTTCCAGAACTTTGCGAAGCCGAGACAGCTGCATTTTCTAGATTGACCGGGACGCATGTACAACGGCTAGCAACTATCGCGCATGGCGATGGCGTTTGCACCACATTTATTCCAAAGTTAATGAAGAAAACAACTACAGAGAAAGTTGGAAAACGCGCATGACACAAGTAGCACACCCAGAACTTGAAGGATTAGGCAAATATGAATTCGGCTGGTCCGATAAGAATGACGTTGGCGCAAATAGCCGTCGTGGCCTTAATGAAGAGGTAGTGCGCGATATTTCTGCCAAGAAGAATGAACCACAATGGATGTTAGATCTTCGACTAAAAGGGTTAGGGCTCTTTTATAAGAAGCCGATGCCAAATTGGGGATCAGATCTCTCTGGTATTCATTTCGACACCATTAAATACTTCGTTCGCTCAACTGAGAAACAAGCTACTTCTTGGGATGAACTTCCAGATGACATTAAAAATACTTACGATCGGTTAGGTATCCCGGAAGCAGAAAAAATGCGACTGGTATCAGGTGTTGCGGCGCAATATGAATCTGAAGTTGTTTACCACTCCATCCGTGAAGATTTGGCGAAGTTGGGCGTACTTTTCCTCGATACCGATACCGCGTTAAGAGAACATGAAGATATTTTCAAAGAATTTTTTGGCTCTGTTATCCCAGTAGGAGACAATAAATTTGCTGCCTTAAATACTTCAGTTTGGTCTGGCGGTTCTTTCATCTACGTTCCTAAGGGAGTTCATGTAGATATTCCGTTACAGGCTTACTTCCGCATCAACACTGAAAACATGGGTCAATTCGAGCGAACCTTGATTATCGCGGATGAAGATTCATACGTGCATTACGTAGAAGGCTGCACCGCCCCCATCTATTCATCAGATTCGCTGCATTCAGCAGTTGTTGAAATCATCGTTCGAAAGAATGCACGAGTGCGATATACAACAATCCAAAATTGGTCTAACAACGTTTATAACTTAGTGACCAAGCGCGCCACATGTGCGGAAGGCGCAACCATGGAATGGATCGACGGAAACATCGGTTCAAAAGTTACGATGAAATATCCAGCAATATTTTTGATGGGACCGCATTCAAAAGGTGAAACTCTGTCGGTGGCTTTTGCTGGTGAAGGCCAACATCAAGATGCCGGCGCAAAGATGGTTCATGCCGCGCCATACACCTCATCAACAATCATCTCTAAATCTGTTGCTCGTGGTGGCGGTCGAACTTCTTACCGCGGTCTAGTAAAAGTCGAAGAAGGTGCGCACCATTCTAAGAGCACCGTAAAATGTGATGCTTTGTTGGTCGATACCATTTCACGTTCGGATACATATCCATATGTTGATGTTCGAGAAGATGATGTTTCCATGGGTCACGAAGCCACTGTTTCTAAGATAAGCGATGACCAACTTTTCTATCTGATGTCACGCGGTCTATCGGAAGATGAAGCCATGGCGATGATTGTCCGCGGTTTCATCGAACCAATCGCGCGGGAATTACCGATGGAATATGCCTTGGAATTGAACCGTTTAATTCAATTGCAAATGGAAGGCGCTGTCGGATAGTGAGTTCGTTAACTTCAAATTTATTAAAGCACGCCGATACCCCAACTGGTAGAGAAGAAGCTTGGCGATTTACGCCGCTAAAGCGCTTGGCCGGATTGCACGATCGCGAAACTAATGTCGTAGATCAGCCGTCACTTTTTCAAAAGAGTGGTGATCAAGCTGGTTTTTCTTTGAAGTTGGTAGCTGCTGATTCTCTGCCACCAATTTCAACCACCGATGATGTAATAGTCGAAAGAATTCGGGAATCGGTTTCAAGAGTGACGCTCTTGGAAATTAATCGCGATTCTGAAGTAAGCCAACCGATTACATTGAATCGAAAAAATAGCATCGATAAAGAACTTTCTCGTACCGTTATTCGGGCTGGATCAAATAGTAAGGCCACCGTCATCATTGAAAATACCGGTGGATCACTAATCGGCGAAGAAATCGAAATAATTCTTGATAGTGGTGCGACCCTTAATTTTGTGACGTTACAAGAATGGGAAAACACCACGGTTCATTTAGCACGCCATCATGCAATCATTGGCCGAGATGCAACCTTCAATTCAATAACCGTTTCGGTTGGCGGTTCGGTAGTACGCATCCTCCCAACTGTTGAATACACCGGACCTGGAGCTAGCGCTGAGTTGCTCGGAGTTTATTTCGCAACCGACGGTCAACATTTAGAGCATCGGATCCATGTTGATCATGGAGTTCCGCATGCTAAATCCCGAGTAAATTACAAAGGCGCACTTGCTGGAAACCAAGCTAGATCGGTTTGGATTGGTGATGTCTTTATCCGTGCGATCGCTGAGGGTACTGACACTTATGAACTTAACCGCAATCTCTTGCTTACCGATGGCGCACGCGCAGATTCGGTACCTAATTTAGAGATCGAAACTGGTGAGATTATTGGTGCGGGACATGCAAGTACTACTGGTCGATTTGATGATGAACAACTTTTCTATTTGATGTCTCGCGGTATTGCATCAGAAGAAGCTCGTCGCCTAGTAATTCGTGGATTTTTCAGCGAAATTATTGGAAAGATCGGTGATGAAGTTATCGAAGAGCGATTAATGTCGCGCATCGATAACGATCTGGCAAAGGTTGGCGCTTAATGTCAAAAGTAACTTTCGCCATATCTGAACTAACCCCTGGCAAACCGAAAAAGATGGAAATTGGCGATCAAGATGTATGCGTCACTCGGATTGGCGATGAAGTTTTTGCGATTGGTGATGTTTGCACTCATTCCGAAGCATCGCTATCTGATGGAGATGTTTCTGATTATAAAATTGAATGTTGGTTGCATGGCGCAGAGTTTGATCTTAGAAATGGAAAATCATTAACCCCACCAGCCACCGAAGATGCGAAAGTTTTTGCAGTAACTCGTGACGGAGATACCGTCACGATCAGCCACAAATAATAGGGAATAAAATGTCATCACTGATTATTAAAAATTTGCGCGTCGGAGTTGAAACAGATTCTGGTTTAACGGAGATTTTAAAAGGCGTGGATTTAACCGTTAATTCTGGCGAAACTCACGCAATTATGGGGCCAAATGGCTCTGGTAAATCTACGCTTGCGTACTCAATCGCCGGACATCCGAAATACACAATTATGGGTGGAACCGTAACTCTTGATGGTGTAGACGTATTAGAGATGTCGGTAGACGAACGCGCAAAAGCCGGACTATTTCTAGCCATGCAATACCCAGTAGAAGTTCCAGGTGTTTCGGTATCGAATTTTCTGCGTACCGCAGCAACCGCCTTGCGCGGTGAAGCTCCAAAGATTCGCACTTGGGTGGGCGAAGTTAAAGCTGCAATGACGAAGTTAAATATGGACCCAGCATTTTCAGAACGTAGCGTTAACGAAGGTTTTTCTGGCGGCGAGAAAAAACGCCATGAAATTTTGCAATTAGAACTTTTAAAACCAAAAATAGCTATTCTTGATGAAACTGATTCAGGGCTAGACGTTGATGCGCTCCGGGTTGTTTCAGAAGGCGTAAATCGAGTTAAAGCCGAATCAAATATCGGAGTTCTATTAATTACGCACTACACCCGGATACTGCGCTATATAAAGCCAGACTTCGTTCATGTTTTTGCTAACGGTCACATTGTTGAAGAAGGTGGCGCTGAATTAGCCGATAAATTGGAAGAGCACGGTTACGCCGAGTACATAAAGGCTTAACCGCTGTAGATATGGCTACCTCCAACTTCCTCGACGTAACTGCGATAAAAGAAGATTTCCCAATCTTCAATCGTAGAATCCGTGCTGATCAAAAATTAATCTATTTGGATAGTGGTGCCACATCTCAAAAACCTAATTCAGTTCTAGAGGCAGAGCGAAATTTCTATCAGAACCACAATGCGGCGGCTCATAGGGGAGCGCACCAATTAGCTGAGGAAGCTACCGAGCATTATGAAGCGGCCCGAGCGGTTGTGGCTAACTTCATTAATGCCGAACTGGATGAAGTGGTTTTCACTAAGAATGCTACCGAAGCCATAAATCTATTGGCCTACTCGTTTAGTAACGCAAAGCCTGGCAGTAATTTCCAGATTAAAGCTGGTGACCGAATTGTGGTCTCCGAGATGGAACACCATGCAAATTTAATTCCGTGGCAACAGTTAGCCAATCAAACAGGCGCTGAATTAGTTTGGTTCCCAATTACCCCAGCAGGTCGCTTAGATTTATCGAATATTACCAATTTAATTAATGCACGCACAAAAATAGTTGCAATTACCCATCAATCAAATGTTCTAGGAACTATCAATCCAATCGCTGAAATAGTGAAAGCCACTAAAGCAGTTGGAGCGCTATTTATTTTGGATGCTTGTCAATCAGTTCCACACTTTGCTGTGGATGTAAAGGAATTGGAAGTTGATTTCCTGGCATTCTCCGGCCATAAAACGCTTGGACCAACTGGTGTTGGTGTGTTATGGGGGCGAGCAGAGTTGCTAAATAAAATGGAGCCTTTCTTAACTGGTGGTTCAATGATTGAAAACGTCACGATGCAAAGTGCAACTTTTGCAAAAGCACCACAAAGATTTGAAGCTGGCGTGCCAAATATGGCACAAGCTATCGGAATGGCTGCTGGGTTAAATTACCTCTCCAAAATTGGATTACCGAAAATTCATACGCATGAGTTGGCACTTACAAAATACGCGCTCGAACAAATGAACGGTATTGCAGGTTTAAATATTATTGGACCAAATAACCTTGAAGATCGTGGTGGAGTTATATCGTTCACATTAGATGGAATCCACCCCCATGATGTAGGACAGGCTTTAGATCAATACGGAATAGCAGTGCGAACTGGACACCACTGTGCCTGGCCTTTGATGCGAGCGCTAAATGTCGTTGCAACCACGCGCGCGTCATTTTATTTGTATAACGATATCTCTGATGTGGATGCGCTCGTTGCTGGGATTTTAAAAGCTCAGCTTTTTTTTAATCCGCCCAAAAAATCGGCGTGACCTATGAATCTAGAATCGTTATATCAAGAAGTGATTTTGGATCATTATAAAAATCCATTAAATAAAGCACTTCACGAAAATCCAACAGTCCAAGTGCACCACGTTAATACTAGCTGCGGTGATGAAGTGACATTAAATATTCATTTAAAAGATGATCTCGTTACGGACATTTCATGGGATGGTGTTGGATGCTCGATTTCAATTGCTAGCACTTCGGTTATGAGTGATTTACTAATTGGCAAGCACGCTGAAGAGGCAATCGAAATTCTTAATAGTTTTGTTGAAATCATGCAAAGCAAAGGAGCTAAACCAGGAGATGAAGAAATTCTGGGTGATGGCGTAGCTTTCAGCGGAGTTTCAAGATTTCCAGCGCGGATTAAATGTGCGTTATTAGGTTGGATGGCCTTCAAGGATGCGCTTTCGCAAGGTTTGACTAGATAGATTTAGTAGAGTTAACCGATATATAAAAAAGGGGGCAAGTGGTGGAGAAAGTAGCTAGCGCTGATGATGTTATAGAGGCAATGAAAGATGTGATTGATCCCGAACTAGGTATAAATGTAATCGACTTAGGTTTAGTTTATGACATATCGGTGGACACCTCGAATGTTGCGGTGTTGGATATGACGCTTACTTCAGCTGCATGTCCCTTGCAGGATGTTATCGAAGACCAAACTAGACAAGTTCTCCAAGATTTAGTCAACGATGTAAAAATCAATTGGGTCTGGATGCCGCCGTGGGGCCCGAATAAGATTTCAGATGATGGTCGCGAACAACTACGTGCGATTGGGTTTACTGTTTAATCCATGTCAATGCATGCAACATGGATGTCCTTTAGATCGCTCACACAAGACCAATCAGTAAAAAATCAAAAATTAAAACCAGGAACAATAAAGCGGATTGTAAGTTTTGCGCTTCCATATAAAACTTCACTCGTTATTTACTTAATAACTGTTGTACTAGATGCGCTCTTGGTGGTCGCCACCCCGCTGCTTTTGCGGCGATTAATTGATGAAGGTGTTATTCCAGGTGATGCTAATTTAGTCACAAAATTAGCGATAGCAGTCGGAGTGCTCGCAATTTTTGATGCGCTGTTGAGCATGGCTGGTCGGTGGTTTTCTGCTCGTATCGGAGAATGGTTAATTTATGATTTGCGAACTCAAGTATTCCAACATGTACAACGGCAGTCCATTGCCTTCTTTACTCGAACTCAAACTGGAGCGCTGATTTCGCGAATTAATTCCGATGTAATTGGTGCGCAACAGGCATTCACCGCAACGCTCTCCGGCGTAATTAGTAATGTGCTGAGTCTGGTATTAGTTACCGTCACAATGCTAATTCTTTCGTGGCAGATAACAATCGTTTCGTTGGTATTGCTACCGATATTCTTAATTCCTACAAAGTGGGTTGGTAAGAAACTACAGAAATACACACGAGAATCATTTAATTTAAACGCAGAAATGTCATCGACCATGACCGAGCGATTTAACGTTTCTGGAGCGCTACTGGTATCGCTTTACGGCGATCCGACTGCAGAGCGGGAGCATTTTTCAAGCCGCGCTAGAAAAGTAGCAAATATTGGGATCAGCATCGCACTTTTAAATCGAATCTTTTTTATCGCACTAACTTCCATTGCTGCTGTGGCAACAGCTTTCGCTTATGGAATTGGGGGACATTTAGCCATTAATGGAGCTGTAACTGTTGGTACCCTAATTGCAATTACATCATTACTTGCTCGTTTGTACGGGCCATTGACTGCGCTTTCAAATGTACGGGTGGATGTAATGACGGCACTAGTTTCATTTGAGCGGGTTTTTGAAGTGTTGGATTTAGAACCGATGGTTCAAGATAAAGAGTCGGCAATTTCGCTGGAAAAGAAAGCGCTAAGCATTTCTTTTGAAGGTGTTAAGTTCTCTTATCCGAAAGCAAATGAAATTTCGTTAGCATCGCTGGAATCAGTAGCAAAACCAGAAACAATTGAGAGCGGTGAAATTTTAAAAGGGATCTCCTTCGAATGCGCGCCTGGGACACTCACAGCTTTAGTTGGGCCATCTGGCGCTGGCAAAACCACAATCAGTGCGTTAGTTCCGCGACTTTATGATGTAACTGGCGGTGCAATTAGAGTGGATGGCAGTGATATTAGAGATTTAAAAATTTCTTCATTGCGGGAAGCAATCGGCGTAGTTACCCAAGATGCTCATATGTTTCACGATTCCATTGCTGCAAATCTTTATTACGCCAAAAAAGATGCCACCGAAAGTGAGATGCGTGCTGCTTGTGAAGCTGCACAGATCTGGGAATTAATTGCATCCTTGCCGAATGGGTTTGATACTGTGGTGGGAGAGCGCGGTCATAGATTGTCGGGTGGCGAAAAACAACGACTAGCAATCGCGCGATTGTTATTGAAAGCTCCACGAATCGTAATTCTCGATGAGGCCACGGCGCATTTAGATTCTGAGAATGAAGCGCTAGTTCAAGAAGCTTTAGCGCATGCGTTAAAAGGTAGAACGAGTATTGTGATTGCACATCGCCTGTCAACAGTTCGCGCTGCTGACCAGATACTAGTTTTACAAGACGGCAACATCGCCGAACGCGGTAAACATGATGAATTGGTTAATGCTGGCGGACTCTATTCGGAGCTTTACGCTCGGCAATCACTTGTTGGCAAGTAATTCTTCGCGAAAAATTAAGACTCTGCCAAATAGCGCAAGCGCTGCAAATAAAAACCATTGAAAAGTGTAGGCAAAATGTGGGCCATCGGTTAATTCCGGCAGTGGATTAGGAAACTTTGGTGTTAAGCGTTGATCGCTTGCTTTCAATAAATCCAGCGAAAAATTGGAAGTTTTAACGGACTGTGACTTATCCCAATTCTGTAATTCGGAGTTTCCATCGTTAGGGATTGCAAAGAAACTTCCTTGAATTCGGTTATTTAAATCATTAGTTCGCAATCTCGCAGTTATGGTTACTTGGGTTATTCCAGTAGTTTCAGATTTCGGCGGCGTCTTTGCATCTTTACCGGCCTGAATCCAACCTCTATCAACCCAGAAAGTTTCGCCGCCAACGGCAGTAAATAGTGTGATAACGCCAAAGCCATATTTTCCATTTTCGTAACGATTCCGCAGAAGTAATTCATGTTCGGGGATGAAAGATCCGGTCACAGTGACACTGCGCCATTGGTTTGTGGGCAACGTCGAAGGCTTTTTGGTTAGCTCGTTAAATTCGGTCTCAGATATTGGTGCCAACGCAATGTTGGATTTTACTTGAGCATTTGCATCGTGGCGGATCACACCGCGGTTGTATTGCCAGATTCCGGCTTTAGCGCAACCAATAACGGTTAAAAGCGTTAAAAGCGTTAGACCAACCGCTACCGGCGAAAGCAGAGCGCGTTTCATAAGAGAATCGTACTTACTTATTTAGGGCTGTCGTTACCCGAAGCTATTTCCTTTGCGTTGGCATTGAAGTACGAAGTATTTCCGGTGACGGTTTCTCGACCAGCGTTTGCAATAATCACCGCGATATACGGAAGTGTTATCGCCCCTATCAGAAAGAACCAACGAAAAGGTGAAGGCGTTACGACAGTTAGTATGAAACAAAGCGTCCTAATCATCATTGAAATGAAATAGCGTTTTTGTCTTCCCGGAAGATCATCGCTAAGCGCGCTTTGTGCCGAGGTGATTCGATGAACTTTCATACACTCAGCCTAAGACGCAACCCCGCTATTCGCACCTTAAATTCCTACTTACGCCTGAGTAACAGGTAGATTTCGCACATGTCACGCAATGTCTTAATTACTGGCGGAAACCGTGGCATCGGGCTCGCAATTGCAGAACATTTCAAAGCTATTGGCGACAATGTAATTGTTACCTACAGATCTGGTAATCCACCAACTAATTTTGAATCTGTGATCATGGATGTTACTTCTACAGAAAGCGTTGAATCCGGCTTCAACCAAATCGAAGAAAAATACGGCGCGATTGAAGTTTTAGTCGCTAATGCGGGAATTACCCGCGATGGCTTGGTGCTACGGATGAGTGATGCCGATTTTGAAGATGTTTTTCAAGTTAATTTGATGGGATCATTTCGAGTTGCTCGGCGTGCCAGTAAAGCGATGCTTAAATTGAAACGCGGGAGCATGATTTTTATCGGCTCGGTAGTTGGAAGTATTGGCGCCGCCGGTCAGGTTAATTATGCGGCCAGTAAAGCCGGCTTGATTGGAATGACAAAATCTTTAGCAAAAGAATTAGGTAGCCGCGGTATCACTGCGAATGTGGTCGCCCCCGGATTTGTGGAAACCGATATGACCGCTACTTTGGATCAAAACCGTAGAGATGAAATTGCAGCTGCAGTGCCGCTACGAAGATTTTCCAGTGGCGCAGAAATTGCTAGCGTTGTCGGATTCTTGGCATCCGATGGTGCTCGCTATATAACCGGGGCAGTATTGCCAGTAGATGGTGGATTAGGGATGGGGTCATAATGGGAATTGTTAAAGATAAAAATATTTTGATAACTGGGGTATTAACCGACGCCTCGATTGCGTTTCATATCGCACGCTTGGCTCAAGATGAAGGCGCTAATGTCATTCTAAGTTCTTATGGTCGGGTTCATAGATTGACTGAAAGAATTGCAGGACGGTTACCAAAATTAGCGCCAGTAATTCAATTAGATGTTACTAACGATGAAGATTTGGCTGCGCTGCCAGATCGGGTCCGCGAACATTTGCCGCATTTAGATGGGGTAGTCCACTCGATTGGTTTTGCACCAGAGAGCGCTTTGGGTGGAAATTTTTTAAATACAGAGTGGAGCGATGTTGCAATCGCGATGCAAGTTTCGGCGTTCTCATTTAAATCATTAACCATGGCAGCAAGGCCACTTTTTCGAAAGGAAGCGGGAGCTAGCGTTGTGGGCTTAGATTTTGATGCAACTGTGGCCTGGCCGAAATACGATTGGATGGGCGTTGCCAAAGCTGCGTTGGAATCTACTTCGCGTTATTTAGCACGGGATTTGGGAAGTGAAAATATTCGGGTGAATTTAGTCGCGGCTGGTCCAATTCGAACTATGGCCGCTAAATCAATTCCAGGCTTCTCGGATTTCGAAACGGTTTGGAATGAGCGAGCGCCATTGCATTGGGATGTAACCGATCCAGTGCCAGCGGCTCAAGCGGTAGTTGCGCTACTTTCACCTTGGTTCCCAAAAACAACTGCGGAGATCATCCACGTCGATGGTGGATTACATGGAATGGGCGCTTAGCTACGCTCAATTTCGGTTTTTACTGGTTCTTGCGATAACCTTTGCCTCGTTCGGTTCTTGAAACCGATGCCAAGTGGAGCTGCCGCTCCCACCTTCGTCGCCACTACTAAGTGCGCGAGCTGGTCAAGGAAGATCGCAGATTTTATGCGGTCATGAGCACTTATGTGCGCATTGCGGCAAAACTACTTTCATTCAATTCAAGAGCTTAACAATTCGCTCTAAATTTTTCATGAAAGGGAGTAATTATCAGCACTGAACCACGCATCAATGATCGAATCCGGGAATCGGAAGTTCGTCTCATTGGAGCATCTGGCGAACAAGTCGGAGTTATCGATATCGATAGCGCACTTCGGATGGCCGAAGAAATCGGACTTGATCTCGTCGAGATTGCTGCAGAGGCCACACCACCTGTCTGCAAGATTATGGATTTCGGAAAATACAAATACGAAATCGCGCAGAAAGCCCGCGAAGCTCGACAGAACCAGACCCACATTGTGGTTAAGGAGATGCGTATGAGACCAAATATTGAGAGCCACGATTATGAAACCAAACGGAATCATATTGAAAAGTTCTTAAAAAGCGGCGACAAAGTGAAGGTAACTATTCAATTCCGTGGCAGAGAACAGAGTCGACCAGAGCTAGGTTACAAATTACTACAACGTCTTGCACAAGATGTTGTGGAAATTGCATTCGTTGAATTTGCACCAAAGCAAGAAGGACGAAGCATGACTATGGTTCTGGGCCCGGTAAAACGTAAGAGCGATGCGTTAGCTGAAGCTAAGAAAGCGAAGAAAGCAGCCGAAAAAGCTGCTGCTTCGCAACAACTTTAAATCGATCTAAATTTCAAAGCTAAATAAAACGGAGGAATGAAATGCCTAAGATGAAATCACATAGTGGCGCGAAGAAGACTTTCCGCGTTACTGGTACCGGAAAGATCATGCACGAGCGTGCCGGAAAGCGTCACCTCCTTGAGCGCAAATCATCACGCCACACACGTCGCCTCACTAATGATGCGGCTGCTAGCAAACCAAATACTTTTTCTGCGAAACGCCTATTGGGCTTGAAGTAGTCGAAATCATCGGTCCGAAATAAATTTAAGAAATTAGAAGAGGAGAAATAAAATGGCAAGAGTTAAACGTGGTGTACACGCAGCGAAGAAGCGTCGTACTACTCTCGAACGCGCGAGTGGTTACCGTGGTCAGCGCTCCCGGCTTTTCACAAAAGCGAAAGAGCAAGTCACGCACTCTATGGTGTATGCATTCAACGATCGTAAGGATAAGAAAGGCGATTTCCGCCAACTTTGGATTACTCGTATTAATGCCGCTTCTCGTGCAAACGGGCTGACATATAACCGTTTCATGCAAGGTCTTAAAGCCGCTGGCGTGGAAGTTGACCGTCGCGTACTTTCAGATCTAGCAACTAACGATCCAAAAGCATTTGCTAATTTGGTCGAAGTTGCACGTAAAAATGTAAAAGTTTCCTAATCTAAAATGATTACGAGCCTTCATTCGCCGCATGTTGAGCGAGTGAAGGCTCTTTTAGGTTCTAGGGGAGTCAAAGAGCGAAAAGCTGAATCAAAATTTATTGCAGAAGGGTTGCAATCAATTCGCGAAGCAATCAATTTCGGAGATCCTAAGTTAGACACTTTATATTTAACAGAAGCAGGTAGAGCGAAGCTAGAAGATGAAAATCTCTTAACTAGTGAAATTCTTGGCAAAACTGTTGCAGTTTCTGATGAAGTTATGCGGTTGATGGCAGATACTGTTACACCACAAGGGATATTGGCTCTTTGCGATATATCCAAACACAATTTCCCAAATTTCATTTCAAAACAACCGCTTCGGATTGCCTACTTTTGGCAGATTCAAGATCCAGGTAATGCTGGCGCCGTAATCCGTACTGCCGATGCATTTGGATTTAATGCGATCGTTTTCTCGGACCAATGTGTAGATGTTTATTCGCCAAAAGTTGTTAGAGCAACGGCAGGATCGCTCTGGCATATTCCAGTGTTCGAAGATGTTCCGATTTCGGAACTTAAGGAACTTGCTGAAAAGAATGGAATTCAGATCTTTGGTACGGATGGAAATGGCGGGTTGGCACTACCGGAAGCGTTACAGAAATTGAATAAAAAGCCATCAATCTGGGTTTTCGGTAATGAAGCCCGAGGATTATCAAGTGAGATTTCAGCAGATTTGAATTTAGTCACAATACCCATGGAAGGGCGAGCCGAGAGCTTGAATTTGGCAGCAGCCGCCACCGTTGTGATGTACGAAGTTTCGCAAGCAACCAAGCGTTAATCTGCGATTAAATAACGCATCTCTTGCTACTCACTTAGTAGACTCCCATCGTGTCATTAACCGTAGCTTCTATCGAGAGTGATAAGAAAGCGGCTCTCACAGCGCTTTTGAACACGGGGAATCTCGATGATTTGAAAGCGGCCCGGTTGGCTCACGTTGGCGATAAGTCGCCGTTAGCGAAAGCAAACCAAGCGCTTGGATCCTTACCTGGGAGTGAACGAGCCGAATTTGGCAAAGTGATCGGCGCAGCACGTGTTGAAGTTAATGCAGCATACGTAGAGCGTGAAGAATTTCTAATCGGCGAGCGGGATAGCAAAATCTTATTGGCGGAACGGGTTGATGTTTCACTTCCTACAAAACGTGGAAGTGTAGGCGGGTTGCATCCGCTTACAATCCTCACCAACGAAATTTCCGATTTATTCGTCGGGCTTGGTTACACCATTGCAGAAGGTCCCGAACTTGAATCGGGTTGGTTAAATTTTGATGCGCTAAATATTCCAGCTGATCATCCAGCAAGAACCATGCAAGATACTTTTTTTGTGGAGCCGCTAGATTCAGGTTTAGTGATGCGAACTCATACTTCGCCAGTTCAGATTCGTACAATGTTGGATCGAAAGCCGCCAATATATGTAATCTGTCCAGGTCGCACTTATCGCGCTGATGAATTAGATGCCACCCACACACCGGTTTTTAATCAAGTTGAGGGGCTAGTTATTGATAAAGGAATAACCATGGCCCATTTGAAGGGCACGCTTGATTTTTTTGCCGCAAAAATGTTTGGTCCGGATGTCACAACTAGAATTCGACCATCTTTCTTTCCATTCACTGAACCAAGCGCTGAAGTTGATTTCTTCTATCGTGGTCGCTGGATTGAATGGGGCGGCTGCGGCATGGTTAATCCAAAAGTTTTACAGGCATGTGGCATCGATACCGATGAGTACTCTGGTTTTGCATTTGGAATGGGGCTAGAACGAACCCTTATGGTTCGCCACGGTATTGCTGATATGCATGACATAGTTGAAGGCGATATTAGATTTTCCCAAGCTTTTGGTACGGGTACCCGATGAAGCTCCCTCTTTCTTGGCTCGCCGAATTCGTTGAAATTCCAAAAAGTGAGAACGTTGCTGCGATTGCAGAGCACTTCGTTCGGGTCGGCTTTGAAGTTGAGTCGATAGAAAATGCTGCTGACAATATAAAAGGCCCACTATTAATTGGCACGGTTATCGCAATTGAAGAACTGAAGGATCATAAAAAACCAATTCGGTATGTTGAATTAGATTGCGCCGAAAAAGAGAATCGGTTTGTAATTTGTGGCGCTACTAATTTTTTTGTCGGCGATAAAGTCGTTGTGGCGTTACCTGGCGCATCACTTCCTGGAGATTTTGCAATCGCAGCTCGAGAAACATATGGAAAGACTAGCAATGGCATGATTTGTTCTTCGCGCGAGCTTGGCTTAAGCGAAGATCACAGTGGGATCATCGTTGTAAACGATTCTGGTTTAAAAAATGGTGACGATGCCATAGCAGTGCTTGGAATTGATGATCCGATTATTGATATCGCAGTGAACCCAGATCGAGGCTATGCACTTTCAATTCGTGGAGCCGCAAGAGAGTTAGCTAGCGCTTTAAAGGTTTCGTTTAGAGATCCGGCCGATTCTTCTTTACCCGGTAATTTAAAGATCCAAGGAAGTAGTAAACCAATTGCAGTTGTTATCGATGAATCAAATGGTGCGGACTTAATTGTTCTGCGAACTTTAGAGAGCGTTAATCCAAATAATCCTTCACCGGTTTGGATGCAACGCCGAATCCAAAAATGCGGTATGCGTTCGATTTCGGTTGCGGTAGATATTTCTAATTACGTAATGCTTGAACTCGGTCAACCACTGCATGCTTTTGACTCTGATAAAATATCTGGAAAAATTCATGTGCAAAGTGCCGGGAAATTTTCTAAGATTAAAACTCTAGATGGCGTAGAACGCAATTTGAATAAAGACGATTTATTAATTACCGATGATAAAAATGCACTTGCAATCGCAGGAACTATGGGTGGGCTCGATTCAGAAGTAACAGCTGAAACCAAGAGAATAACTATTGAAGCCGCTCATTTTTCAGCGTTGGCGGTAGCTAAGAATTCGCGGCACCATATTCTCTCGTCTGAGGCCTCAAGAAGATTTGAACGCGGAGTTGATCCTGCACTGGCTGAAATCGCATCAGCGAGAGCGGCTCAGTTATTAATTGAATTGACTGGCGCTCAGTATGTTGGCGTGGAATCAGATGGCGCAATGAAAAGTACGCCAACGATTCCATTAATTCCTGCAAATATTGCAACGCTAATTGGTTACGGCTATACCGATGCCCAAGTAGCAGCAGCTTTAGAGTCAGTTGGCTGCTTGGTTAATCAATCAAGTAAATCATCAACTTGGGCAATTACACCGCCTAGCTGGAGACCTGATTTGCAAAATACTGCAGATTTAGCCGAAGAAGTCGCACGTCGATACGGATATCAATTGATTCCATCATTGTTGCCACCTGTCAGAACTACCGGAGAATCCGGATTGAACTTGGCGCAGAAACGTAAGCGCGCAATTGCAATCAAGTTAGCAAATCTAGGATTAACTGAAGTGCAAACTTATCCTTTTGTAAGCGCTGAGATTATGAAATTACTTGGATTCACTGGTGATCGAGCAAAGACATTCAAAATCGCAAACCCCATGTCTGAAGAAACGCCATTCTTGCGTACACACCTGACTCCTGGACTTTTATTAACTGCCCAACGAAATATAAATCGCGGAGCCAAGAGCATTGCGATTTTTGAATTAGGATTAATTTTTCGAAACTTAACTGAGTTGAAACCACAAGCAGTAATTGGAACGGATAAAAGACCAACTGGCGCCGTAATCTCAGAAATTTATAATTCGGTACCAAAACAACCATTACATGCAGGCGGCATTCTTGGTGGCAAAATTGAAAACGTTGGTTGGTGGGGTAAAGGTAGAGCTGTTTCATGGAGCGATGCTGTTGATATGGCAGCAACGTTGCTTGACGAAATGGGCGCCACTTACAAAGTTTCGAATACTGAATTAGCGCCTTGGCATCCCGGTCGATGTGCCGAATTTCAAATAGACGGTAAGCCGGTAGCTCATGCGGGCGAATTACACCCGAGAATAATTTCGGAATTAGGATTGCCGGAGCGAACTTCAGCTTTTGTAGTTGTGCTAGACGCAGTGCCATTCCGGGAACAAGTTTCTGCTCCTAAAGTTTGGACCATGCCTGCAGCAATTCAAGATATTTCGCTTATAGTTGCGGAAACAGTTAGCTCCGCAGATGTTTCAGAGGCGTTAAAAACTGGAGCTGGTGATTTATTAGAGTCCATCACGCTTTTTGATCGATATGACCAAGTTGGCGAAGGGAAAATCTCGCTAGCTTTCACTTTAGTTTTCCGAGCAGAAGATCGCACCCTAACGGCAGAAGAGGTCTCATTGCTCCGCGAATCCGCTGGAAGCGCAGCAGTCAAAGCATGTGGAGCTGTAATCCGTACTGCATAATTATGCACGGTTTTGTATATTTATACATGTGATGTTACCCTCAAGCCATGAAAACAGGAGTAGTAGGGGCTAGCGGATATGCAGGTGGCGAATTGTTACGCCTACTTTCAATGCACCCTAATTTCGAACTTTTCTATATTGCGGCCGGCTCTAATGCGGGGGAGCCGATTACTAATGTGCATCCGCAATTAACTCAGTTTAGTGGTAGAGATTTTGCCGTAACTGAAATCTCGAAAATCAACGAATGTGATCTAGTTTTTCTGGCGCTGCCACATGGTGAATCCGCAAAATTGATTGCGCAAATCAGTGATACCGTCAAAGTTGTAGATTTAGGTGCAGATTTCAGATTGGCTAGTAAAGCTTCGTGGGAAAAATACTACGGTGGTACATACGCTGGTTCTTGGCAATACGGTTTGCCAGAACTTCTCAATATTGATGCGAATAGCAATCGGATATCAAATCCTGGTTGTTACGCCACGGCTATTGCCCTAGCAGCTGCGCCTGCAGTTCAAAATTCGTTGATCGCGCAAGAAGACATTGTTGTAGTGGCTGCTTCTGGCACCACTGGCGCTGGTAGAAGTGCAAAAATTAACCTGATAGCCAGCGAAGTGATGAATTCACTCACCTCATATAAATTTGGTGGAATCCATCAGCACACTCCGGAAATCGAAGAAACCTTGAGTAAACTTTCTGATAATTCAAATGTAAAAATATCATTCACTCCAATTTTGGCGCCTATGCCAAGAGGAATACTGGCCACAGTTACAGCAAAGCTAAATAAAAATATCTCGCAATTGGAAATAGGTAAAATTTATAGTGATTTCTATGCAACCGCGAAATTCGTACATCTTTTACCAAACGGACAGATGCCACAAACAAATTCGGTACTTGGTTCAAATAGTGCACATATACAGGTAGCTATCGATGTTCATACGAACCGATTAGTCATTTCAATTGCAATCGATAATTTAGGTAAAGGTGCAGCTGGTCAAGCAATTCAAAATGCCAACATAATTTCTGGTTTACCGGAGGAAACAGGTTTAGTTTCGATTGGAATTGGCTCATGAATCTCCCTTCCGGATTTAGTGGCGCCGGAGTTAGCGCTGGCTTGAAAAGTAATGACAGTAAAGATTTAACGGTAATTGTTAACGAAGGTCCGCAGTATTTCGGGACTGCGGTATTTACGACCAACAAAATTGTGGCCGCGCCAGTTACTTGGAGTATGGAAGTTGTAAGAGATAACGAAGTAAAAGCCGTAATTCTTAATAGCGGAGGTGCGAATGCATGCACTGGTCCTGATGGTTTTGTAGATACGCATAAGACTGCCGAACATGTGGCTGAACTTTTAAGTATCTCAGCAAGCGATGTTGTGGTTTGTTCGACTGGATTAATTGGGGTGCGACTTTTAATGGATAAGTTGTTAAGTGGGGCTAGTGCAGCAATCGCCAACCTTTCAAATGCCAGCCTCATAGATTGTGCAACCGGAATTATGACAACTGATTCCAAACCGAAAATTTCCACTTCTGAAATCTCCGGGTCCACGTTTACGGGAATTGCAAAAGGGGCTGGCATGCTTGCACCTTCGTTAGCGACCATGCTTTCAGTTATTATGACTGATGCGATAGTTGATGAATATTCAGCAAAATTAATTTTTGAAAAAATAGTAGATCGAACCTTCAACCGAATCGATTCTGATGGCTGTACCTCCACAAATGACACCGTGCTCTTTTTAGCCTCCGGTGCTTCGGGGGTGTCGCTACCGGATGCCCAACTTGAATTCGCTTTACAAAAAATATGTAGTGAACTTTCTTTCCAATTAATTGCCGATGCCGAAGGTCATTCCAAAATAGTTTCAATTACAACAATTAACGCGTTATCGGAATCTGATGCAGTAGCGGTGGGTCGGGCTTGTGCCAGAAACAACCTATTGAAATGCGCATTACATGGGGAAGATCCAAATTGGGGAAGAATTCTCGCCGCAATTGGTACTACTTCTGCAACGTTTGATCCTTATCGAATTGATGTGAATCTAAATGGGGTGCAAGTTTGCACCGATAGCTCCCCTGGAGCAGATCGTGATTTGGTGGACATGTCTGGTGAAATTATCGAGATAGTGATTGATTTGAATATGGGCAGTGAGAGCGCAACCATTATGACAAATGATTTGAGCGCGATGTATGTGCACGAGAATTCAGCGTATGCGACATGATGGTTATTAAATATGGCGGACATGCAATGAATTTAGCCAACACCGAAACTGGAAATTGGCTCTTCGAGATAAAAAAACTTCATGCTCTTGGAGAACGATTTGTGATTGTGCATGGTGGTGGACCGATGATCGATGCCGAAATATCTGCACGTGGCTTAGCAAAAGAAGTAGTCGGAGGCTATCGCGTCACTTCGCCAGAGATTTTTGCAGTTGTTGAAGAAGTGCTCTCTGGACATGTGTTACGAGAAATCGTGAAATTGTTTAGAAGTAATGGGTTGCCCGCAGTTGGGCTCAGCGGTAAAAGTCAGGCGTTACTGGATGTTGTTCCTAAATTAGTCCTAGTGAACGGCGAAATGAAAAGTATTGGTCAAGTTGGCGAAGTTGTTGGTGTTAATCCCGAGATCTTAATTTCATTGATGAACGCTGGCTTCATTCCAATAGTTTCTCCGGTATCGGAAACTCGAGATGGCGTTGGCATGAATGTAAACGCCGATATTGCAGCGGGTGCTATTGCTGGTTCGTTATCTGCAGACGCCACAATTTTTATGACCGACGTTCCTGGAATTTATCGGAATTGGCCTGATAAAAGTTCGTTGATTTCTGCGATAACCGTTTCAGCACTAACCGAGATTGCGGCAACATTTGAAAGTGGCATGGCTCCTAAGGTTGCAGCGTGTATAAACGCGATAAATTCAGGTGCAAAATCAGCTCGAATTATCGATGGCAAGAGCGATGCTGCTTTCATCGCAGCGCTTTCTCACTCCGGTGGAACGTTGGTGACAGCATGAGAAAGCCAGGCAAATTTGGAAATTCATTAGCGCAAGCAACATGGAACAAAACGTTCCAACCAAATTATGGAACTCCACCTATCTCTTTAGTAAAAGGTAAAGGCGCAATTGTTTACGATGCGGACGGCAAGAAGTATTTAGATTTTCTTGGTGGGATAGCCACAAACCTACTGGGCCACGCGCATCCCGCAATAATCAAAGCCGTTACAAAACAGATTTCAACACTTAGTCATGTAAGCAATTTCTATATGCATCCGCAGGTTTTGCAATTGGCGCAATCGTTACAGAAAATGACGGGGGATAAGAACTCCAAAGTATTTTTCTGCAATTCTGGCGCAGAAGCAAATGAAGCCGCAATTAAGCTTTCGCGCTTGACCGGTCGTACCAATATTGTGGCGGCACACGGCGCTTTTCACGGCCGAACGATGGGGGCTATTTCACTCACTGGCCAACCAGCTAAACGGGATCCATTTAAACCGTTGCTCCGTAAAATAAAACATGTTAATTATGGCGATGTAGCGGCGCTGCGTCGCGCCGTAACCAGTAAAACGGCAATGGTTATTTTAGAACCAATTATGGGCGAAGCCGGTGTAGTTGTTCCACCTAAAGGGTATTTGAAAGCTGCTCGCGAAATATGCGATAAAACTGGTGCGCTACTTGTGATTGATGCAGTTCAAACTGGAATGGGCAGAACTGGAACCTGGTTCGGCTACGAAAATGAAGAAATAACTCCGGATGTAATAACCATTGCAAAGGGTTTGGGTGGCGGTTTACCGCTCGGTGCAATGATTGCGTTGGGACGTTCTAGCAATTTATTTAAACCCGGAGATCACGGTTCAACTTTTGGTGGGAATCCGGTTGCATGCGCGGCTGCTAACGCGACTATCAATGTTATTCAATCTAAAGGTTTGCTAAAAAGCAATGTTGTACTTGGTAATCTATTAAAAAGCGAATTAATAAAAATTTCGGGGATCTCGGAAGTTCGTGGGCGTGGATTATTAATCGGGATTGTTCTTAAAACTGCAAATGCTAAAGCGTTAGCAGCTGATTTACTCAACAACGGAGTGCTAGTTAATGCAACCAGCGATGAAGTAATTAGAATCGCACCAGCTCTTATTATTACAAAGAATAATGTGATGGATTTTGTCGCAGCGTTCCGAAAATCGTTAGGTGTGTTAAATGGTTAAAAGTGCGAAACAAAGAATTTCGGCTAGTGGCCGGAGAGCGATGGCGATTGAATTTATTTCAGCTGGCAAAGTACATTCACAAACAGATTTAGTTGATTTGTTGGCTGATGCTGGCGTTAAAGTAACGCAAGCAACGGCGAGCAGGGATTTAGATGAAGTTGGTGCAATCCGAGCGAAAACGGCGAGCGGTGCGATGACTTATCGATTCCTCGAAAGTGATGCCCAACCGCTGAATCGGGTTACTAGAGTTTCGGACCAGCTAATTCTTTCGGTAGTTGGTAGCGGGAATTTGGCAGTAGTTAGGACACCTCCAGGCGGTGCAAATCTTTTGGCTAGTGCAATTGATCGAGCAACTCTAAG
Source organism: Actinomycetota bacterium (assembly GCA_947491605.1). Taxonomy (GTDB): domain Bacteria; phylum Actinomycetota; class Actinomycetes; order Nanopelagicales; family Nanopelagicaceae; genus UBA7398. The sequence goes on along the minus strand of CANLJW010000016.1, from coordinate 3,729 downwards.
CGGAGAATTAACCGCAGCGATCGGAACAATTGCCGGAGATGACACGGTATTAGTTGTTGCGAAACAGGCAAATGGAGGCCCCGCATTGGCGGCGGTTCTGAAAGAATTCGCAGCATCAGCACGGAAGTCTAAGAGTTCCAATATTCGTAAAACTAAAGCAAGGAAGCGAAAATAAATGACGCTCTGGGGCGGTAGGTTTTCAGAATCACCAGCTGATTCTCTCTTCGCGCTATCGCGAAGTGTGCAATTTGATTGGCGACTTGCACCTTATGACATTGTTAGCTCAATTGCGCATTTGGATGTTTTAGAAAGTTCTGGATTGTTACCAAAAACAGATTGCGTGCAAATTAGGAGCGCGCTAACCCATCTTTTTAACGAAGTTAAGGGCGGAAAATTTTTACCTAATCCGGAAGATGAAGATGTGCATTCTGCGTTAGAGCGGGGCTTAACCGAAAAAATTGGTGTTCTCGGTAGCGCCATTCGTGCCGGACGCTCGCGTAACGATCAAGTAACAACTGATTTAAAGCTTTACTTAATCGATAACATGTTAGAAATTTCGAGAGCTGTTTTACATTTACAAGAGGCGCTATTAGCTAAATCATTGGAGTATGTTGATGCAATTGCCCCAGGATTTACGCACTTGCAACACGCGCAACCAGTCTCCTTCGGTCACGAATTAGCGAAACATGCAGTTTCGTTAGAGCGAGATTTATCGCGAATTTCGGATTGGATGGTGCGAACTTCTACTTCACCGCTTGGATCTGGGGCGCTATCTGGTTCTTCACTTCCGATTTCGCCAGAGCGCACGGCGAAGCGGTTGGGTTTTGATTCGGTAGCGCCTAATAGCATTGATGCGGTTAGCGATCGCGATTATGTGGCAGAAGCTCTTTTCATTATCGCAATGATCGGGTTGCATTTATCGCGAATCGGGGAGGAGTGGAGCATCTGGTCCACTACTGAATTTGGCTGGGCCCAATTAGATGATGCATATTCGACTGGATCATCAATAATGCCGCAGAAAAAGAATCCAGATGTGGCTGAACTAGCGCGCGGTAAAGCCGGTCGTTTTATTGGAAATTTGACTGCACTCTTAACAGTGCTTAAAGGTCTGCCCTTTGCATACAACCGAGATCTGCAGGAAGATAAAGAAGTGCTCTTCGATAGTGTGGAAAATTTACTGCTCCTGTTGATTCCAGTCGCCGGCATGGTTGCAACCACAAAATTCAACCGCGAGAAAATGCGTGCTGCTGCTCCACTAGGTTTTACGTTAGCAACTGAAATTGCTGATTATTTGGTCCGTAAAGGTGTGAGTTTCGCCCAAGCGCATGATGCCGCGGGCCAATGCGTGCAAATTGCAGAGGCAAGAAATTGCGATCTCCATGAATTGAGTGAGAGTGAATTGCAATCAGCGCACTCACAATTAGCGGGCGATGTAATAAAACTTCTAAATGTTGAAGGTGCGATTGCTGCACGCGCTACATCAAACGGTACTGCGCCTAAAAGTGTGGTTCTGCAGATTGCAAAATTACGAAGCAGCGCTGCGCTTACGACAAAATGGGTAGAAACTGCGTCGCAAAAATTTATCGGAACTATGACACTATGAGAACGGGAACCCTATGACGAGCGCTTTGATAGCTGACTTAAAATGGCGTGGCGCATTCGCGCAATCAACTGATGAAGTTGAATTAGCGAAACATTTAGATTCGGGCTCACGCACTCTCTACATCGGATTTGATCCAACAGCGCCTAGTTTGCACTTAGGTAACCTGGTACAGATGACGATGCTCCGGCGATTTCAATTAGCTGGCCACAAACCGATCGCTTTAGTAGGCGGTGCAACCGGGTTGGTAGGAGACCCAAGTGGTCGTAGCGCCGAACGTACCTTAAATGATGAAGAGATCGTGGCCCAATGGTTAGAACGAATTCGTAAGCAATTAGAGGGTTTTCTCGATTTCAAAGCGCCCAAAAATGCCGCCACCATGGCCAACAACCTGGATTGGACCGCACCGGTTTCAGCGTTGAATTTTCTTCGCGATATCGGAAAGCATTTCAGCGTCAACCAGATGTTAGCAAAAGACTCGGTTTCTGCACGCTTGGAAAGCGGTGGTATTTCTTACACCGAGTTTTCTTATCAAGTTTTACAAGCTTACGATTTCTTAGAACTCTTCCGACGCGCTAATTGCACACTGCAACTTGGTGGTAGCGACCAGTGGGGAAATATCACAGCGGGGTTAGATCTAATTCGCAAAGTAACGGGAGAGAGTGCATATGCGTTATCGGTTCCGTTGCTGACTAAGAGCGATGGCGAAAAATTTGGAAAAACTGTAACCGGGTCTATTTGGCTCGATCCAGCCATGACATCTCCGTATGCCTTCTACCAATTTTTTATTAACTCTGATGACCGAGATGTTGAGAAGTTGTTAAAGATTTTTTCATTTAAGTCGCATGTAGAGATTGAAGAACTTTTAAAATCACTTGCAAGTAATCCAGGCGCACGCGAAGCGCATCGAGCTTTAGCTCGCGAAGTTACTACTTCAATTCATGGCTCGGATGCTTGCGCTAAAGTCGAAGTTGCAGCTAAAGCACTATTTGGACAAGGTGAAATTACCGACCTTGATTCTGCAACATTAGCTGGCGCGTTAGCAGAGCTGCCGCGCACAACAATAAATTCATCTTCAGAAATTCCAACGTGGGTTGATTTAATTGTTGCTACTGGTGTTTGCGAATCAAAATCTGCAGCTCGTAGAATTATTAAAGAAGGTGGCGCGTACTTAAATAATAAGAAAATTACTGCCGAAGATTTCGCGCCAACGGCCAGCGATTTGATTGCTGGAAAATTTTTAGTCTTGCGAAAAGGCAAGCGCGACCTAGCCGCGGTAGAGTTGATTAAATAGGCAACAAAGTTCTACGTTTTTAGCTGATATTGAGAGAGATCGCTCGCTTCTTGATTTGACCTACGCCGATAAAGCGCGATAACCTCCATTTCTTCGTTACGAGACGGACGTATCACGGCCGGTTAGCGAAGTAAGAACTTCCCTAGAAGCTTTAAAACCCTTATAAATCAAGGTTTTTTGGTCGATTCCTGCATTTTTTTCTGCGGATTACACCAATTTGACCTTATGCCTAAGGGTGGCTAAGTTTCTCCTTCTGCCCTCTAAAAAGGGGTGGATGCAGGTTGCCCCGAGAACGGACTGACGTCTTCGATCGGTGCGCGCCCGTACCTTGAGAACTCAACAGCGTGCCATAAGTCAATGCCAATTACCTCGATGAGGTATGGCTTTATTGCCATGCCCGTCGAATCCTTTGTAAAAAAATCAATTGGTCAAAGACAATAAACGACAGTTGTTTATGTCTTTTGCCAGAATCAACATCCATTTCAATGGAGAGTTTGATCCTGGCTCAGGACGAACGCTGGCGGCGTGCTTTACACATGCAAGTCGAACGATGAAGTTCCTTCGGGAATGGATTAGTGGCGAACGGGTGAGGAACACGTGAGAAATCTGCCCTTCATTTTGGGATAACTCCGGGAAACCGGGGCTAATACCAAATACTCCATCCCGGTGGCATCACTGGGCTGGGAAAGAATTTCGATGAAGGTTGATCTCGCGGCCTATCAGCTAGTTGGTGAGGTAATGGCTCACCAAGGCAACGACGGGTAGCCGGCCTGAGAGGGCGACCGGCCACACTGGGACTGAGACACGGCCCAGACTCCTACGGGAGGCAGCAGTG
>CANLJW010000015.1:0-27860 GCA_947491605.1 Actinomycetota bacterium | reverse complement strand
GCAGTGTCTTTAGATGAAGCAGTTATTTTTACAAGATCTTCCCGTGCGCGAAGTAATACTTTATGACCATCCACACATGCAACCATGGTCCAAGTTAATTTGGCAGTCTTCTTAGTTTCAATCGTGTATGGATTCTTAGTGCAAATATATTTTTCACCACTGATTGTGGCTTTGGCATTCGCTTTAGGGCAAACCGCTTTTGCTTTATTGGCTGCAAAAGATGGGGTTGCAACTACGGTTGAGATGGCAAGCGCTGCGATCGAAGTCAGGGCTGCGAATTTACCTAGGCGACGTACTCTCATTTTTCCTCCATTAGATCAAATCTGCTCAAGCGAATTTCTCGCGTGCTGAGCGGCTTATGGGGTAATCGTAAGGGAGTTAACCTTATTAATAAGGTAAGAAAACTCGATTTATCGCAGTGAATCTTCTGTGAACTCGAATTACTTCGCTCGTTCTCGTTGTTTTACTCGTACATTCATACCAATTTTGCGAATCATGGGTCTTGGTCCGAATCTAGTTATAAAACTCAAAATTGCATATTGCCACCCAGGTACCGAGATTGCTTTTCCGTTTTGGGCTGAGCGCCAAGATTCCGCAACAACTTTTTCCGAATCCAGCCACATAAATTTTGGTAACCCACCCATTTTCATTCGACCACGTTGATGGAATTCAGTTCGAGTAAAGCCAGGGCAGAGCGCGCTCACAATTACTTTAGTACCAGAAAGTTCGGTATGTAGTGATTCACTTATTACAGTTAAGTAAGACTTAGCAGCGCTATATGTTCCGCCGGCGATCCAGCTAGCAACGCTACTGACATTGATGATAGTTCCAGAATTTCGCACTTTCATACCTGGGAGCACGGCGTGCATAAATCGCATAGGCGCACGCACTAAGACGTCCAAGAGTTCGGTCTCGGCTTTGATTTCGCTAGCTGTGAATGCTTTATTTATCCCAAAGCCGGCGTTATTTATTAGCACAGATATCGGGTTAGTTTCAGAGCGGAGTCGAGCTTCAATTATTTCGCAATCTGCAAAATTAGTTAAATCGGCACGTAGTACTTCGGCCTTGATTCCATATTTTGTAGTTAATGAATCAGCTCGTTCTTTTAATCTAGATTCATCTCGAGCCACCAGAATTAAGTCATAACCTTTATCGGCTAAAAGCCTAGTGAAAGCTTCACCAATTCCAGAAGTTGCACCAGTTACTAGCGCAGTGCCGATTGCCATCGATTTACTTCTTAACTTCAGCAATCTCTTCGTCACGAATATGCCAAGAAGTTCCATAATTTTCTAGAAGCTCTAAGAATGGTTTTGGATTAAACCATTCTGGACCATTTACGCCAAGCGGCTTCCAGGTTTCGTTATGAATTAGCTCCATTGCAATTACTGGGTTTATTGCAGTCTGCCAAACTACGGCTTGATCGCCATATTCTCTCATCGACCATTCATTATCAACAACGTTGTAGATGTAAGCAGCTTTTGGATTTCCGGATTTATCTAAACCTTTAACAAGAGCGCCAGCGCAAGTTTTTCCACGCATTCGAGAGCCAAGTGTTGCGGGATCCGGAAGCGAAGCGGCAAGTAAGTCGCGCGGTGAAACTGAAACGCCTTGTACATCAACATTCTCTTTACGATCCATACCTAACATGTTGATGGTTTTAAGAATCTGAATAAATTCAGCACCGAGGCCGTATTTAAAGTTAACTTTTTTGGCATCAATCTTTTGCGGAATTAGCACAACCTCTTCGTGCTCAACATTTACACATTCAACCGGTCCAATCCCTTCTGGGAAATTAAAGATTTCCAATTCGCTAAATGGCGCGGTAGTGAACCATCCTCGACCATCTTCCCAAACTAGTGGCGGGTTTAAGCACTCTTCGATTGTGGTCCAGATAGAGAATGAAGGTGCAAAATCATGACCTTCAACGCGCAAGTTAGAGCCGTCAAGAATTGTAATTGAATCAATCTTGCTAAAAAGTTCATCACTTGCATATTTAGCAAAAATATCACTCATGCCAGGTTCAACACCCATACCAATTAGCGCAAAAATCTTTCGTTCATGCCAGTTCCAATCACGCGCGAATTGTTCATCGCCAAGTTTTACACCGGTTTCAGTATTTGGATAATGTGGATGAGCGCGCGAAAGTGACATTGCCATATCGATGTAATTAACATTTTCAATTTCACAAGCTAAGAAAATTGGCATTACATATCGCGGATCAACTGCGTTAATAACAACATCTGGATCAGCTTTTCGAATTAACTCTCGAATATCTTCAAGCTCGGCAGCATTAACTTGTGCGGCTGAGAAACGAGGATCCTTAACGCGATAGACGGCTTCTTCAGCGCGGGCAAGCGTTCTATCCGCAATTACCATAGAAGTAATAAATGATCGGCGTGATGCGATATTAGCTATCGCTCTACCGACTCCGCCCGCTCCGATTACGAGGGCTTTCATAACAAAACAACTCCAAACAAGTTTTTTTTGGAGTCTAGCCCAGCGTGCTATAAATAAGCAATTTACGCCTACTTTAAGCGGGTAATAGAATCGCGCAATATTAATTAAGTCCTCGTAGCTCAGTGGATAGAGCAACCGCCTCCTAAGCGGTAGGTCGCAGGTTCAACTCCCGCCGAGGACACTTAAATTTTATTTAATGAGAAATAGTGAAACGCTTTAGCGCCTTAGGTGTCCACCAATTTTGCTCACCAAACAATCGCATTAAGGCTGGAACTAGAAGAGCCCGAATTAAGGTTGCATCTAGCAATAGCGCAAAAGCCACACCAAAACCTAACATTTTTATTGAAGTAACTCCGCTAACCATAAAAGTTCCGAACACGACTGCAAGTAGGAGCGCTGCAGCAGTAATAATTCGAGCTGAACGTTGTAAGCCAGTTGCTACGGCCTCAATATTGCTTCGGCCAGCTTCGTGTTCCTCTTTAATTCGAGATAGTAGAAATACTTCGTAGTCCATAGATAAACCGAATGCCACGATTGCAATCAAGATAACTGAACCAGTATCAAGGGTTCCAGTAACGGTAAAATCTCCCACCAAAAACTTAAGGTGGCCATCGATAAAAATCCAAGTGATGACACCCATAGTTGCAGCAAGGGAAGCAAAGTTAAGAATTAGCGCTTTGATTGGCAAAATTATCGATCCAGTAAAAACAAAGAGAAGCAAGAGGACGCCAATTGAAATCCAAAGCACAACAAGTGGAAGCTTTTTTGAAGTAGCTCCTTGGGTATCAGCGTAATCTGCGGCCACACCACCGACTAAAGTGCCGATTGGAACATTAAGTGCGCGCACTTGGTTAATTAATTGCTCCGCTTGTGGTGTTCGTGGCGGCATGGAATGAATTGCGACTAATCGAACATCTTCACCAACCACTTGTATTTCACCAATTCGGACGATATCTGGAAGCTTGGCTAATTCAGATTTAAATTCAGTTATCGAGTTAATTTGGGAAGCGCCATTAGGAATAATGATTTCAATAGGATTTCCTTCTTGACCAGAGAAATTTTCTGCAATAAATCGAGCTGCCATAGCTGATTTATTTGATGCCGGCAAAACCCGACTATCGACTTGAGAGAACTTGATACTTTGAATTGGTGCAATTAAAACGGCAAGAATAATTCCGGCTAACAACACCACAGCTATCGGACGCTTCATCACAATTCGTGCGATATCCGCCCAGCGACCATCCTCTTTAGGAGTAATTGCACTTTTACGTACAACACCTTTATCAATTTTATGACCCAGTAGTGCAAGGAATGCAGGTAGTGGAATTAGCGCTGCTGCAACCGCAACCGCAACCACAGAAACTCCGGCATAACCCATGGATCGTAAGAAATCTTGCGGAAAGAAAATCAACGAAAAAAGCGTGATCATTACTGTGATGCCAGAATAGAAAACAGTTTTACCGGCCGTCTTTAAAGTATTTACTATTGCGTCTTCTACGTTTTTTCCATGATGGAGTTCTTCGCGGAATCGGTTCACCATTAAGAGCGCGTAGTCAATTCCTAATCCAAGGCCTAAACCTGTAGTTAAGTTAAGTGCAAAAATTGAGACACTAGTAAATAAAGTTATGAGATAGAGCACGAAGAAAGCGCCAAGAATTGCCGAGACTCCAACGAGTAACGGCATCGCAGAGGCGACCATCGCGCCAAAAATAAAGAGAAGTAGTACGAAAGTGAGTGGTATTGAAATAACTTCGGCTAACTTAAGGTCATCTTTGATTTTAGTATTTATCGAATTAGCAAATACCGCACCACCAGATGCGTAGATAGATAAATTTTCAAATTTACCTTCATAAGTATCGCGGTAGTGACCACCTAGCGCATCAAAGCTACTGAAGTTGTCAGCATTTAAATAAACAAAAAGGTAAGCAGATTTGCCATCGTTACTCTTAAGCGTTGGCGCACCATTGGCGCTCCAAAATGAAAGCACGCTATCGGCGCTTGGTTCACTTTTAACTTTAGCTTCAAATCGAGCAGCACTTGCCACGACTTCTGGATCAGTTACAAGTTTCTCTGAGTGAATTACAAAAACCACAGCTGGGTCTTTAACTTTAAATGTATCTTCTAAATATTTGAAAGCTTTTGCGGAATCACTATTTAGGTCGGAATAGCCGCCACTATCTAATCTAGAGAAAGCAAGCGATCCAACGCTGCCAAGGATTATTACTGCTAATAAAAAGATAGAAAAGGTACGCTTGCGGCGCTTAACTATTGCGTGACCGAGCGCTTCAAACACTTTAACTCCCAAAATGGATTAATTACGGTAAATTAACGATTCGCAATTATATTTGAGATACTTACTTTACGAAAATTGAAAATTATCTGGATCAGAAAGTGGGGTGAGCATGAGCGAAATATTGCCGAAGGTCACCACGGATGAGATTGATTTAGAAAAAGACGATAAAGATCGTGATGCTGAAATTAAGCGGGATAAACCACCACATCACGAGTAGTTAATCAGTACTTGTATTTTTTGCTGCTGCTGCGGGTGCTGCTGCGGGTGTTGCCGCAGGCGCAGTAGCCGCTGGTGCCGGCGTAGTGCTAGCGCTCGTAGCTTTTCGCGAATCTGTTTTATAGAAACCTGAGCCTTTGAAAACTACACCAACATTGGAATAGACCTTGCGCACATCTTTGCCGCACTCCGGACAGTTAGATATTGGTGCATCCGAGAAAGATTGCACCGCCTCAAAGGCATGTTCGCACGCGTTACAGATGTATTCGTAGGTAGGCACAAGGCATAATTCTAGATTGATGAGAGTATTGAGGCGAATCGAGTCGAGGTCAGGAACGGAGCTAAGCGTGCGGAAACCGATAGTGATTGCAGTATTACTTGGTTTGATCGCTATCGCTGCAATCAATCCAGCTTCAGCAAATTCAATTATTAGCACTTTCCCAGTAAGAGATGAAGTTCTAACGGTCGCACCTAATTCAGTAACCATAAATAGTTCCGGCGCTTTAATGGATTTAGGTAGCCAAATAACAGTAGTGGATCCAAGTGGCGCTCGCGTTGATGATGGTTCTATAACCGTAGACGGAAAGAATTTAATCGTTGGACTGAAACCATTAACTAATTCTGGAGCTTACTTAGTTACCTATCAGCTACTAACCGTAAACGATGTTCCGCTCGATGGAACTTTTAAATTCATCGTGAATGGGTTATCAGAAATAACTAATTCTACTAATTCACCCGCCCCAGAACCATTTAATGATAAATCAAATCCAAACAAGGTTACTGACTACTTGGTAATTGGGTTATTAGTTTTTGCATTCTTTATGCTAATTCTGCTCTCACGTTTTGCTAGAAAAACTTTTAGGAAGTAAGAATGTTTTCGAAGGGGGTAGCGACCGGCATTCCTGATCCCGGCACATTTGTAACTTTACTTTCCCCCATTGCAAATTTTTTTAGCATAAGTTTTGGTGTGGCCAGCGTCGGCTTGCTTTTTTCGATTAGCTTTCTACATTTAGAAACGAACGGTTTCTTACGAAAATCAGCGATAAATAATTTAAAGTGGATAAGTACTTTTGCAATTCTCTGGGCGCTCTCTGAGATGTTGGTAATCTTATTAACGCTTAGCAATCTTTTGGCTCAACCCATTACCGCTTCCTTAGATTTAACTTCGATTCGTTCTTACTTATCGCAAACCTCACTCGGTAAAGTTCAATTAACCCAAGTTGTCATTGCGCTAGTAATCGCAATTGTAATTCCGATAATTCGCAATATTCGGGGATCGATCACACTCTTCCTACTTGGAATGGCTGGAATTATTACCCCAATATTTCAAAGCCACGGTAGTGAATCTGGGCTACACGGCTTAGCTATTGGTTCGCTGATTTTTCACGTTATCGGAATTACGCTCTGGGTCGGTGGTTTGGTTTCACTATTTTTCATAGCACCAGAAATTAGAAACACTGCTCTGCCGAGATTTAGCGGAGTAGCGCTATGGGCAGCGATTATCGTTTCGGTAAGCGGTGTAGCAAATGCATGGACTCGACTTAATTTTATTTCTGCTTGGAGTTCTAAATACGCATATATCGTGATTGCAAAAGCGGTACTAACTGCGATTCTAATTGGAATTGGCTATAAACATCGTAAATTTATAATTAATAATCTGATTGGCACCCCTGCGATGATCCGTCTGATTTTTAACGAGCTTTTCATTATGTTTGTAGCAATTGCACTTGGCACTTGGTTATCAATCTCGGCCCCGCCATTAGTTAATGAGGTAGAGCTCGACGTTGATCGAGTTCTTTCGATTACGGGCATCCGAGCACCGGCAGCGCCAACACTAAGTAATTTACTTTTGGGATATGAAGCAGATGGTTTTATTATCGGATTACTTTTAGTTGTTACTTTTCTATACATTCGCGGAGTTGTACTTTTGAGCAAACAAGGCGTTAAGTGGCCAATCGGAAGAACAATTTCATTTGCACTTGGGATTGCAGCGATTGATTACGCAACAAGTGGTGGACTTGGGCTCTATTCGCATTTTGCATTTTCGTTTCACATGATTGCGCACATGATTTTAGGGATGGTCGCTCCAATTGGAATAATTTTAGGAGCACCCATAACGCTCGCGCTGCGAGTCTTTCCTGCCGGCAGAGATGAGAACGAGCGCGGCATAAAAGGTTTGCTAGTTGCAGTTTTGCACTCGAAACCAGTTGCAGTTTTGACCCATCCAATAGTTGCACTGGCGCTCTTTGATGGTTCGCTATTTATTATGTATTTCACTTCGCTCTTTGGAAATTTAATGACAGGTCATTTTGGCCACCTATTTATGAACATCCATTTCATATTAGTTGGAATGCTTTTTTTCCATGTGATTGTAGGAATTGATCCAAACCCTAGAAAAGTTCCACATCTAGTTCGAATCATCGTACTTTTTGCAGCCATGAGCATTCATGCCTTCTTTTCCATCGCTTTAATGTCATCAACCTCGTTATTAGATGGTGGCTATTTCGCATCGTTACAACGGCCATGGTTTGTGGATTTATTCGCTGACCAAAAACTTGGCGGATCTATTGGCTGGGCAATGGGTGAAATTCCAATCGTAATTGCGTTAATTGCAACTTTTATACAATGGGTTCGTGATGATGCCCGTGAAGCTAAACGCTTTGATCGCAACGCTGATCGGTTGGTTTCTGCTGGGAAACCAGATGAGCTCGCCGAGTACAACAATTACCTAGCAAAATTAGCAGAAAATGATCGGCGCAAAAATTAATTCAGAGTGGACGGAACAGCGAAGAAGTGGCTTAATTGCCTAATGGAATTGCTATTCAAACTACCTGATGAATATAAAGCTCTGCGCGAAAGCGCACGAGCACTTTCAGAGAAGAAAATCGCACCTTTTGCACAAGATGTAGATGCGAATTCGAGATTCCCACAAGAAGCAAGAGACGCATTGCAAGCAGCCGGATTATTAGCAGCGCACGTACCTACCGAATTTGGTGGTGAAGGTGCGGATTCACTTGGCGTTGCAATTATTATTGAAGAAGTCGCAAGAGTTTGTGCTTCATCTTCATTATTGCCAGCAGTAAATAAATTAGGTTCATTGCCGTTAATGCTTGCCGGAACTCTAGAACAGAAGAAACGTTGGTTAACACCGTTAGCTCAAGGCAGCGGTTTTTCTTACTGTTTATCAGAATCAGAAGCGGGTTCTGATGCTAGCGCTATGAAAACTAAAGCAATTAAGAGTGCGACTGGCTGGACTTTAAATGGCAGCAAGAAATGGATTTCAAATGCGGGAAGTTCTGAGTTTTATACAGTTTTAGCAAGCACTGATCCAAGTAAAGGTTCAAAAGGAATCTCAGCATTTGTCGTAGAGAAGAGCGATCCCGGTGTTTCGTTTGGCGCACTAGAAAAGAAGATGGGATTTAAAGGCTCACCAACTCGTGAAGTTTATTTCGATAATGTAGAACTTAATGATGATCGCAGACTTGGCGAAGTAGGTTCCGGATTCGCACTAGCTATGCAGACCTTAGATCACACCAGAATCACGATTGCGGCTCAGGCGCTAGGCATTGCCCAAGGTGCTTTTGAAGCGGCGACAAAGTATTCGCATGAGCGTAAGCAATTTGGGAAAGAGATATTTGATTTCCAGGGCGTGCAATTTATGTTGGCCGATATGGCGATGGAAATTACTGCAGCTCGAGAACTAACTTATGCTGCAGCTGCAAGAAGTGAACGAAATGATCCAGATTTAACTTTTTATTCCGCAGCGTGTAAATGTTTTGCCTCAGATGTAGCCATGCGTGTCACGACAAATGCTGTGCAAATACTCGGTGGCTACGGATATGTAAATGATTATCCAGTCGAGCGAATGATGCGAGATGCTAAATTAACCCAAATTTATGAAGGTACAAACCAGGTACAAAGAATTGTAATGGCTCGACATTTAGATGATGTCAATTAATGTTTTTGCTAAACCTAACTAAAATTTCTGGGGTAGCTGCAGCATCTAATGTTTGATCATGCACTTCTTGTGGGAGTTCGATGCTGGTTAATTCACCTTGATATATCAGCGCCACTTTAAATCCAGTGATGAGCGATAACGCACGATCATAATAACCGCCACCTTGACCCAATCTATTTCCGCTGTGATCTACATGAAGTGCTGGCACAATTACAAAGTCAATATTCTTAATTCGCTCTGGCGCAATTGCATCACCGGTAGGTTCCATTATGTTTTTATTTGCCTTTAAAGTTTCGATTTTACCTTTCCAGATAACCCAATCAAGAAAATTATCGCTACGCATTCTCGGCAATAATAAAGTTTTTCCACTCTCTAATATCGTCTGATTCAAGCCGTTAGTATCTGGCTCGTCCCCATAGGAGATATATGAAGCAATCATGGTTGCACTCTTAAATTCGATGGAATCAATCAAGTGGTTCCATGTGACCGGTTGCACCAAAAATTTGCGATCTACTCGGAAACTTTGCCGGAGCGATTTTTTCTTGGCTCCATTTGTTGGAAGTTCCATGGGATTAGCCTAGATTCAAAGTAGAGTTTAGGCATGAACGAAAGAATTAAAGTTAGTGAGTTTGCGCAAGCGCTTCTGGAACTTTCCAAACCGATTGACCCTTTTGACATGCCGTTGCTTGATGCGCACGGCGCCACTCTTGCGCGGGACGTTTATGCTGGCGAGCGATTAGTTCTGCGGGAAGGTTCAAGAATTAGATCTACCCAAATTGGCTTGGCCGCTTCAATCGGACTTGATCGCCTACCAACTCGACCACAACCTCGAGTAGTTGTTATTTCTGCTGGAAATGACTTAGTTGAACCTGGCCAAAAATTAATTGACGCTAATGATGAGTTTGAAACAAATTCTTGGTTGTTGACGACCGCAGTAAAAGAAGCTGGCGCTGTTGGTTATCGAGTTCATATGATTCCGGAAACTGATGCAGCTTTGAAAGATATTATCGAAGACCAACTAGTGCGGGCAGATTTAATTGTAATTAGTGGCGAACGGGAAGATGAATCCTTTGATTTGATTACCGGAGTGCTGCAACAACTTGGCACAGTTACCGCAGTAACACCAAATATTGAGGGTAGTGGTAATCACAACTACGGAACAATTGGTCCAGATAAAACCCCAGTTGTAACACTTCCCGGAGATCCAATCTCAGCTTATATCTCAGCCGAACTTTTTATTCGTCCCATGATTAGAAGCATGATGGGTTTGCGTGATTTACACCGCCCAGTAATTAAGACAAAACTTACAAATGATGTTTTGAGCGAAGCCGGCGTTCACTCATTCATCAGAGCAGTTTTTCCAAGCGAAGCTGATAAATCTAAAGTCACCGCAATTGAGAACCAATCTGATTTAGTTGGTCTTTCTGATGCACATGGCTTAATTGTAATTCCAGAAGATCTCACCAATGTAAAAGCTGGTAGCGAGGTAGACCTACTTTTGTTAGAGCGCCGATTTAACTAACATGACCGGGAAATCAAAGTCACCATGGCCGGTCGTTATCACTGATGGAACTTTAGTTCTAAGACCACTTAGGTTTCGTGACCGCGGTGTTTGGCTTGCCAGCCGCCGATTTAATCGTGAATGGTTGCAACCTTGGGAAGCAACCGCTCCAATCAATAAAATAGATTCTGCATTGCCGTCATATTTCGAAATGGTCTTGCACCATAATCGTGAAGGTCGGGCGGAACGGGCGTTGTCACTAGCAATTTGGAGCGATGCCGAATTTATTGGCCAAATCACTTTAGGCGGAATTGCTTTCGGCGCATATCGCGGTGGCCACATTGGCTATTGGATCGATCAAAGATCGGCTAATAAAGGATTGACTACAAGAGCAGTAAAAGCTCTCACCAAGTATGGATTTGATGAAATGCAATTACACCGAATCGAGATTAATTTGCGCCCCGAGAATGGGGCATCCCGAAAAGTGGCGGAAAAAGCTGGATATAAATTAGAAGGTAGTAGAGCTAATTTTTTACATATCGACGGGGATTGGCGCGACCACATAACTTTTGTGGCAGAGAATCCAAGAATTTAAATTTAAAAAGGTTGGCGAAATTAGGTACGAAATACCCGATTACTCCGGTTTCTCAGTTTATCTTTATCCATCATGGGTTCCGGTTTAATCTATCTAATCATCGTCGGGATGTGGATTTCCTATTTTCTGCCGAGATGGGTTTCAAACCACGAAGAAGTATCTGGTAAATCTGTTGAACGATTTAAAAATAGCATGGCAGCAGTGGCTCATAGTTCTGGAGTTCCAACTGAAGTAGAACTTGCCATGGAAAATGAACACCAACTTTTAATGCGCAGAATTTCATTTACATCTCTATCAACGCTCCTAATAATTAGTGGAATCCTCGCGGTATTTAAATTATTATCTCCAATTGCAATCTTGTTACCAATCTCTGGCTTAATTTTATTTGTGGTCCATGTACGTCGCCAAATATCCGCACTCAATCACGTGGCTCGTACCCAAAGAATTATTTCTAATAATTCAGATTCACCATCATCAACAAATTATGCAGAATTAATAAACAATTCAAAAATTACCGTCGAACGTAGAATTCAAGATACTTCTCAATATGAAATTAGCGATCAATGGATCCCGTTGGCAGATCGGGTTGAAAAGATTTCGCAAGAACTTTATGGAATAACTTTGCTACCTAAAGGAAGTTCCCAAACCCGGGAAACTTGGGAACCACAGAACGTGCCGCTCCCAACTTACGTCAGTGCACCTAAAGCAATCACTCCGAAACGTATTATCGATTTAACAATTCCAGGTGCATGGAGCGAAGAACAAGAAAAATTACGTGCAGTACTAGATGCAGTAGCACCTACAAGAGATCAAATATTCGATCAAGAACTTGCTGATCAAGCAGCCGAAGCGCTACGTGCGAACCGCGCTGCCAACGAATAAAAATATTTAAATCCAGCTGTTAAACCACATTCTGGCGTGCCAATCATCATAAGTAGTAATTGTTGCTACAAATAATGGGAAGAAATAGAGAAAGCAAAGCGCGATTGCAACATGGAGCGCAATTAAAGCCGTTTTTCTAGCCTTATAAGTCAGAGGATCTTCTAATAGCTTGGCAAAGCAGTAAATGAGAGCCAAAATTATAAAGGGTTCAAATACCACTGCATAAAACGAAAATACGGTTCGCTTTTGAAAGAAGAACCAAGGTAAATAACCCGCTGCTACGCCAGCCAATATTAGCCCAGCTAATTTTTCACGACGGCTAACAAAATATCCAAAAGTTACAAATAACGCAGCAGTGCCGAGCCACCAAAGCAATGGCGTGCCAAGCGCGACAACTTCTTGGGCACATGATGAACTTCCACAAGTGTTTGGCGATTGGTAATAGAAAGATGTTGGTCGTCCAAGAATTAACCAACTCCACGGGTTTGCTGAATATGAATGTGCTTCGATTAATCCAGTGTGAAAATTTAACATCTCGGCGTGATAGTGCCAGAGTGAACGTATTGGCGCAGGAATAAATGAAAATAATCCGCCGCGTTCATCAGCCCATTGCCGATCCCATCCGCGTTTTGAAAAAAACCAACCACTCCATGAAAAAATGTAGATTAGCGAAGGTATAAAAAATAATTGGGTAATCCGTTTTAAGATTTTGTTGAAGTTCCTATTTTTAATTTCAAAGAAGAGTGCAATTGCCAACAGCGTTACTAAATAGTAAATACCACTCCATTTTGCGCCAATCGCGAGCCCTAACGCAATTCCCGTCCACCAATATTTTTTCCTAATAAAAGTAAAAAACGCTAACAGAACAAAGAACATCAGATAAATATCTAATAGCGCGGTCCGAGAGAGCACTAGGTGTAACCCATCTAGCGCCATTAAAGCAGCAGCGCTCGTGGCTAAGAAAATTGAATTGAAAAGCTGCTTTGCGATTAAATAGATTAAGGTAATAGAGAGCGTGCCGAGAAGCGCACCCATAAATCGCCAGCCGAATTCATTATCCCCAAATAATTTAATCCCGATCGAAATTATCCATTTTCCGATTGGAGGATGCACAATAAATTCTGGCGATGTTTTATCGACTTCGACGCCATACTTCAAATAATCCTTTGCGCCATCAACATAATAAACTTCATCGAAAACGTATCCTTTTGGCGTTGCGAGATTCCAGAACCGAGTTATCGCGGCAAATAGTGTGATCGTAATTAAGGTGAATCGCTCGCGCACTCGCATGACACAATTAGAGCATGGCGAACCTGATTTTGGCAGCAGTCCCGTTGGGAAATCCTGGAGATGCTTCTAAAAGATTAATCGAAGCGCTACTTTCCGCACGAGTAATTGCTGCTGAAGATTCCCGAAAACTTTCCCGATTATGTAAAGACTTGGGAATTACTCATACCGCGCGGGTCATTTCATTTTTTGAAGGAAATGAAAGCGAGCGTGTTGTTGAGTTACTTGAAATATTAAAAAGTGGAATAGATGTTTTAGTAGTTACTGATGCTGGTATGCCGAGCGTAAGCGACCCTGGATATAGGTTGGTGCGGGTCGCAATTGATAATGAGATAGGTGTAAAAGTTTTGCCAGGACCAAGCGCAGTTCTAACTGCGTTAGCTATTTCCGGACTACCGACGGATCGCTTCTGTTTTGAAGGCTTTGCACCGCGAACATCTGGTGCTCGAGATACTTGGTATCAGAAACTTGCGGAAGAAGAGCGAACTATTGTGTTTTTTGAGGCACCACATCGATTACACGAATCTTTAATTGCAGCAGCAGGTGCGTTAGGTAGTGATCGCGATGCGGTCATTTGTCGAGAACTTACCAAAACTTACGAAGAAATTGTTCGTGGAAAACTTGACCAATTAATTGTATGGGCTAGTGAAAAAGAAATACTTGGTGAAATAACGCTAGTAATCGCTGGATTTAATCCAAGTAGCCGTGAATTTGTCCCAGCTGAGATAATTGCAAAAGTTTTAGCAAAAGAGAGCGCGGGCGAGCTGCGAAAATCCGCAATTCAAGCAGTCGCACAAGAGTTACATCTACCTAAGCGCAAAGTTTTTGACCTGATGGTGAAATTTAAAAACGAATCCTGATTAGAATATGCAAATGTCCGCCAGTGCTGAAAAGTCGTTCTATTTAACGACTCCTATTTATTATGTAAACGATGCGCCACATATCGGTCATGCCTACACAACGGTGGCGGGTGATGTACTTACTCGCTGGCATAGACAAAAGGGCGAAAGCGTTTGGTTCCTAACCGGAACCGATGAGCATGGTCAGAAAGTTATGCGCACTGCCGAAGCCAACAATGTAAAGCCACAAGATTGGTGTGATCGGTTAGTAAAAGAAGCCTGGATACCAAATTGGAAAGCGCTCCACATCGCAAATGATGATTTCATTAGAACTACCGAAGAACGACATGAAGTTAGAGTGCAACGCTTTCTACAGGGGCTGATGGAAGCTGGGTTCATTTATGAAGCTAAGTACGAGGGCCCTTATTGCGTAGGTTGTGAGGAATTTAAATTACCTGGTGATCTAATCGAAGGAAAATGTCCAATTCATTCCAAACCAGTTGAAATGTTAAGCGAAACTAATTGGTTCTTTAAGCTCTCCGCATTTGTAACACCGCTTTTGGAGCGCTACAAGAATCATCCTGAAACTTGCGAGCCGACCTCAGCCCGAAACGAAGTAATCGCATTCCTTGAAGGCGGCGTAACTGATTTATCAATATCTCGCTCCACCTTTGATTGGGGAATTCAAGTTCCTTGGGACAAGTCGCAAGTTGTCTATGTTTGGTTTGATGCGCTACTAAATTACGCAACTGCGGTTGGATTAGGCGATCCCGCAGATTCAGTTGGCGGAAAACAATTTGCAAAAACTTGGCCCGCAGATGTCCACTTAGTCGGAAAAGATATTCTCCGATTCCACGCCGTAATTTGGCCAGCGATGTTGATGGCGGCAGGGCTACAACCACCTAAGAAAGTTTTTGCTCACGGATGGCTTTTAGTAGGTGGCGAAAAAATGAGCAAGAGCAAATTAACTGGAATCGCGCCAAGTGACATCACTGATCATTTTGGTGTGGATGCATTCCGTTACTACTTCTTACGCGCAATTCCATTTGGCAGTGATGGATCTTTCTCTTGGGAAGATATGTCAGCTCGATATACCAGCGAATTAGCTAACGATTTTGGCAATCTAGCCTCTCGTTTAGCCGCAATGGTTGAGAAATATTGTGCTGGTGTATTGCCGGCAATCGCAAAAGAACCAAGACTTGAAGATGCGCTAACTAAAACTGTAATCACCGCAGATAACGCAATTTGTGCCTTAGATTTTCAAAGCGGAATTAGCGCCATCTTGGATTTTTGCAAGCGAGTAAATGGTTATGTAACTGAGAAAGAGCCATGGATTTTGGCTAAAGATGATTTGCGCCGTAGCGAGTTAGAAGCCGTGTTGTATAACACCGCCGAATCGCTACGAGCGCTTGCTGTCTTGCTACATCCGATAATGCCAATTTCTACCGAAGCGCTTTGGGTTTCACTCGGCGCAGAAAGTACGCTTGGAAAATTATCAGAACAAAAAATTGGCGAAGTTTCTAATTGGGGCCAACTAAAACCTGGCACGACAATTTCAAAGGGAGCAATTCTCTTCCCGCGATTACCAGATGTAGAAACAAATGGCTGACCGGCACAATCGCGATATCGATCGACCATCCGCAAAGCTGCCAGAACCGCTCGGAGTAACTTGCGTAGATTCACACGCCCACTTGGAATTGATTGATCAAGGTAAATCCGCAACCGACCCAAGTATCGGTGAAGTATTAGCAATTGCAAAGAGCGTTGGGATTGATCGAGTTGTTCAAGTTGGTTATTCAGCGGAGCAATCTAAATGGTCGGTCGAGTGTGCAGAATTTTGGAGCGATACCGTTTTGGCAGCAGTAGCGCTTCATCCCAACGAAGCACCAGTTGTTCCAGATTTAGAAGCCGATTTAAAAATCATCGATGAATTAGCAGGACGAGAGCGAGTTCGTGCTATTGGTGAAACTGGTTTGGATTTCTTTCGGACGCCGCCAGAACTTCGCGATCTCCAGAAATACTCATTTCGCAGACATATCGAGATAGCGAAACGCCATAAAAAAGCGTTGATAATTCATGATCGCGATTCCCATCGGGAAGTTTTAGATGTACTAAAAGAAGAAGGCGCTCCGGAATTAACGGTTTTTCACTGCTATTCCGGGGATGCAGAAATGGCGCGCGAATGTATCGAGCACGGTTATTACTTATCGTTTGCGGGAACAGTCACTTTTAAAAACGCGCCAGAACTTCGCGAATCTGCAAAATTAGTACCCGCAAATTTAATTTTGGTCGAAACCGATTCACCTTTCTTAGCACCGATGCCAAATCGTGGCGCTCTAAATACGCCAGCACAGATTCCAAATACGCTACGAGCGCTAGCGCGCGAACGAGACCAAGGTCCAGACGAACTCGCTGGAATTATCAGTGCGAATTCCGAACGAGTTTTCGGCGCTTTTCGGTAATGGCTAATGAGATCGCGCTACTTGGCGCTACCGAAATTCGTGAAATTGCGAGCAGGTTAGAGCTACGTCCTGCAAAATCTATGGGGCAGAACTTTGTCATTGATGGAAATAGTTGTCAGAAAATAGTGCGGGTGGCTGGCGTAACTTCAGATGATTTAGTTCTGGAGATTGGTCCGGGTTTAGGCTCGCTATCGCTTGCAATTTTGCAAGCTGGCGCAAAATTAGTAGCGGTTGAGATTGATAATCGACTCGCTAATGAGTTAGCAAATACTTTACGCTCGCATAATTGCGTTGCTGATACTTTTACCGTAATAAACAAAGATGCGCTCTCAGTTAATGAACTTGGAGAATTTCCAACAAAATTAGTTGCGAACTTGCCATACAACATTTCCGTACCAGTTCTATTACATATCTTGGCGAAGTTTCCAAGCATTACCAGCGGGGTAGTAATGGTCCAAACTGAAGTTGCCGAACGATTAGCCGCTAAATCTGGAAGTAAAATTTATGGAATCCCGAGTGCGAAAGCGGCATGGTGGGCTGATTTATCACTAGGCGGCACAATTTCTCGATCGATATTTTGGCCAGTTCCAAATGTTGATTCAAGTTTAGTTAAATTTCATCGCCACCAGCCGTTAGGCAGCGAGGTCGAACGAAATCTAACATTTACAGTAATCGATCAAGCTTTCAGTCAGCGCCGAAAAATGCTCCGTTCAGTATTAGCAGATCTCTGTGGGGGCAATAGCCAAGCCGAATCAATTCTTAATACAATTGGGATAGACCCAACACTCCGTGGGGAGTCGCTAACAATTCATGATTTTTTAAAAATTGCTAGCGCTTTGGCAAAGAAATAATTCTAGATAACCAATAGGCTTTCGTTTCATGAGTGCCGGTGTGGTTGTCAGGATCCCAGGAAAAATAAACCTACAACTATCAGTTGGCCCACTTGAAAAAACTGGATTTCATGAAGTAGTGACGGTTTTTCAAGCGGTTTCACTTTTTGATGATGTGACTGTACAGAGCGGAGCACCGGGTTCGGGAATTTCTATAAAAATTTCCGGTGAAAATACCGATCACATTCCAGTTAACGAGAAAAATCTTGCGCATAGAGCTGTCGAACTTATGGCTAAGAAATATAAAGTTTCATCAGATTTAGCTATCCATCTTAATAAGAATATTCCAGTAGCTGGCGGCATGGCTGGTGGTAGCGCAAATGCAGCGGGCGTGATTGTTGGGATTGATGCCATATACAACTTAGGTTTAAAACGTGATGATATGGAAAAAGTTGGGCGCGAAATTGGTAGCGATGTACCGTTCGCGATTTCTGGTGGGATTGCAATCGGTACTGGCAAAGGCGACCAGATAACGCCAGCGCTCTCTCGCGGTAGTTATCACTGGGTTTTAGCGCTATCTGCTTCTGGGCTTTCAACCCCAGCTGTCTACAACGAATGCGATCGATTGCGCGAAGGAATGAGCATCATCGCGCCGAGCGTTAGCGAACCGTTAATGCAAGCACTTCGCTCTGGCGACGCTAAAGAACTGGGTAAAACTCTAAGCAATGATTTACAAGCTGCAGCGTGTTCGCTCCGACCAGCACTTCGATTAATTCTCGATGTAGGCATGGATTATGGCGCACTAGGTGGTTTAGTTTCGGGTTCTGGACCAACGGTTGCATTCTTAGCCGAGGATGAAGAACACTCGCTTGATTTGATTGTTGCGTTAAAAACTAGCGGCGTTGTTGGAAATGTTTTGCATGTTGGTGGCCCAGTTCATGGAGCGCGAGTAATCGAAACACTTTAGCTATTTCTTCTTGATAACTTTCTTATCTTTATTCAATTTTTTCGAGCTAGACATTTCTGGTTTAGATTCCAAACTAGATAATCCGTTCCAAGCTAAATTAACTAAGTGGGCTGCAACAACATCACGAGAGGGCCAGCGAGTATCTAGCCACCATTGCCCGGTAAGTGCGACCATCCCAACTAACATTTGGGAGTACATCGGCGCCATCTTCGGATCGAACCCACGGGCGGCAAATTCAGCGACAAAAATATTTTCTACTTGACTTGCGATATCGCTAATCAGAGTTGCAAAGGATCCAGATTGCGCGCCAACAGTTGAGTCACGCACCAATATTTGAAATCCATCGCTGCGAGTTTCAATATAGGTAAGAAATGCAATCGCAGCTTGTTCGGCGCGCGCCCGTGGTCGCCCTGTAGTTAATGATGAGGTAATTAAATTTAATAACGCCGCCATTTCGCGATCTACAACGACCGCGTACAACCCCTCTTTGCCGCCAAAATGTTCATAAATAACCGGCTTAGAAACTTTGGCCGCCGCCGCGATTTCTTCAACGGTTGCACCTTCAACCCCTTTTTCGGCGAAAATTGCGCGTGAGACTTCAATCAATTGCGAGCGGCGTTCCGCGCTACTCATCCTTCTGCGTGGGGCGCTCATAAGCCCCAACGCTACGGGTTTCTCGCGATCTGCAGTAACTCTGGTCGTAAATAGGAAAAAGATGCGAGAGAATACGGGTTCCTCCATTGTGTAGTGGCTAGCACATGGGCCTTTGAAGCCCAGGGTCCAGGATCGATACCTGGTGGAGGAGCCACGACCATAAGGAGATAGTTAGGCTTCGGCTAGACCAGAGTGAGGAGCGCTGTTGAATCGCCTAGATCTTGCAATAGTTCTGGCCGCGGGTGATGGCACCCGAATGAAATCAACAACTGCGAAAGTTTTACACGAAATCGCAGGACGCTCACTTCTCTCACATGTACTTCACGCAGTTTCAGAATTGCAACCAACTCACACTCGCGTAGTTGTTGGCGCGCAACATGAAGAAGTCACTTCGCACCTAAACGAGATTGCCCCTAAAGCGCACCCAGTCTTGCAAGCAAAACGAAATGGCACTGGCCACGCAGTTCGATTAGCGCTCGAAGTCGGCGCAGTTGAAGGAACTATCTTGGTTACCGCTGGCGATACCCCATTGCTTACTGGATTAACGCTCAGTGAACTTTTTGCCGAACACATTAAAGCTGGAGCGGCTGCAACAGTGTTGACGGCTGAGCTTCCAGATCCATTTGGTTATGGCCGAATTATTCGGGACGAGAACGATGAACTTCTTAAGATTGTTGAAGAGCGCGATGCGAGCGAAGTCGAACGTGACATTGCGGAGATCAATTCCGGGGTTTATCTATTTGATGCAAAAGCGCTCGCTGTAGCGCTCACAAAAATCACGACCGCAAATGTGCAAGGTGAAGAGTATTTAACTGATGTAATCGCAATTATGAAAGCCGATGGCGCGAAGGTAATTCCGATTGTTGTAAATAACTTTACTGAGATACTCGGAATTAATGACCGCTCCCAACTTTCAGAGTGTGCCGCATTTATGCGCGATCGGATTAATCATGCACTTATGGTGAGCGGAGTTTCAATTCTTGATCCGGCTACAACTTGGGTGGATTTCACCTCTGAAATCGCGCCAAATGTAACGCTACTGCCGGGCACTTCTATTTCTGGGCATACCGTTATTGAATCTGGCGCAGTGATTGGACCTCGGAGCACGCTGGCAAATTGCCGCGTTGGGGCTGGCGCAAAAGTTGTGGAATCACATTGTGCCGGCAGCGCAATTGGTGCAAACGCAAACATTGGCCCGTTTTCATATTTACGCGATGGCAATGACATTTCGGCCGATGCAAAAGTTGGCGCATTCGTTGAGATGAAAAATTCTTCACTTGGCCGAGGTTCGAAAGTCCCGCACCTTTCTTATGTGGGCGATGCTTCAATTGGAACTGGCACAAATATTGGGGCTGCCACTATTTTCGTTAATTACGATGGCGTTGCAAAACATCACACTGAAGTTGGTGATCATGTCCGAATTGGCAGCGACACAATGTTGGTTGCACCAGTCACGATTGGCGATGGCGCATATACCGCAGCTGGATCGGTCATCACCGAGGATGTGCCTGCTGGCGCAATCGGTGTAGGTCGCGCAAAGCAACGAAATGTTCTGGATTGGGTATTACGAAAACGCCCAGGTACTAAATCCGCAGAAGCCGCTAAGAATGTGAAAGGGTCTGCCTCATGAGCGAGATTCGGTTAAGTTCTGAAAAACGGCTCCGATTATTTTCTGGTCGTGGTTATCCAGAACTCGCCGATAGCGTCGCTGCTGAATTAGGAATTCCGTTAACGCCAACATCTGCATATGATTTCGCAAACGGTGAAATCTTTGTGCGATTCGAAGAGAGCGTTCGTGGTTGCGATGCTTTTGTAATTCAAAGCCATACAGCGCCGGTTAATAAACAGATCATGGAACAACTAATCATGGTAGATGCGCTAAAGCGTGCTTCCGCAAAACGAATTACCGTAGTTGCACCTTTTTATGGCTATGCGCGCCAAGATAAAAAACATCGCGGTCGCGAACCAATATCTGCAAGATTGATGGCCGATTTATTTAAAACAGCAGGTGCTGATCGATTAATGGTTGTAGATCTACACACTTCGCAAATTCAAGGATTCTTCGATGGACCAGTTGATCATCTTTTTGCACTCCCACTTCTTGCAAATTATGTTGGCAGCAAAGTTGATCGCACCCGTCTAACCATTGTTTCGCCAGACTCCGGACGGGTACGGGTAGCAGAACGTTGGAGCGATCTGCTTGGCGGCTGCCCAATTGCATTTATTCATAAGACTCGCGATCCGCGAATTCCTAATGAAGCCATTACTGGCCGAGTTGTTGGTGATGTAACTGGACAAACTTGTGTAGTAATTGACGACATGATTGATACTGCTGGAACTATTACTAAAGCAGTAGATGCTCTTATCGAAGCCGGTGCAAAAGAAGTAATCGTCGCTGCTACTCACGCAGTTTTCTCTGGTCCTGCAGCGGAACGATTACGTAATTCAAAAGTGAGTGAAGTGGTAATTACCGACACGTTGCCAATTTCGGAAGAGAATAAATTCTCGAATTTAACGGTGCTCCCGATTGCGCCATTAATTGCCCGGGCTATCCGCGAAGTTTTTGAAGATGGCTCAGTCACAAGTCTTTTCGATGGGATGAGCTAGCCCCGCTTTTACGCGGCAGATAATCGCCGTTTTGCTTTAACTCGACCGCTCCCACTAATCTGTCGCATGTAACGGCGAGGGATAAATCTCGACAATCCGTAATCGACGCAGACACAGGAGCAAACGAAGATGGCTGAAATAACAATAAAGGGAACAATTCGTACCGAATTTGGTAAAGGTCCTTCCCGTAAAGCACGACGCGATGGCTTAGTTCCAGCGGTTATTTATGGCCATGGCGAAGCGCCAACTCATATCTCACTTCCAGCACGTGAAGTTGGAATTGCAATCAAGACTGCAAACGTACTTCTCGATATCGACCTAGGCAGCAAAACAGAATTAGTACTACCTAAATCAATCGTTCGCAATCCGCTAAAAGGAACGCTCGAACATCTTGATCTTGTAATTGTTCGACGTGGTGAAAAAGTTATAGTTGCAGTCCCAGTTCACGCTACTGGTGAATTCGATCGCGACGGAATTTTGGAACACGTTAACAACACAATTGAAGTTGAAGCCGAAGCAACTGCAATCCCAGCATTCTTAGAACTCGATATGACCGGTCTAATGGCTGGCGAATCTAAGTACGCTGCTGATGTAGTCCTGCCTGCTGGCATAACGCTAGTAAGTGATCTAAAAATGACCGTAGTTCACCTTTCAGTTCGTGCCGCACAAGAAGAAGTTGTTGTTGTTGCACCTGTTGAAGGCGATGCTGCCGCAATAGCTGCTGCTCCAGCTGAAGGCGAAGCCGCGAAAGAAGAAAAGAAGTAACTTTTCTTTCGACGAGGCTAACCTTGCTCCATGGCTAATCGTTGGCTCATTGTCGGACTAGGTAATCCAGGCCCGGAATATGCGAATACTCGTCACAATATTGGCGCGCTTGTAGTTGAGCGAATGGCGGCACAATCTCAAGCAAAGTTTTCTTCTCATAAAGCGCGCGCAGATATTGCTGAAATTCGATTAGGCGTTGGCGGCGAAACTCCAGTTTTAATTCTGGCAAGACCGCGTTCGTATATGAATGAATCTGGCGGCCCAGTAAAAGGTTTAGCTGATTATTTTTCAATCGCGCCAGATCAGATTATTGTTTTGCATGATGAATTAGATATTGAATTCAATTCGATTCGAGTAAAACTTGGCGGCGGCGATAACGGACACAATGGTCTAAAAAGTGTTACCCAATCAATGGGAAGCGGCGAGTATTACCGAATCCGAATGGGAATTGGTCGCCCACAAGGCCAGCAAGATCCAGCTGATTTTGTGCTAAAGCAATTTGCTAGCCAAGAGAAGAAAGATCTTGAAGTCTTTCTAGCCGAGGGTGGCGACGCCATTGAATCGCTAATCACGCAAGGACTCGAAAAAACCCAACAAGATTTTAATTCTTAAATTCTCTTTATCGGTTTACCAATTAACGGTGAAGAAATACTCCTTAATCGCAAGTCGACGGTAGAATCTCCTTTGTAAGCCCCCTTTGATACCCCAGGTATTGAAAGTTGGGGCCAATTCGCGTTGCGCAAGTATGAAAGGAGTGGTGATGCAAGGGTTTTTAGATGTACTTGGACGAGCAATCGATCTCGATAAGTACTTTACAGAAGCAATAACTGATGTTGTCTGTGTGCAATCGCTTACGCCATTTCTATTAAGCCATCGCGCAAGCACCAAGCCAATCGTAATTGTCACGCACTCAAGCCGTCGCGCCGAAGATATCGGGAATGAGTTGTCGGCAATATTGGGTAAAGAAGCAATAATTCAATTTCCGGCTTGGGAAACCCTGCCACATGAAAAATTAAGTCCAAAGAGCGACACAGTCGCGCAACGAATTCATGCGCTATATCAATTACAGAACGCAACTGGAAAAGCAAAAATACTTATCGCACCAATCAGATCCTTAATTCAACCACTTGTAGGCACCATCACCGAAACTCCATTACAGCAATTAGAAATAGGAGTAGAGATATCGCTTTCTAAATTGGTTTCGCAACTTACTTTTATGGCTTACACCCGAACGGATTTAGTAGAGCGGCGCGGAGATTTTGCAGTTCGTGGCGGCATCGTAGATATTTTTCCACCGCTAGAAGAACATCCAGTCCGTATTGATTTTTTCGGTGATGAAATTGAAGAGATGCGCTATTTCGCAGTCTCTGATCAAAGAACTTTTACCCCCTATCTTGGAAAATTAGAAATATTGCCGTGTCGCGAACTTTTAATTACTGATGATGTAAAGGCCCGCGCACTTGCGCTAGCTGGTACATATCCAGAGCTAAGTGATATTTGTACTCGAATTTCGGAAGGTACTTATGTAGAAGGCATGGAGTCGCTAGCGTCAGCGCTATCGCCTTCGATGAAGCCGCTTCTCTCTTATTTAAGCAAGGGGAGCGAACTAATTCTTTTAGATGAAGAACGAAATAGATCCCGAACGCTCGACTTAGTAAATACTAGCAATGAGTTTTTGGAAGCAGCTTGGTCTAACGCCGCAAACGGTGGCGCCACTCCCATTGATTTGCGTAATTTATTAGGCGGTGGAACTTATTCATCATTTGATGAACTTCGCGAGTACGCCCAAAATAGTCGTAGTTTTGGTTGGCGCAGCATCAATAACTTTGGTGGCGACGATTCGACATTTATCGCAGATTTTTTGCCACATGAACCTTATAAAGGCAATAACGAAAAAGTTGTTGCAGATATCGCCAATTGGTTCCGCAACGGTTACTTAGTTCTCTTATCTGCGCATAGCCATGGATTAGCCGATCGTTTTTTCGATATTTTGGTTGATTCCGATGTACCAGTAAGAAAAAGTGAGTCGATAAAAAACGCGCCAACCAGAGATGGCGTAATCGTTACAACTTCAAGTCTTGAGTTTGGCTTTATTAA
Organism: Actinomycetota bacterium; assembly: GCA_947491605.1. Lineage (GTDB taxonomy): Bacteria > Actinomycetota > Actinomycetes > Nanopelagicales > Nanopelagicaceae > UBA7398. The sequence continues at coordinate 3,450 of CANLJW010000015.1, read as the reverse complement.
CGATGTTATAAAAGTTGTATTAATCACTGATAAAGATATTTCAGGGCATCGAAACACCACAGGAGATGGTGCAAAAATGCCATCACGCCGCAAGAAAACCATTGATCCATTAGAACTAAAAGCGAGCGATTATGTTGTACATGAACAACATGGCGTTGGTAGATATATCGAACTAGTTAAGCGAGATTTCGGTGGCGCAATTCGTGAATATTTAGTAATCGAATACGCATCTTCCAAGCGCGGCCAACCGGGTGATCGCATTTATGTTCCGACCGATGGCCTTGAACAAGTAACAAGATATGTCGGTGGTGAAGCGCCAGCGGTACACCGAATCGGCGGGTCCGATTGGATAAAAGCAAAATCTCGAGCACGGAAAGCGGTAAAGGAAATAGCTGGTGAATTAATTCGACTTTATGCTGCGCGTACCAGCGCGCCAGGTTTTGCTTTTTCAGCCGATACGCCATGGCAACGCGAGTTAGAAGATGCATTTGTATATGTAGAAACTCCAGATCAACTTTCCACTATTGATGAAGTTAAACGCGATATGGAGCGGCCATATCCGATGGATCGAGTTGTTTGTGGCGATGTTGGCTATGGCAAAACTGAAATTGCAGTGCGCGCTGCATTTAAAGCGGTGCAAGACGGTAAGCAAGTAGCAGTATTGGTTCCAACTACGCTCTTAGTGCAACAACACCTCGCTACCTTTACCGATAGATACACTGGATTTCCGATTAAAGTCGCAGGTTTATCTCGATTTAACTCAACTAAAGAAAATAAGGAAATTCTCGATGGGTTAGCCCACGGCTCGATTGATATTGTGATCGGCACTCATCGATTGCTTTCGCAGGATGTAGTTATTAGGGATCTTGGTTTAGTAATTGTTGATGAGGAACAACGGTTTGGCGTAGAACATAAAGAGAGCCTAAAGAAAATGCGGACCTCGGTAGATGTGCTCTCCATGTCTGCTACGCCAATTCCACGAACTTTGGAAATGGCGATTACTGGAATTCGAGAAATGTCCACAATTGCAACGCCACCGGAAGAACGTCATCCCGTACTTACCTATGTGGGCCCGCAAGATGATAAGCAAGTAACTGCAGCAATCCATCGCGAATTGCTTCGGGACGGCCAAATTTTCTATATTCACAACCGAGTCGAGAGCATTGATATCGCAGCGGCAAAGTTGCGAACTTTGGTGCCAGAAGCTCGAATTGCAATTGCGCATGGCCAGATGAATGAAACTGCGTTGGAAGAAGTAATCCTGGCTTTTTGGAACCGTGAGTTCGATATTTTAGTTTGCACCACAATTATTGAAAACGGAATTGATGTTGCTAATGCAAATACCTTATTAGTTGAACGTGCTGATTTATTTGGCCTTTCTCAGCTACATCAAATTCGTGGTCGAGTTGGCCGAAGTCGAGAGCGCGCATATGCCTACTTTTTATACCCAGCAGATAAACCGCTAACTGAACTTGCGCTCGATCGATTAACCACGATCTCAACACACACTGATTTAGGTTCTGGAATGCAAGTTGCTTTAAAAGATTTAGAAATTCGTGGCGCCGGAAATTTACTCGGCGGTGAACAGAGCGGACACATTGCGGATGTTGGCTTTGACTTATATATGCGGATGGTTGGCGAAGCGGTTAATGAGTATAAAACTGGTTACTTTGAAGAGACGCCTCGCCTAAAAGAATGTCGGATAGAACTTCCAGTTACTGCACATTTGCCGCACGATTACATTCCAGGTGAACGGTTACGCCTCGACATATATCGGCGCCTGGCTGATGCGCAACAAGAGCGGGATATCGATGCGATTCGTGAAGAGATGGTGGATCGCTTTGGTGAGCCAACCAGCGTGGTTAACGTTTTACTGAAAGTAGCTGCGCTACGAGTTATGGCTAAGAACCTTGGCATTACTGAAGTAATCCTCCAAGGAAATTATCTTCGGATTGGCGAAGTTCTACTCCCCGAATCCACACAACTACGGATGCAGCGTCTCTATCCGGGCACGCTTATTAAAAGCGCAATAAAAGTAATCTTGATTGCCCGGCCAAAAGCCCCGTTAAACCTGCAATCCGGACGCTCATCCATAGCCGATTCTTCAGAAAGTGAAGAGATACGGAATACTGAACTCCTTACCTGGGCGATGCAGGCAATTACTTCGACTAAATGAAAGTGAGTTCTTCGTGAAAAAATTTATGGCGATTGCGCTAATTGTGGCGAGCGGTCTATTCCTAGCTGGCTGCTCAAATATGAGTTCGGCCGCAACTATCGGTGGCTCTGAAATTTCGATGAAGATGGTTGAAGATAGCATCGCAGAGATCTTGGCAGAGCGCGCGAAGACTGATACTTCCCAGATGCAATTAGAGACTGGCGATGCGTTAAACCGGAGCCAATTACAATTTTTCATCACTAACAAAATTATTGAAGAAGTAGCAATTGAAAGCAATATTAAAATTACCCAAGCAGAAATAGATGCTTACCGAATCAAAATTCTTGGCCAAGTTGGTGGCGAACCTGCGCTACCAAACGTATTAGTTAATGCAACGCTGGCACCTTCGAACTTGGTTGATATTTTCCGCCGCGATTTAATCGTGGCAAAACTATCTCAAGCCGCAATTAACTCTGGGCTTTCTGAAGCGGACGCTGGAACTGCAATTCAACAATTAGTTATTGAAAAAGCTAAAGCGTTGAAAATTGTGATTAATCCAAAGTTTGGTAAATGGAACGATTTAACTGCACAAATAGAAGCAGCAGATGCTACAAACGGCGCTGTAACCCCATAATAGATTTAGATATCCCGTATGAATACTGATGAGCTAAAACGCTTAGCAGAAGTAATGGATCGCCTCCGTTCACCCGGAGGTTGTCCGTGGGATGCCGAACAAACTCACGAAAGCCTACTCAAATATTTATTAGAAGAGTCTTACGAATATATTGAGGCGGTCGAGAGCGGGGATCGCGAGGCAATTAAAGAAGAGCTCGGCGACTTGCTATTGCAAGTTTATTTTCATTCGCGAATTGCTGAGGAAGATCCGACCCAGCCTTTCTCTATAAATGATGTTGCTGCGAGCGTTACAAAGAAATTGATTAGCCGGCATCCGCATGTATTCGGTGATGTTGTTGCTAATACCAGCGCAGAAGTTAAACAAAATTGGGACCAGATTAAAAATGCAGAAAAAGGTCGTACGTCACCGATTGATGGCGTTCCGCTTGGTCAACCAGCGCTGCAATTAGCCGCAAAACTATTACATCGAGCTGAAAAGAATAAATTAGCTAGACCAAATACCAATCTTGCTAATTCAACAATGGCAGATTCAAAAGATTTAGAAAGTGATTTAGGGGAAGCACTTTTTACATTCACAGCATGGGCAGTTGAAAATGGAATTGACCCAGAGGCAGCGCTCCGAAAAGTCGCGCTGAAGTACGCGGAAAAAATAGCGAGCG
>CANLJW010000014.1:0-30633 GCA_947491605.1 Actinomycetota bacterium | reverse complement strand
GTGCTAACAATTCCCTCACAAAAAAAGGCAGCAAGTGGTTCTTTCAAATTAGAAATTACATTTGCAAAATCAGCAGCATATTTAATTCCGGCGCCTTCGCCACGGTACTGACCGCGGAACGGGTCGGGAAGTTCTGCAACGCCAACATGAGCCGGCGTGCCAGCGCCACCTTTGCCCAAGAATTTGTAAGGACTAATTTCAACCACACTCTGGGTATGGCCGTGGTAGCCATGCTTCAAAGCAATCATGCCTTTTCGTTTTGTGTATGCGTGTGCTAGTCGGATGGCTAAATCGTTAGCTTCACTTCCACTATTTACAAAAAAGATCACAGTTAATGGATCGGGGAGTGTGCTAGTTAGTGCGCGGCCATATTCAACAATGTTCTGGTGCAAATATCGGGTGTTGGTATTTAAAGTTGCCATCTGGCTAGCTCCAGCGGCAACAACTCGGGGATGACCATGACCAACGTGGGCGACGTTATTAACTAAATCTAAGTATTTTTTACCGGATTGATCAAAGAGGTAAGCGCCTTCACCTTTAACGATTTGCAGCGGAGCTCTAAAATTTAAACTAAGGTTTTGTGAAAGCACAGTGTCTCGCTGATTTCTAATCACTTCTGGCGAAACCTTACCGTGAGCGTCTGCGCCTTCTTTAATACGTAAGATTAGATTCGGGTTGGGGGAGATACTCCGCCAAAGTGAAACTTCATCTCGAGGTGCTACTCCGTGCACATCTAATCCCATTCCGCAGAGATCTGTTAGTAATTGGAAATGGGTATGTGGTGGCCAACCTACATTCTCTGCTTCCACACCCATAGTTGCGATTTGATCGCCCGCTTTAATTTTCATGCCAACAGTTAGCGGAAGCAGGGATGTCCGAGATAAATGACCGTATAAAGTCCAAAATGGAATTCCGGTATCAGTTAAATGTTGCAACATAATGACTGGGCCATAATCTAAATAAGTGTTGTTATCGTTGAAAGCGTAAACTTCACCATCTAGTGGTGCATAAACTGCGGAACCTGCTGGCATCCCTAAATCTACGCCGAGGTGGAAAGTACGGGCACTTGGGCTCTTTATATTGAATGCTTCGCCTTGATAAACGTTACGTTCTTCGCAGTAATAGCCGATCGAAACTTGGGCATCCACTTGCGCCATCAAAACGTTTAGTTCAGCTTCGGTTCGAGGTAGGGCTGGGTTATCAATTGACCAGTTGAAGAAATATTTCTTCGCGGTCGCGAATGGCTTGCAAACGACATCGCTAGGTTTAGCAACGCTCTCCAAATATTGGCGAATCGCGCGGGAGTTTGGATTTCCTTCATATCCGCAGGCATCTCTGAAACGGAAATGTGAGTGATTGCGATCAGTCTTAGCTAATTTTAAAAGCGCATTAGGCACTACGCCTTGACTTATTAATAAGTATTGGTTCGCCGGTGCTGATTTGCTTTGAATTGCGGCATTTACCACGCTCATTGCTAATCGAACTTGGATTAAATCGAAAAGTATTTCCAATTCTGGCGGGGTGAGTGGGGCGACCATGTGGTAACCACGGATTAATGGCAGAATTTCCTTGATCGGTTCATCCTTTTCCAAAACCATATAAGCCGCACATACAGCCAAGCCAGCAATCTTTGGGGCGATAACGATGTCACCGAAATCAATCAATCCCAATCGGTCGCCATCTACGAGAATGTTGTAATCATTACCATCGTTATGAATTACCTGAGTAGGTAGCGCGCGCAGTTTAGGTATTACCTTATCTTTAAAACTCTGTAGAACGTTAGTTACTGCTGTTTGCAAAACCAAGTCTTTAATTAAATTGGTTTCGGCGATTAACGAGCCCGCTTGCAATAAATTCCAAATGAATTGGCGATTTAGAACTTGTGCGTTTTTTTCATTTATCGCAATTGTGGAAAGCTTCTTATCAACTAAGGCGATTTTGGCGCCAAGTGTCTGCAAGAGATTGGAATCAGTTTCGCTCTTAGCCCAAGGTTCGCCATCCACCCATTGCAATAACCGTGCGGTACGGCCATTAGAAAGATCAATTAAGAAATGGCCTTGCTTGGATTGAATCGGAGTGGGGATTCCGGGAATTTCTAGCATCCGAAGTGCAAAATCTTGGAGTTCGAGCCAGTCACGATTTCCGGCTTCGTACAATTTTAAAACATAGACCTGATCTGTAACCACTTTGAAATTTAAGTCGCGCTCACCTGGGAGCTGGGATATTTCACCAATGAGTCCGAAATGATCTTTAAGAATTGCTTCCGGATTCAAATCATTCATTTTCCAGCTCTTTTCTGCATTAGCAATTCCACGAAAGCAGCATCCTGTATCCCAAGACCAACGCTGAAATAGCAGATAACTTCGGCGGGGTTTTCGCGTCCGTTAGCGCTTCTATTAATAACTTCGCCTATCGAAATAACTTCGGCCCATTTTCGCGCCTGCGATTTTAGCGCTGGAATTATTGATCCGCATTGAACTTGGGTTGTTGCGGAGTCGTCCGCAAAAACTTTATCTGCGGCGATTAGAACATCTGCCGAAATTTCTTCCCGATTTGGTGCAAAAGATCCGATTGCAATGCAGGTAGTTCCTGGTTTAAGTTTCCCTTTGAATAGCGGGGTCATTGCATTTGTACAAGTAAAAATTAGATCTGCGGTTGCCACTGCTGACTCAACATCTTGCGATATCTCAACTGGCAGATTATCCGCAAATTTTGCTTTAACAGATTTACCTTTATCTGAACTTCTAACGACCATCGTCAATTTTGTTGGTTTGAAAAGTTCTAGGGCAGCCTTGGCGTGCGCAATTGCTTGCGGCGCGCTACCGATAACTGTTATGTATTTAGGTTTATTGGCTAATTCTTGTGCGGCAACCATGCTGGCTGCAGTAGTTCGGATTCGGGTAACGCTTTCGCCATCCACGAAATAAGTTAAAGAACCGGTTTCAGAATCCATAACTGCAATGTATGCCTGCACAACTGGCAAACCCTTGGCACTATTTGAGCTAGTAACGCTGCCAAATTTAACAATTGTCGGTGCGGTTAACGCAGCGCGAGCGATATAGGAAAATTGTGCATTCTCGCCATTTGTAATTACCGCCCTTGGACCCATTACTGAACTTCCAGAAATCAAACCAGCGAACGCTTTACGCTGTGATTCGACAACTTCGCTAAGTGAGCAAGCCGATTCAACTTCTGCTGCGGAAATCGTGATCGGGGATGCAGTGTTCATGTTGCAAACCCTCTCACTTATTTGGTTGCTTCGCGAAATTACGCAGAGCATCACCGCTTAATCTAAAAACAGTCCATTCATCCATTGGGATAGCACCTATGGATTTGTAGAAATTGATGGCAGGTTCATTCCAATCAAGTACCCACCATTGAAAACGTTCGTATCCTCGAGTTACACAAATTTCAGCCAAAGTTTTCATTAGGCCTTGGCCAATACCGCTACCTCTAAATTCCGGCTTTACGAAGAGATCCTCAAGATAAATACCAGGCTGTCCTAACCAAGTTGAATAGTTGAGAAACCAAATTGCAAATCCGGCGACTTGACCATCTACTTCCGCAATCTTGCAGAACGATAATGGGCTAGCGCCAAAAAGTGAGCCGCGAATATCGTCGATTGTGGCAACAACTTCATCTGGTGCTTTTTCATAAACTGCCAGTTCATGAATTAGATCCAAAATTGATTGGGCATCGCCATAAACTGCATCTCTTATTAACATCGCTATAAATCCTTTTGCATTAGAACTAGAGTCAATCGCTTTTCGTGTTTTATCGCCACTCCAGGCATGCGAGCAGTTTCAATAAATCCGAATCTTTTGTGAAATTCTATGGAACGCGTGTTTTCAGAATCAATACCCGCGACCATAATCTTACGATTTTGCTTTAATGCGATTGCCAGTAATTCAGTCATGATCACTCCACCAATGCCATTCCCGCGGTTTTCAGATTTAACATGGAGGCTATGTTCAACTGTTCCGCTATATCCCTCGCCAAATCGAAAATCGTTAAACGCGCCATATCCCACAATCTCGCCGTTGATTTCTGCAACTATTACTGGATAACCGGAATCAACTCTTTGGTTAAACCATTTAACTCGGTCATCAGGATTTACTTGACTCTCACGATAAATGGCGTTGGTCTTCAGTATGACTTCGTTATAAATATCAGTAATGGCTGAAATGTCCAACAAGGTTGCTTCACGAATTTTCATCGATTGGCTCGCAAGCCTATTACTGCTTGGATTACACAAATTCCAATTAAAATATTAATAACGATGTTCCAACTATTTGTTGCTTGATAAAGCAAGCCAAATCCAACTGGGAAAATTGCGGTTAATCCATAGCCGATTCCTTGCGCCATCGCCGATAAATGTCCGGTTTGTTCCGGCGTTGGCGATTTCATGGCAATTAACCCAAGAGCTACTGGAAGTGCTGCATGGGTAGCGCTAACCAGCACGAGGGATGGAATCGTCCATCCCGTATTTAAATATTGCAATCCTGCGAAGCCAAAAATTCCAGGAATCGCCGTTAGCAATATTGCGTTCTTTTGATTTGCACCTCTACCAAATATAAGAGGTAGCGCAAAAGTAAAAATAAATCCAGTGAATGTAGTAAACCCAAGTAAAGCTCCAGATCGAATTTCACTATAACCTTGATCCATCAACATCTTTGGCAGCCAAGCAATCTGTGCATAGAAAAGCGTTGATTGCAACCCCATATAAAGAGTAACCATCCAAGCTGATTTACTTCTTAATAACGTGCCCCAGTAATTAGCATCTTCAAATGTTTTCTTCTTAGCTTTCCGTAAAACTGGAATCCAAAGTAGCGCAGTAATTAAAGGTAGCAACGCCCAAATTCCGATTCCGATTCGCCAACTGTCCTGGAAAAACCGAGAAATCGGGATTGAAAATCCCGCCGCGGCAGAAGCCACTAACGCTAGCGTTGCAGAATAAATCGGCATGATCACCGTAATTTTCGTGGGGTAGTCACGACGAACTATTGCGGGGGTCACCACATTTAAGATTGCAATGGCGATTCCTAGAATTATGGTCGCTATAAAAACATTGGTGGAATTACCGATTGAACGCGAAATTGTTGCAAAACCCAAAATAAAGAGCGAAAGAACAATCAGCAGCTCATTTGAAATTCGGCGAAATAGTTTTGTATAAGGTAACGGTGCAGCTATTGCAAAGCAGATTACTGGGATGGATGTGAGGAAACCAAAAAGCGAGACGGAGATGCCTAGATCTTCCCTAATCTGATTTATCTGGGGCGATAGGCTAGTTAGCGGCGCTCTAATACAACCAGCGATGAGGATTAGAACTATTAATTCTCGGCTGCGCCATTTAAACATTGCTCGAGTATAGAAGGTTCTTTATTTTGGATGACTAGCCAGTTAGACTCCAATTCAGGTCGCGTCGATTTATGAGAAAGCGAGTGTGATGCCAGCTTTGAAGGCGATTGAAGCCGCCCCGATTACAGGGCGATCACCAGCCGCGATTGCTTGGTCACATTTAAAATCCGATCGCACTGCCTGGATCTCAAGTTTTTTTGTTTTCATATTTTTATTTATTGGGATCATCGCACCGATTTTTCCGAAGATATTACATACGACCCCGGATGCATTCCATCCTGAAACCCTTGATGCAGATAGGGGTGCGATGCCGATTGGTGCCTTTGGTGGGATTTCAACGCAACATTGGTTTGGCGTTGAACCACGAACTGGTCGCGATATTTTTCTACGCTTTGTATTCGGTGCGCGAACATCACTCTCGATCGCGCTAATTGCAACGGTAATTGCCACTGTTATCGGTGTGAGCATCGGATTAATGTCTGGTTTCTTTGGTGGCAAAGTAGATCAAGTACTTTCGCGTTTGATGGAGATCATTCTGGCCTTTCCATCGATCTTATTTGCGTTAGCTATAACCCCGGTTCTTGAGAGTGTCTTAACTAGAGCCGGATTACCGGATGGGAATGGTGTTCGAATTCCGGTGATGATTTTTGTTATTTCAACATTTGGCTGGCCATACATTGCAAGAATTGTCCGTGGCCAAGTAATTTCACTTCGAGAGCGCGAATTTATCGAAGCAGCTCGCGCGCTTGGTGCGAGTAGATGGCATTTGGTATTTAGAGAAATCCTGCCGAATCTATGGGCGCCAATTCTGGTGACAGTAGCTTTAAATATCCCTACCTTTATCACTACCGAGGCTGCGCTAACCTTCCTTGGCGCTGGCGTTATCGAACCTACTTCTGATTGGGGAGCGATGCTTTTAGCCTCAGTTCCGTTCTATCGGGTGGATCCGATGTATACCTTTATCCCAGGATTTGCGCTCTTCATTTTGGTGCTTGCATTCAATCTATTAGGGGATAGCGTAAGAGATGCCCTAGACCCAAAGAGTTCCCGATAATGTTAACAATTATTGGGAGATTAAAATAAAACCCATGGACAAATACAACTCGAGAGAAGGCAAAGTATGAGCCTAAGAAATAAATTCTTAGCATCGGTAGGTGCGCTAGCTTTAGGAGCAACCGCGATGTCAATGGCACCGACTGCGCAAGCGGCGACGCCAGCGTCTTGGAGTGGGCCAGCACCAGCTGTTAAAGGTGCGGTAACCGGCGGAACTCTAACTATTCTGAACCAAGGAGATTTCGAGCATATTGATCCAGCTCGTAACTACGTTGGTGGAACTTTAGATTTCTATCGCTTCTTCATCCGCACCCTTACGCAATACCGCACTATTAACGGTAAAACTGAATTAGTGCCAGATGTTGCAGCAGATTTAGGAACCACAAAAGATAACGGTAAAACTTGGACCTTTAAACTTCGCGCAAATTTGAAGTATGAAGATGGTTCCAAAATTACTTGTCAAGATCTTAAATACGGAACTATGCGTTCATACAACGACGACATCCTTGATGGTGGCACAACTTACGCTAAAGATTTCTTGCAAAATGAAACTGGGTTCAAAGGTCCTTATACCGATCCAACTGGAGATCTAACTTCCATTACTTGCTCGCCTAAAGGCGACGCAATTACTTACAAGTTAGCGTATGCAGTTCCATATTTTGCATATGTAACAACTTTCGGTTCGTTCTCACCAGTGCCAAAAGCCAAAGATACAAAGCAAAATTACGATTTGCGCCCAGTATCTTCTGGTCCATATAAAATCGAATCTTATAATCGTGGCAAGAACATGACTTTGATCCGCAATAAAAATTGGGATCCAAAGAGTGATCCGCTTCGCTGGAATTACCCAGATAAGATTGTGGTCAAGTTCGGATACGAACAGAACGCTCTAGAGAACATGCTCTTCTCCGATAGCGGCGAAGCCAAGCGAGCAATGTCACTTGATACCCAAATGGTGACAAACCTTGCGGAAGCAATGACCTATAGCCCGATCTTCAAGGATCGACTTTATGCATTTGACTCGCCATATGCTCGTTATTTAGCGATCAACATGGATACGGTCAAAGATGTGAACGTACGTAAAGCAATTCAATGCGCTGTTAATTTAGAGACTGTATTACTAGCAGCTGGTGGAACTTATGCGGGTGCGTACAGCAACTCATTGATTCCAACATCTTTGAAGAATGCCTATCGTAATTTCAATGTTTGCGGCCGAGATGTCCATAAGAGTCCAGAAGGCCAGACAGATGCCGCAAAGGCGCTGCTTGCTAAATCACCAAACGCAAAGAAGGATCTAATCTTGGCTTATCGCGATAAAGGTACAGAGCCTGCTCGCGCAGCTGCAGTGCAACAAGCGTTACTAGCAGCTGGATTTAAAGTCACGATGATGAAACTTGATCGCGCTGGTTACTACACCAGAATCGGACAACGCGATGTTGGCGTTGTGCAACCTGATGTGATTCAAACTTCTTGGGGATTTGACTGGGCTGCAGCATCTGGAATTGTTCCAGCGTTGCTAGATGGTCGCACTATGTCTCCAACAGATTCACACTCTAACTACTCGCGTCAGAATGAACCATCAATGCAGTCGCTCTTCGAAAAAGCGGACATGATTACTGATGCTCTGAAGTCCGATAAAGCGCTAGGTGATTTAGAACAGAAAATAATTGTTGATTTTGCGGGAATTGTACCTATGTACATCGAAGCAGCAACCTTTATGACTGGTTCCAAACTTGGTGGCGTTCAAGCAGATGGTGGCTATGGAACGCTCAGCCCACTAGCTGCATTCGTTCGAAAGTAATAAATTAAGTAAACAATTGAGTTACCCGATATCTAAATAGGTATCGGGTAACTCTTTGTTAGGGAGAAAAAATGCTGACTTATCTAGTTCGCCGACTAATCGGTGGCGCAACTGTGATGGTTTTTGTCAGCATTTTCGTTTTTGGTCTTTTCTTTGTCTTGCCGGCGGACCCAGCTCGGCTAGCTTGTGGCAAGAGTTGCACCCCCGAGTTGATGGCTGAAATCCGACATGCGTTAGAACTCGATATTCCACTTCCAGAGCAGTATTTTAGATTTGTTAAAGGAATAGTTTCAGGTCGCACCTATTTAGCTGGTAGCGAAGCACAACTTGATTGCGCGGCACCTTGTCTTGGTTACTCATATCAAACTGATCAACCGGTTACGTTTTTATTGAAAGATCGTGCACCGGCGACTTTATCAATTGCATTTGGTGCATCAATCCTTTGGCTACTTATTGGCCTATCAAGTGGAATCGTCTCAGCGCTACGACGGGCTACTTGGATAGATAAATTTTCACAAGGCACGGCGCTGGCTGGCGCATCACTACAAATATATTTTGTTGGTTTAGTTTTACAATTTATTTTGGTTGATAAGTTGGGTTGGCTATCTTCACCTGGCTACGTCTCACCTAATGACTACCCAATGGAATGGGCACAGGGAATGATTTTGCCCTGGATAACTTTGGGGTTTCTTCTTTCAGCAATTTATGCGCGGCTTACCCGTGCCGGGATGATCGAAGTTATGAGCGAAGATTACATTCGGACTGCGCGCGCTAAAGGACTTTCTACCCGCAGAGTTAATTTTAAACACGTATTGCGGGCTGCCATTACTCCCATCATTACGGTATTCGGGTTGGATTTAGGCGCACTTTTAGGCGGCGCAGTTATCACAGAATATGTTTTTAATATTCCCGGTTTAGGTAAATTAGCAACTGAGGCGGTTAGCAATGTTGATTTGCCAGTAATTGTTGGAACAGTGATGGTAGCGGCTGTATTTATCGTAATTGCTAACATCGTGGTTGATTTGGTTTACATGGTTTTAGATCCAAAGGTTCGACTGGCATGACCGCAATTTTACAAGTTAAAGATTTGAAAGTTCATTTCCAAACCGATGATGGTTTAGTTAAAGCAGTGGATGGCGTTTCCTTTGAAATCGAAGCCGGTAAAACGCTTGGAATTGTGGGCGAATCGGGTTCGGGAAAGTCAGTAACAAGCCTTGCGATTATGGGTTTGCATAAAGGCAGTCGCGCCGCTGTTTCCGGGGAAATTCTTATCGATGGCGTAGATGTAAATCAAGCAACCGAAGCTGAAGTGAACAAATTACGTGGCAAGTCGATGGCGATGATCTTTCAGGATTCATTAGCGGCGTTGCATCCTTTTTTCAAAGTTGGTGATCAAATTGCGGAGGCATATCAAGTTCATAATAAAGTTTCCAAAAAAGCTGCTAAACAAGTGGCTGTCGAAATGTTAGGACGAGTTGGAATTCCCAATCCAACGCAACGAATTGAAGATTTCCCACATCAGTTTTCAGGTGGAATGCGCCAGCGGGTAATGATTGCGATGTCACTTTCGTGTAATCCCAAACTACTTATCGCTGACGAACCAACCACGGCGCTAGATGTAACAGTACAAGCACAAATTCTGGATCTATTACGAGATTTGCAACGCGAATTCGGTTCCTCAATATTGATGATTACACACGACTTAGGCGTTGTTGCTGAAATCGCTGACGATGTGCTTTTAATGTACGCCGGCAAAGCGATTGAACGCGGAACTGTGCGTGAATTGCTTAAAACCCCAGAACACCCATACGCCTGGGGCTTACTCACTTCAATACCTAAATTAACCGGAGCTACCGATTCAGAACTTCTAGCGATTCCGGGAACCCCGCCGAGTTTGATTACTTTGCCAAGTGGTTGCTCTTTTAGCCCAAGGTGCAGCTACAAGAATCGTTCAAAGGTCGATTGTGAATCTGTGATGCCCGAACTTGCCGGAGCTAAATTTAATAGCAGCCATTTAGTTAGCTGCCATCTATCGGAAACTGATCGAGTGGCGATTTTTAAGAGTGAGATTGCGCCAAAATTATGACGCCACTATTAAAAGTTACGGATCTCACTAAGCATTTCCCTAGTAAAAACAAGAAGATTTTTGGCAAACGAGAGTTTGTGCACGCGGTAGATAACGTTTCTTTTGAATTAAATGTTGGTGAAACTCTTGGGCTAGTTGGAGAATCTGGTTGCGGAAAATCCACGACTGGCAGATTAATTACGAAATTGATACCCACTACGTCAGGATCGATTGAATTTGAAGGCCGAGAAATCTCGAAGATGAAAGCAAGTGAATTCAAAGAACTGCGACCGCAAATTCAAATGATTTTTCAAGATCCGTATGCTTCGCTAAATCCACGACATACTGTCGGAACAATTATTGCCACACCGCTTAAGATTCATGGGATAAATCCAGGGGTGGATGTAAAAAAACAAGTACAAGAACTTCTGGAAATCGTCGGATTGAATCCAGAGCATTACAACCGATATCCGCATGAATTTTCGGGCGGCCAACGGCAACGAATTGGGATCGCGCGTGCTCTGGCATTGAAGCCGAAATTGATTATTGCCGATGAACCGGTCAGTGCTCTCGATGTCTCTATTCAAGCGCAGATTTTAAATCTATTACAAAGTCTGCAATCTGATTTCAACCTCTCCTTTATTTTTATTGCACATGACCTTGCGGTAGTTAAACATTTCGCACAACGGGTAGCAGTTATGTATGCGGGCAATATTGTGGAAGTTTCCGATCATGTATCGCTTTACGCCTCGCCTAAGCACCCATATACAAAAGCTCTGATGTCAGCGGTGCCAAGCGCGGATCCAGATGCATCAGGCGCGCGGGAGCGAATTCGGTTATCCGGAGATATTCCTAATCCGATAAATCCACCAACCGGGTGCCGGTTTAGAACTAGATGTTGGAAAGCGCAAGATATATGTGCAACGAAGCCGCCGCTAATTCAAATTGGTAAAACCATGGTGGCTTGTCATTTTCCAGAAAGTTAAGAATTGCTTTTAGTTAAACGGTTCGCGCCGGCGATATTCGTTTTACTCTGGAGCACCGGATTTATTGGCGCAAAATATATTCTCCCGTACGCATCTCCGTTTACTTTTTTAACTATTAGATATTTCGCCGCTACCGTTGTTTTGGTGGCTTTAGCTAAGTTAGCAAAAGAATCATTGCGGATCTCTAGGTCTCAGGTCAAAGAATCGATATTGGTTAGTATTTTTTTGCACGTACTTTATATTGCAGGCGTTTTCTATGCTGTGCATTTAGGAGTATCGGCAGGAATCACAGCAGTGATTGTTAGTTTGCAACCAGTCTTTGTCTCTTTGATAGCAGTCCCAATGTTTCGCGAGAAATTACGGATAGTGCAGTTGCTTGGCTTATTCTTAGGGCTAGTTGGTGTGGCGCTTTTGTTACTGCCAAAAATTCTGCAAGGTGATTACTCTACAAATTATTCTGGGCTTGGTTTATTTTCATGCTTTCTCGCCCTGCTGGGGACTACGGTGGGTTACTTATTGCAAAAACGTACTGGTAACACAATATCTTTTTTATCTGGAACAGCAGTGCAGTATGCAGCTGCAACCATTATATTTTTCATTCTCGCGATAGTTTTTGAAGATACAACCGTGGTTGTTAATCTAAGATTTATTTTGGCGCTTTCTTGGATCGTGCTGGCTCTATCGATTGGTTCGATATTCCTACTCTTTTATATGCTGCGAACTGATAGCGCTACCTCAGTTGCTAGTTTGTATTATTTAGTACCACCATCAACTGCGATTCAAGCTTTTATTCTCTTTGGGGAACGAATAAGTTTGATAGGAATTTTCGGTATGGTATTAGCCGCACTTGGAGTGTTATTGGTTACAAAAGAAATTAAGAGATAGGGTCGGTTTCATGATTAAAATCTGCTTGGCGGGGGCGACTGGATGGACCGGAAAAGCTCTAGCAACGGCCTTACATGCCAGTGCTGAATTTGAATTAACTTCTGCACTCACCAGAACAACGGGTGGTAAAGATCTGGGCGAAGTTATCGGGGGCACACATTGGGGAACGCCGATTTATTCGGATCTCAACAAAGCGCTTGCTGGAGTAGATGTAATGATCGAATACACCGGGTATGCATCCGTTAAAGCCAACACACTTGCTGCGATAGCTGCAGGCGTTCACGTTGTTGTCGGATCATCTGGGATGTCAGCTGAAGATTTTGCCGAGATTGAAAGCGCTGCAAAGGCTAAAAATGTCGGAGTAATTGCCGCAGGAAATTACGCGCTTACTGCAGCGTTAGCACAAGCTGCCGCACTTATGGTTGCTAAACATTTACCGCAGTGGGAAGTTATAGATTATGCAAGCAAGAAGAAACCTGATGTGCCGAGCGGTACTGCGCGAGAACTGGCTGAAAAATTGAGCGCAGTCCATAAACCAGAAATTGGCGTACCGGTAAAAGATATTGCTGGTCCACAAGAAGCTAGAGGTGCTGATATTGGCGGCACCCAAGTTCATTCGATCCGGCTACCAAGTTTTGTGGTATCTACTGAGGTAATTTTCGGCCTACCAGATCAACGACTTTCAATTAGATTTGATGCTGGAAGTTCTGCAGAACCTTATGTGGATGGCACTTTATTAGCTGCTAAGGCAGTTATATCAACGGTTGGTTTAACTCGCGGATTAGAAAATATTTTACTCGGATAAACAATGTATATACCTAAACACTTTGAACCAGGGGATGAAGCTGGCCAGGTCTTCCTTAGAGCAATAAATGCTGGGCATTTAATTTCTTATACAACCGCAGGAATAGTTTCAACTTTTATCCCAGTTCTATTCCAAGAAAGCACGAAATCTATAGTTGGTCATTTAGCGCGCGGAAACCAGCAGTGGTCACTTGAAACTTCGGTAGATGCGCTTTTTATAGCTACCGTAAACGATGCCTATATTTCGCCTTCTTGGTATGCAACTAAGAAAGAACATGGGAAAGTTGTGCCGACTTGGGATTACATGATGGCTCATGTCTATGGAAAATTAGTGATTCATGATGATGTCGAATGGTTGCGGGGACAGGTAAGTGCGTTAACGGAGAAATTTGAATCTGGTCGTGATAAACCTTGGAACGTTGCCGATGCACCGGAAGATTACGTGGCTGGGCAATTACGAGCAATTGTTGGAGTTGAACTTGAAGTTTCACGGTTAGAAATATCGTTCAAAATGAGTCAGAATAAAACTAAAGCCGATCTGGAAGGCGTTATTGCTGGCTTAGTAAAAGATGGAAAGGTTGATATTTCAAATCAGATTTCACAATTGCGGCCGACCGATAAAATTTAAAAGAGTAAGTTAGGAGAATAATGAGTACTGCAGATTGGCTGTTAATTGGAATTATTGCTTTTGTATTGATTGATTTTGCCGCTGGTCGAGTCATCAATTTCTTAAACGAAAAATCAAAGAATCAACCGCTCGGTCCAGAGGCACAAGATATCTATAGCGAGGCCGAATATCAGAAGTCGATGGCTTACGGAACTGCAAATTACAAACTCGAGAGCATCTCGTCGGTAGTTACTACCTGCGTCATACTAACCGCGATAATTCTAGGATTTTTTGCCAAGTTAGATGGTTTCATTCGCGAGCGAATTTCTAACGATCTTTTAGTCACAGTTCTTTTCATCGGCATATTGATTGTTTTGAGTTCAGTTGGCTCGTTGCCAGCTGGTATTTACTCAACATTTGTAATCGAAAGTAAGTATGAATTCAATAAAACAACACCTAAGTTATTCATTGCTGATCAAATTAAGAATCTTTTACTGAGTCTAGGAATTGGGCTACCTCTTCTCTATGCAATTGCATGGATATATCAAGAGCTGCAAAGCGTTTTCTGGTTAGTTGCTTGGCTCTTGGTAGCTAGTTTTACGCTATTTATGTTTGTCTTCGGAACCCGGATATTTTTGCCAATGTTCAACAAGTTGAAACCGCTTCCAGAAGGGGAGTTGCGGGATGCGATTGAGGTTTATTGCAAATCTCAAGGATTTCCACTTTCCAAGCTTTATGAAATGGATGCCTCAAAGCGCTCTACAAAACTGAATGCGTTTTTCTCCGGAATGGGGAAAGTTAAGATTATTGGTTTATATGACACGCTGATTGAAAAACTCAATACCGAAGAAATAGTTGCGGTTTTGGCGCATGAAGTTGGCCATTACAAACGCAAACATACTTTGACAATGTTCCTTTTTAGTAATGTGCAAACATTGATTCTTTTCTCTTTGATGGGTTGGCTGTTGAGCAACCCAAATCTTTCGGCCGCGTTAGGGTCGGATGTTCCAAGTTTTCAACTTTCCATGTTGGCTTTTTTCTTGCTCTTTGCGCCAGTTTCAACAGTATTGGGTTTGGTTAATAATTCTTTTTCAAGATATAACGAGTATCAGGCCGATCAATATTCGATTGAAACGTATCCGGGTGCCGTTGAATATATGTATTCTGCTTTGAAAAAATTATCTGTGAACTCGTTAAGTAATTTGAACCCGCATCCAATTTATGTGGCAGTCCACTATTCACATCCACCAATTCTGAAAAGGCTCGCAAAACTAAAATAAGTGGACCGTACTGGGATCGAACCAGTGACCTATAAGAAAGGGCCAAGACTTCCATGAGCTTTACCGAATTAGAGTTGATTGAGATTGCACATACAGCTCTTGGCTCCTATTTATTGGATGTCAATGAAGTCTCTTTGATCAACAATGAGTACAACGCGACCTTCAAGGTTACTGCTGCCGACTCGACGAATTACGCTCTACGTATCAATATCAATTCTCCACGAAGTGCTGAAAATATCCGCGCGGAGGTCGCTTGGGTAAAATTTCTAGAAAATGTGGATGGAATCCTTACACCACGGCCAATAGCAAATAGATCCGGAAAATTCGTCACTACTGTGACGCATGCTCATAGTGGACGAGAACTTAATTGCATTCTCTATTCGTGGCTCGATGGTGAAGAAGTTGGCGATGAACCGACTCTGGAGCAGTTGCATGCATTAGGTCAGGCAATGGCGCGAATGCATGCGTCATCGAAGGATTTTGTCCTTCCAAGTGATGCGGCGCTTCCATCCTTCCAAGATCCGTTTTGGGAAACGGAAGATTTCTTGCTCAGCGACAAGAGCAAATTAGATAGTGGGGAAAAGGATTTGATTTCTGCTGCATTCAAGAAAATTATCTCTAGAACCGATGCACTTTATTCTCGAGAAAATCCTCAAATCATTCATGCCGATCTGCATGGCTGGAACATGAAATGGCATAACAATCAACTTTCCATATTTGATTTTGATGACAGTGGGATTGGTTTACCAATTCAAGATATTGCAACAGCTCTATATTATTTGGATACGCCGGAACAAGATGAGGCCATGCTCAATGGATATACATCAGTAAGGCAATTACCACCGCACACGAAGGCAGATCTAGAGATGCTTCTCATTCATAGACGTCTCATGCTGCTCAACTATCTCTATGAAACCAATAATCAAGAACACCAAGAAATGATTCCGACATATTTGGAAGAGACGCTTCGAAGGCTGCGAGTATTTCTAGATAGTTAGTCGTTCTACGTGGACCGTACTGGGATCGAACCAGTGACCTTTTCCATGTCGAGGAAACGCGCTACCAGCTGCGCCAACGGTCCTTCTTTTCTTAGTGAATCATATATTGGATTTATGCCCGCCCAAAATCATCTTCAACACGCTCGATGTCATCTTCACCGAAGTATGTGCCAGTTTGGACTTCAATAAAGACGAGGTCCATACTTCCGATATTTTCAATTCTATGTAACTGGCCAATCTCTATATCTACAGAAGTGTATGCAAACTTCTCAAATTTATTTTCGCCGACGGTTACCAGCGCATTGCCAGAAACAATAAACCAATGTTCTGCTCTTTTTTGATGACGTTGTAGTGAAAGCCTTGCCCCAGATTTAACGGTTATGGTTTTGATTTTATGGGTAGGGGTTTCGAGCAGTACTTCGTAACTACCCCAAGGGCGGTCTGACTTCTCTAAACTCATGAGGTTAATAGTACTTCACGTGCTAAAAGTGCTGCTCCTAATTCGGCACTACTGCTACCTAGTAGCGCTTTTCGAATCTGAAATCCAATTAAAAATGCGTGTGGCTGAATTCTTAAGGCAATCTCAGAGACCATTTTTTCGTAGAAAATATCAGAACTTAGGACAACGCCACCAGTTACGATAATTTTAGTAAGGTCATTAATAAGCATTACATTAACAGTGGCTTGTGCGATAGCAGTAGCTCCAATTTCAATTGTTGCGATTGCAGCGATGTTGCCAGATTCTGCCAAGGAATTTAGCGTTGCAAAATTTGAAAGAGGTGTCACAATCCCGTTATCTTTTCCTCTAAGAACCATCGCAGCGCCGCCGGCGTAATATTCAACGCAGCCAAATGCGCCGCATTTGCAAATCGGGCCATCGAACGCAACGGAAGCATGGCCAAAATATCCAGAATTTCCAGTATCACCGGTTAAAACTTTTCCGTTATCAATCAAAGCTCCGCCAATTCCGGTGCCAGCATTTACTAGAAAAGCAGTCGTCTCGGTTAGCGTGGGGTCGAGAAATACTTCGGCACGAGCCATTCCAATAATGTCGCCTTGGATCGCGATTTGCGGATGTGAACCAAACTTAGCCAACTCATCAAGGATAATTTCACCTAATGGAAATTTTCGAAAATCTGGAATATTTACGGGGCTAATTTCGATCCGTTGCAAATTAATCGGTCCAACGCTGGAGATTCCGACGCTCACAATCAAACTTTGCAGTTTCGCTAACTCCGAAATTGCATTTCGAATATCGGATTCAATATCTGTAGCAGAGCGATTTCCAGAATCAATTCGATTGCTTTTCTGGAGTTCGCACTTTGCGTTGTAGAGCCCAATCGTTATTTTTGTGCCACCAACATCGATTCCGAGGAGATATTGGGCTAATGACATGCGCCGACTTTACGGCATCAGTTTTCAATTAAAAATGTGGAGGTCGGGACGGGATTTGAACCCGTGTAGCGGGATTTGCAGTCCCGAGCCTCGCCTCTCGGCCACCCGACCATGGGTATTTGATTAACCGAGCGGACGACCGGGATCGAACCGGCGACCTGAACCTTGGCAAGGTTCCGCGCTACCAACTGCGCTACGTCCGCAAAACTCCAGCTACCCGAGAGAATCGACCAGCAAGAGCAGGGGGAAATCTATCGCAGTTAAGGCGCATCTCCCAAGTCGAAAGTTTGAGCCATTGGAGTACCTTCGCGTCATGTTGGAATTTGCGAAGACGCACTCCGAACCATATTTCTGGATGGCCGGAAAAAGCGCTCGAAACTGTCTTGAGATTCGACATGATGTTGCGGCGCTAGATGAACCCGGATTTTGGGCAGTAATTGCGCCGTTTGTTGGCGAACCAACTTTTGCCAGATTTGAAACGGTAAGTGAGAGTGAATTCGTTGGCGAAGGGGAGTGGCTAGGGATAGCCACAAAATGGGAGAGTTCGTTTTCTCGTAATGAATATCTGAATTATGTGGAAACAATTCGAAACGAAATTGCAGATGGCTGGGTTTACCAAGTTAACGCTTGTCGGATTCTATCTGCGCCAATTCCAGATGGGCTTTCACTGCAACCTTTGATGGGTGATCTATTAAAAAATAATCCAGCGCCCCATAGCCTCTATTTAAATTTACCCACAATGGAAATCGCATCTGCATCGCCAGAGCTATTTATGCGAGTGGCGAAAACTGTACAAGGAGAGCGAAACATTATATCTAGCCCAATCAAAGGAACATCAGCAACTAGCGAATTTCTGGAAAAGGATTTAGCAGAGAATGTAATGATTGTAGATTTGATTCGAAATGATCTAAGTGTAATTTGCGAAACCGGTACTGTGGCAGTCCCGCGATTGCTCGGAATCGAAAAACATCCAGGTCTATACCATTTGGTTTCTGATGTGAGTGGAACTCTTCGCAAGAACATTTCTTGGGTAGATATTTTTGCAGCAATGATGGCACCTGGATCTGTAAGCGGCGCACCTAAAAGCTCCGCGCTAGAAGTTATTTCTAGGATGGAACCAATTAGTCGCGGCCCATATTGCGGTGCGATTGGTTGGGTCTGTGATGGTGATGCAAACCTTGCCGTTGGAATTCGAACTTTCTGGAATCAACGTGATGGTTATTTGCGATTTGGAACGGGCGCGGGCATTACCTGGGGGAGTAACGCGGCATCGGAATGGGAAGAGACCGAATTGAAAGCGAATCGATTGATCGCAATTGCAAGCGGGAAAACCGTGGAAAGTGCAGTGAAATTTTGAAGGTTCTATTTAATGGCGAATTGGTTTCAGATTTGGTGCTACCAGCATCTGGTGACCCCGGCCGAAACGGTTGGTTATTGGGAGATGGAATTTTTGAAACGTTAAAGAGTATCGATGGAAAAATTTGGGCGTTTTCGCGTCACCTAGATCGAGCCTATAAGAGCGGAGCAATCCTGGGGTTTGCGCTACCTATTCGGAGCGATGTTGAAGTAGGTATGCAAAAGTTGTTGGAAGCAACTAAAGAAATTGAGCATGGTCGAATTCGGATAACCTTTTTAAGTAACGGCGATTGGGTGGCTACACATAAAGTCTTGGAACTTTCCAGCAACGAACTTTCGGTGGTTGACTATCGATATCCAAAAAACGAGAACTCAATTTTGGCTGGGATTAAAACGCTCTCTTATGGTGAGAACGCCCACGCGCTCCGGGTTGCGCATAGCGCTGGCGCAGATGATGTCATTTTTAAGAACTTGGCCGGAAACGTTGCCGAATCTGCGGTTGCGAATGTTTTATGGGAGAGCGATGGCAAATTCTTCACACCGCCGCTTTCTTCTGGGTGCTTACCCGGCATAACGCGCGCCTTTTTGATTGAATATTTTGGGGTAGCAGAACTCGACATTACCCCTGCCGATTTACAGAAGTGTCGCGCCAGTTATTTACTCTCAAGCGCCAAGGGAATTCGCCCAATTAATAGGTACAACAATACCGAAAATCAAAGTAGCGCAAATGGCGCAAAACTCATTTCGGAATTTAATGACTGGGTTTGGAGTAAACTGCAACCATGAAATTGCGGAATTGGATGAAGAAAACTTCAGCCGGTGAATTGATTTGGCGAACTTTTATTGGAGTTATGGGTGGCGGTATTACCATCTTTGGCGGATTTCTTTTAATTGCTCCTGGTCCTGGAGTTTTAGTGTTACTCGCGGGTCTTGGAATTTTAGCAACCGAATTTGCCTGGGCAGCCCGAGCTATGCTTAAAACTAAAAACCTCGCTAAATCGGCTGCGGAAAAATCTGGGCTGCCGCTTTGGGGAAAATACCTAATAATTGCGGGCGGGCTCTTGATTTCAATCGTCGCAGTATTAATTTATTACAGCAAATAATTCGCCTCCAACGTCTTTGCATTTAACTTTGGTAGCCTCGCACCATGTCTAGCGCCGAAGCCATCGAGATTACAGTCGATGGCGTTCTGGTTAAAGTAAACGCTGACCAAAAAGTTACCCAAATATTTGCCAGCCAAGCGGTAGATCGCACTGGGGCTGGTGCTAATGCAATTGTTGTATGCAAAATAAACGGTGAGCTCAAGGATTTATGGAGCGATGTAAAGCCTGGTGATGTGATTGAAGGGTTATCGATTGATTCACCCGAAGGCTTAATGGTTTTAAGACACTCCACTGCGCATGTGCTTGCGCAAGCAGTCCAAAGTACTTTCTCACAAACCCGATTAGGAATTGGACCGCCAATCACCGATGGCTTCTATTACGACTTCGATCCAGAACGTCCATTCACGCCCGTTGATTTAGAAGTTTTAGAAAAATCTATGAAGAAAATTATCAAAGATGGCCAACGTTTTAAACGTCGAACCACTACAGATGCAGAAGCCTTAAAAGAGTTATACCGCGAACCTTATAAATGCGAATTAGTTAAGTTAAAATCAACTGCAACCGATGATGGTGCTGACGTTGAAGTTGGCGCTGGCGAATTAACTATTTACGACAATTTAGGCAGAGATGGCCAACCAGTGTGGAGCGATTTATGTCGCGGGCCACATTTGCCATCCACAAAATATATTCCAGCATTTAAATTGATGCGGAGCGCTGGCGCGTATTGGCGTGGTTCGGAAAAGAACCCAATGCTGCAGCGAATTTATGGGACAGCTTGGCCGTCGCAAGAATCGCTAGACCAATATTTATTGATGTTGGCGGAAGCAGAAAAGCGAGACCATCGAAAACTCGGAGCCGAATTAGATTTATTTTCGTTCCCAGAAGAAATTGGTTCAGGTTTGGCGGTGTTTCATCCAAAGGGTGGAATCGTGCGTCGTGCAATGGAAGATTATTCGCGGCATCGCCATGAAGTAGAAGGATATGAATTTGTTTACTCACCACATTTAACAAAAGCGGCGCTATTTGAACGGTCCGGACATTTGGAATGGTATGCCGATGGCATGTATCCGCCGATGATCATGGATGAGGAACTTCATGCCGATGGCACCATAAAAAAACAAGGCCAGCAGTACTACATGAAACCGATGAATTGTCCGTTTCATAATTTGATTTATGCATCCCGAGGTCGTTCTTATCGGGAATTGCCACTTCGACTATTTGAATTTGGCACGGTTTATCGCTACGAAAAATCTGGGGTAATTCATGGGATAACTAGAGCGCGAGGTTTCACCCAAGACGATGCTCATATTTACTGCACCGCGGAACAGATGGCGGGGGAACTCGATAGCCTTTTAACATTTGTCTTGAATCTGTTACGTGATTATGGCTTGAACGATTTTTACCTTGAACTCTCTACCAAAAATGAAACCAAATTTGTAGGTGAAGATAAGGATTGGGAAGAAGCGACCGAATCGCTCCGCCAAGCTGCCGAAAAACAGAACCTAGAGTTAGTTTTGGATAAAGGTGGGGCTGCTTTCTACGGTCCGAAAATTTCAGTGCAAGCGAAGGATGCAATTGGTCGTACCTGGCAAATGTCGACCATCCAAGTTGATTTTCAATTACCGCAACGTTTTGAACTTGAATACACCGCTCCAGATGGCAGTAAAAAACGCCCGGTAATGATTCATCGCGCACTATTTGGATCTATCGAAAGATTTTTTGGTGTTCTGACCGAGCACTATGCCGGCGCTTTCCCACCGTGGTTAGCTCCCGTCCAAGTTCGGGCAATACCAGTTGCCGATATTTATATCCCGTATTTGGAAAAAATTGTAAAAGAGATGCGGAGCTTGGGGATCCGCGCGGAGATTGACGCTTCCGATGATCGGATGCAGAAAAAAATTCGAAATGCCCAGACCGAAAAAATCCCATTTATGATTATTGCGGGCGAAGCAGACGTTACTGCGAATGCGCTCTCTTTTAGATACCGAAACGGCGACCAAAAAAATGGAATTGCGATTGCGGATGCAATTTCTGAGATTCAAAAAGCCGTCGCGGAACGCGCCCAAGTTTGATATCTCTTTATGGATAATAACCAGATACCCGGTGGTGTGGGAATGCCGGATCGATGGCAACGGATATGGGCACCGCATCGGATGGCCTATTTGACTGGGGAAAATCGGCCGCTGGATGGGAACGAAATTAAATGCCCATTTTGTGAAATTCCTAAAATGAGTGACGAAGCTGCGCTAATTGTGGCCCGCGGCAATGAAGTCTATGCCGTAATGAATCTTTACCCATATAACGCCGGTCATATGTTGATTTGCGCCAATCGCCATGTTGCTGACTTAACTGAGTTGACTATTTCAGAACGTAACGAGATTACTGAATTTAGCGCAAAAGCAATGGCAGTGCTCCGAAAGGTTTCTAAATGCGCTGGTTTTAATTTGGGAATGAATCAAGGCGCAATTTCTGGGGCGGGGGTCGCCGAACATATTCATCAACATGTGGTACCAAGATGGAGTGGCGATGCAAATTTCATGCCAATAATCGGTCAGACAAAAGTTTTGCCAGAGTTGTTAGCAACTACAAGAGCTGAATTAGCTAAAGCTTGGGAATAAGATCGATATATCGGCGGGCCTCGGTTATGCCGATTCCTAAGAATGAAATAAAAGGAATGCATGGGAAGAGCAAACCATCTGCGAATCCAGCATCACCAAATTCTTCAAGTAGCTCCTGATACTCCACCGCAAATTCTGAAACTAAAGTTATCAAATCTTCGTCCGCGGTTGCAATTTTGGCGGGATTTTTGGAATAGTCATAAGTTTGTGAAGTTGCAATATCAATTAGGCCGTTAGGTTGGCCACTCTCGTCATGTAATACTAGAAATGGTGTGACGACTGGATCTAGAATGCGATTAGCAATCATCACAATGTCATCAAAATCAATCTCACCTTCGGATAATCCAGAGACCATAAGTAATCGCGGGAGTTGTGATTCTCGACATGCATCCCATAGGGCCACCATGTTCGAATCGATACCAACTTGAGCATTGACCATAAAAATAGCGAGCGATGCTCCAGATAGTTTAGTTAGATCCGGTTCGGCATCGGTATCGGTATAGATGAGGGCACCTGCCAGCCCGATGGCTTCGTAGAAAGCTGCTGGGATAACGCTAGAAATTCCGATAGTTAACGCGGAAATATGCGAGTTAATTGGGATACTCATGCGGGTCAGCCTACGATGGGAACGATGTTACAGATCCCATTTAAGGCTCCAGTCACTAGGTTGATTACACCAGCCTGCCGTTTTGCCTTGAAAATTGGTTTAACCCCAAATTTGGTTACGGCGATCGGCTCCTTTTTAGTGATAGTAACTTCGCTGGTTGCATATCCGAACGGTCATTTCTTCTGGGGCACAATTGCAATCTGTATCTTCTCGTTGAGCGATCTCTTCGATGGCACGATGGCGCGAATATCGGCAAAAGGCGGCAGCCCATGGGGAGCCTTACTAGATTCAACATGTGATCGCATCGCAGATTCCACCATATTTATCGGCGTCATCATTTATTTGGAGCGGAGTGCTGATCCACTTTTCATTCCCGCGTTAGTCGCTTTGATTTCAGGACTAATGGTTTCTTATGTAAAAGCCCGAGCGGAATCGCTAGATATTGCCTGCAATGGCGGACTTGCGGAGCGAACTGAAAGATTGATGTTGGTGCTTTTAGGAATTGGCTTACATGGGCTAGGCGTCCCATATGCACTTGCTTTCGGTATTTGGATCCTAGTTTTACTGAGTTTAATTACAGTAGCACAACGGTTGTTTATGGTTTATCAGGAAACTGCATGATTGATTACTTCACTTATCTTATGTACCTATCTTGTTGGCGCTTGCTGCGGACGCTACCAAAAAGCGTTGCTTATCGATTAGGCGATGTAATTGCGGATCTAACTCGGCTTCGCAACGGAAAAAGTATTACGAGATTACATAGTAATTTATCGCGAGTTAAACCTGAATACGATGAAGTTCAGATGGCAGATTTACTAAAAAAGAGCATGCGCTCACATTTGCGATATTGGATTGACACTTTCAGATTCACGGATTGGGATAAGAACCACATTTTAAATTCGGTGGAGACCATTAATGATAAATATTTTTTTGACGCTCTTGCAGCTGGCAAAGGTTTAATAGTTTCATTGCCACATGCTGGAAATTGGGATCACGCGGGCGCTTATTTTTGCGCCCAAGGAATCTCGCTAACCACCGTGGTGGAACATGTGAAGCCAGAGCGGCTTTTTAGGCGATTTTTGCACCATCGCGAAAAAATAGGAATGGAGGCGCTTGACTTAAATTCTCGCGTAACGGCTATTTTGGCGCAGCGGTTACGGAGCGGAAAATTAGTAGCTCTGGTGGCAGATCGAGACCTCTCAAAATCTGGCGTCACTGTTAATTTTTTTGATGGGAAAGCGCGGATGCCTGGTGGTCCTGCCGCACTTGCAATACAAACTGGCGCAGCTTTAGTAACTGCATTTGTTTCTTACACGCCAACTGGAATTCAGATTGAGTTTGAAAAACCAATCGAATTACCTACCCATGGATCCAAGGATGAAATGATTCAAGTTGTTACCCAAATTTGTGCTGATCGATTTGCTGCAAATATTGCCCACCACCCACAAGATTGGCATATGTTGCAGCGGATTTGGGTTGATGGCGATTTTGTAGAGCGGAGTTCATGATAAATAACTTATCGAAAAACTCAGTGCTAAGAATTGGCATGGTTTCACCTTATGGTTGGGATACACCCGGCGGTGTGCAGGCTCACATTAGAGATCTAGCTAAGTACTACATTGATCAAGGTCATTATGTTTCGGTGCTGGCACCGGTAAGCAACGAAACATCGTTAGTGGATGATTTTGTGGTACCAGCGGGTCGACCAATTTCGATTCCTTATAATGGTGCCGTAGCTCGAGTACTTTTTGGTCCCGTCGCTGCCTCGCGGGTGCGGCAATGGATATCGCAAGGCAATTTTGATCTGCTACATCTACACGAACCGGCCATTCCTTCGTTATCGCTCTTAGCTTGCTGGCTAGCAGAAGGTCCAATGGTTGGAACTTTCCATGCGGCTGCGCCAAGACAGAAAGTCACATTTGCAATTAGCCCGTTACTAGAACCCGTTATAGAAAAATTGAGTGCCCGGATTGCAGTTAGTGAGGTTGCTCGAGAGACTTTAAAGATTCATTTAGAAACTGATGCTGTGGTAATTCCGAATGGTATTGATGTGAATTTATTTAGAAAAGCGTTACCAAAAGATGAATGGCAAGACTCAAATACCATTGGTTTTATTGGTCGATTTGAGGAGCCGCGCAAAGGTTTACAAATTCTTTTGGATGCACTACCAATCATCACTCGCTTCATCCCGGATGCAAAAATACTGATAGCAGGACCGGGAGATAGTGCCGAAACTTTGAAGAGCTTAAATGCCCAACTGCGAAACAAGTTGGTTTTCTTAGGTCGGGTAAGCGAAGCCGATAAAGCTAGCTTGCTTAAATCGGTTGATCTTTATGTAGCGCCTAATACTGGGGGAGAGTCTTTCGGCATTATTTTGACCGAAGCACTTGCGAGCGAAACCGCAATCGTCGCAAGTGATATCCCAGCATTTAGGCACTTACTTAACGGTGGCGAATACGGAGCACTCTTTGAATCTGAAAGTGCAACCGAACTTGCGAAAATAATAATAGACCTGTTGCGCGATGACAGTAAACGAAAAAATTTAGCAAATATTGGATTCCAGTCAGCTGAGCGATTTGATTGGTCGCAAGTGGCAGAGCAGATAATGGATGTGTATTCGATGGCGCTTACCGGTGGTGGCAAAGTTGGGCTGACTTCGGAGAGTAGATCTTGGAACCGATTCTTTACAAGAGATAATGATTAATAAAAAATGAAAACTTCATTAGCGCTCTTAGTTATCTTCCTACTATTTGCCTGGTATCTATCATTTTCAGCTACTCGGTTAGATCGATTACATCACCGGGTAGAAACTTCTTGGGCGAATTTGGATGCCACCCTACAGCGACGCGCTGCCATAGCTTTGGAAATTGCGCATTTACCTGAAATTGATCCCGCTACAAATTTGATATTAACTGGTGCGGCTTATGGCGCGCGCGAAGCGCAAATATTTGAAAGAAGCGATCAAGAAAGTGGTTTATCTGGAACGCTCAACCTATTAAAGAGCAAAAGTGATCTGCCAGAACTTCATCCAGAAATCTTTATAAAGTTAGAAGATGTTACGGAGCGGGTACGAGTAGCGATTGCAATCCATATTGAAGCGGTAGCCGCCACTAAAGCGCTTCGGGAAAAATTAGTATTTCGGTTCTTTAGATTGGCTGGTTCTGCGCCGCTTCCAATTAAGTATGCCTTTGAAGATGATCTTTTGTGAAGAAATCAAGGTTATTAATAACGGCAATATCGATATTTATCGTGATGGTGTCAACCCTCTCCAGTTGCGCCACAATCTCCAAACAAATTGCAAAGATTTCACCTGAGCAAATTGAAGTAAACGCTTTTACTGGCGCGCCTGGTAGTAACGGACCGGTCTTGGCTGTAAAAATTGACGATACCAATGCAGCTCATCCGCAAGCGGGATTAGAGTTTGCCGACGTAATCTATATTGAACAAGTAGAAGCAGGATTGACTAGATTGCTTGCGATTTATTCGTCGAAGATCCCAAAAGATATCGGTCCGATTAGGTCGCTGCGCATCGGCGATATCGATCTATTGGCGCAATATGGTCGAGTTGGGTTAGCGTACAGCGGCGCGCAATCAAAGATGCGTCCGGTCATCGCTGCCGCCAACATTGAAGATTTAGGTGCAGAGCGCAATTCGCCGACAATTTATTACCGTGACCCCAACCGTAGCGCACCAACCAACATGATTTTAAATTCTGCGCCGTTGATGGCAAAAGCAAAAAATTTAGTCTCCGCAAAAAATATGGGATGGCAATTTGGCAAGAAACCTGCAGGAGGTCAAGTGATATCAGCAGTAAAAATTTCTTGGCCGAACGCAAATTATGGAGCTATCTGGTCGGAGAGTGAATCACGTTGGTTGCTATCGCATAATAATTTGGCCAATTTAGCGGCAAGTGGAATCCAGTTAGGTTCGCCAACTTTGGTAATTCAATTAGTGAAAATATCACCTTCTATTTACGGTGATAAATTTGGTGGCGTAACTCCGATGAGCGAAACAGTTGGCACGGGTCCGGGATATGTTCTTCGCGATAGCGAAGTTTTTCGTGGCACATGGAATCGCGTAAGTGCGGAAACTGGCACAACTTGGCTCCTCGAAGATGGGAGCGAATTACCGTTTACTCCTGGCCAAATTTGGATTGCCTTAACCGATCAAGAACCCATTTTCACCTATTTGACGCCAAAATCTCCGAGTGCATCTCCGGCAACAACAAAGTAGACTTCGCTACCTAAAACTATCCATGAAGGCAGGCAGAAAAAATGGCTGAAAATATCACCGGTACCTCGCGGGTAAAACGCGGCATGGCAGAGATGCTTAAGGGTGGCGTGATTATGGATGTTGTTAACGTTGATCAAGCCAAGATAGCCGAAGATGCCGGTGCGGTTGCGGTGATGGCGCTTGAACGAATTCCCGCAGATATCCGTGCCCAAGGTGGCGTATCTCGAATGTCAGATCCCGACATGATCGAAGCAATTCAGGCGAGAGTTTCGATTCCGGTAATGGCAAAAGCGCGGATTGGTCATTTCGTTGAAGCTCAAATTTTGCAAAGCATCGGAGTCGATTATATAGATGAGTCTGAA
This sequence comes from Actinomycetota bacterium, assembly GCA_947491605.1. Lineage (GTDB taxonomy): Bacteria > Actinomycetota > Actinomycetes > Nanopelagicales > Nanopelagicaceae > UBA7398. Next base: position 3,122 of record CANLJW010000014.1, on the reverse strand, counting down.
GTTTTAACTCCCGCTGATTACGCAAACCATATTGATAAATGGAATTTTACGGTTCCATTCGTTTGCGGTGCAACAAATCTCGGGGAAGCGTTACGTCGCATCAACGAAGGTGCCGCAATGATTCGTTCTAAAGGCGAAGCTGGTACTGGCGATGTTTCTAATGCCACAACTCATATGCGCGCGATCGCTGGTGAGATTCGTCGACTTTCATCGCTGCGCGAAGATGAACTTTATGTTGCAGCTAAAGAGATGCAAGCACCTTATGAATTAGTTAAAGAGATTGCTGCTACCGGGAAACTGCCGGTAGTACTTTTCACTGCTGGTGGCATTGCAACTCCTGCAGATGCAGCGATGATGATGCAATTAGGCGCCGATGGTGTCTTCGTTGGATCTGGAATTTTCAAATCTGGTAACCCAGAGCAACGAGCCGCAGCAATTGTCAAAGCGGTCACTTTCTTTGATGATCCAAAAGTTGTTGGCGAAGTTTCGCGCGGTTTAGGTGAAGCGATGGTTGGGATAAATGTTGCGGACATCCCAGTGCCACACCGATTAGCGGAGCGGGGCTGGTAATAAGTGAGAATTGGAGTTCTGGCGCTCCAAGGTGATGTTAGGGAACATGCGCGATCGTTAAGTGATTGCGGAGTTTCGGCCTCACTTGTGCGACGAGCATCTGAGCTAGAGCGCGTAGATGCGTTAGTAATTCCAGGCGGTGAATCCACAACAATCGCAAAATTAGCTCGGACGTTTGGTATTTTCGATGAAATTAGCGCTCGAATAAAAAATGGAATGCCCACCTACGGTTCGTGCGCCGGAATGATTTTGCTAGCGAATGAAGTTCTAGATGCAATTGTGGGACAAGAAACTTTTGGTGGGCTTGATGTAACGGTTCGACGAAATGCTTTTGGTCGACAAGTAGATTCGTTTGAAAGTGATTTAACTTTCAACGGCATGACCCAAACACCGGTGCGAGCAGTTTTCATTAGAGCGCCATGGGTGGAAAATGTCGGCATCGGTGTAGCGGTATTAGCGCAAGTGCAGGGTCATCCGGTAGCGGTACGGCAAGGCTCAATTTTTGCAACATCATTTCACCCAGAACTAACTGGCGACAATAGAATCCATAAATACTTTGTTGATAGCGTTTGTCAGCAAGCGATTGTGCAATAGGAGAAAAAAATGTCAGGTCATTCCAAGTGGGCAACCACTAAACATAAAAAAGCAATCATAGATTCTAGACGTGCCAAGAATTTTGCAAAATTAATTAAGGGAATTGAAGTTGCGGCTCGTACTGGCGGTCCTGATGTAGTCGGCAACCCAACACTTTTTGATGCAATAGCCAAAGCCAAAAAGAGTTCAATGCCATCAGATAATATTGATCGCGCCGTTAAACGCGGCGCAGGTTTGGAAGCTGGTGCTGCAACCTGGGAAACTATTATGTATGAGGGTTACGGACCAAGTGGTGTTGCGTTACTTATTGAATGTTTATCAGATAACCGAAACCGCGCGGCCTCGGAAGTGCGCGTAGCCGTTACCCGCAACGGTGGCAATATGGCAGATCCTGGCTCAGTTTCATACATGTTCAATCGTAAAGGTGTAGTTATAGTTAATAAAATTCAAGGAGCCCAGAGTTTCAATGAAGACGCGATCCTGGAGTTTGTTCTTGAAGCAGGCGTTGAAGATGTTAATGATCTTGGCGAATCATTCGAAGTGGTCTGCGACCCTAGTGATTTAATAACGGTTCGTACCGCTCTGCAAAATAATAAGGTTGAATACGAATCAGCCGAGACTTCATTTTTACCAAACCTCTCAATTCCATTAGACGCTGAAGCAGCTAAGAAAGTTTTTGAATTGATTGAAGCAATTGAAGATCTCGATGATGTGCAGAATGTTTACGGAAATTTTGATGTATCCGATGAAGTAATGGCGAGCCTGGGCTAACGATTCACCACCGCCTATTAGGCTCAATTCATGCGAGTGTTAGGAGTTGACCCTGGTTTAACCAGATGCGGTATTGGAGTAGTCGATGGCGATAATTATCAAAATTTGCAGATGGTTGGAGTTGGCGTTATCCGCACCGATGTGACTGCACCGCTCGAAGCTAGATTGCTCCAATTAGAGGTTGAACTTATAACTTGGATAAAAAAATATAAACCGGATGTGATCGCCGTGGAGCGAGTTTTCTCGCAATTAAATGTTAAAACGGCGATGGCAACCGGCCAAGCGGCTGGTGTAGCGCTTTTGATTGCTGCTAGAAATGGAATTCCAGTAGCGATGCATACCCCTAGCGAAGTTAAAGCTGCAGTATCCGGTTCTGGTCGGGCTGATAAGAAACAAGTTGCAGAAATGGTAAAAAAATTGTTGAAATTGAAAACTATTCCGCAACCCGTCGACAGTACAGATGCGTTAGCGCTAGCTATTTGCCATCATTGGCGGGGTAGGGGCAACTCTCGAGTTGCATCGGCTCTTAAAAAAGAGAAATCCCGAATTAGCGCGTTACAGAAAGTAAAAGGTAAATGATTTCATCGTTATCAGGGCGAATAGTTAGCGTTTCGCTCAACCACGTGATCATTGAAGTTGGTGGCGTTGGCTTGCAAGTTCAAGTTACGCCAATAACCGCAACCCATTGCAAAATTAATAGCCAACAATTGTTCTTTACTTCCTTACTAGTTCGTGAGGACTCGCTAACTCTCTACGGATTTTTAGATGGTCCTGCTCGTGATTTTTTTGAATTACTTCAAACGGTTTCGGGCATTGGACCACGGGTAGCACTAGCAGCTTTGGCATCGTTTGCCCCGTTGGAGATGGCAAGAGCGATCTCTGACGGTAATTCAACCGCTCTTGAAAAAATCCCAGGCATAGGGAAAAAAGTGGCACAGCGATTGGTATTAGAACTACGGGAGAAGATGGCTAAACATTTAGTCGGGGTAGATGGAGCTACGCGACCAATTTGGAATGAACAATTAAGCAGCGCGCTCACTGGACTTGGTTATTCAACCAAAGAAGCTGAATTGGCAATAGAACGCGTCAAAAAGAATTTAGGGGCAGCGGCCAATCAAGCCGATTTAAGTGAACTTTTAAAATTAGCGCTTTCGCAATCTGGGAATGGCTAGGCGTTGGAATTATGA